>NZ_JBTNDD010000011.1:0-149606 GCF_054511195.1 Arthrobacter sp. Sr33 | reverse complement strand
CCCCCCAACCCCCCCTTCCAACGGGGGGGGGCCCTCCCCGGGACTGGGTCTGCGTTGCCTGAATTCCGGTGCTGAAAAATAGTTGAAAAAAGTTTTCCTGGGAGCCCTAAATGGGGCCCTATTTTGTCATTACTGTCAGTGCTCGATGATGGAATGGAGGTATGAAAAGCAGTAAAGCCTCTGCTACCGGATCGGCATTCTTCCCCGATTCCGGCCCCGATTCTGGCTCCGATTCTGCTTCTGATAGCGGGTCCGCGAACACTGGCTCGGGTGGCTCGGGTGGCTCGGGTGGCTCGGGTGGCTCGGGGAGTGCGGGTGGGTATGGTCCGGGTGGTCCGCTCAGCGTTGACGCGTTCTGGGAGGCACCTCAGGCCGACCGGCCTGACCGGCCCGGCCCGGTATTTGGTTCGGGTGGGCGGGTGCGTTCCAGTGCGGAATCGCCGGCCTTGACCGGCCATCTCGGGTTGGCTGCGGTGGCGGGTCTGGACTCTGCTCAGACGGTGGACGCGTTGAAGGACGTCGCTGAGCTGAGGTCCTGGCTTGATGCGCAGGAAGCCAAGTTAGCTACCCGGGCGTTGGACCTCCAGGCCGAGCAGATCCACGGCGGTCGTGGGGCCTTTGGATTCGATAAGCCCCTCGCCGCGGCCGAGGTCGGCGCCGCCTTGCATTTGCCGGAACGTACCGCGGGGTCCTTGATCGAACACAGCACCCTGCTGGTCCGGCATTACCCTTCCACCCTCCATGCTTTGGAAGCTGGCCGGTTTTCCCGCCGCCACGCGTGGGCTGTGGTGGAGGAAGTCACCAGCATCCCCCATACCTTCGCGGCGGCGTCGGCGGCGTTTGAGGACCGGCTCATTACGATGGCCGGGAAGATGACGGTTTCGAAGTTCTATTACCAGGCTGGCCGGCTTCGGGAGAGGCTGCACCCCGAGTCGATCAGCACCCGCCGTCAAAAGGCAGTCTTGGGCCGGTTAGTGCAGCTGAGTCCTGCCTACGACGGGATGGCGTGGCTCGAAGCCTACCTACCCACCGACCAGGCTGCCGGGATTTTCCACCGGGTCGACACCGCAGCCCGGGCCTTGCAGGGACCGGACGAGGCCAGGACTCTCACCCAGCTGCGCGCCGATGTTCTGGTGGACGTTCTGACCAGTGCCGGACCCACCGGACACATGCGTCATGCACCCGACCCCGCTGACCCAGCTGCTGCCCCCGGCGCTAAACTTGGTGCTGACACTGGGACCGACCCCGGCGCTAAACTTGGTGCTGACACTGGGACCGACCCCGGCGCTGACCCCGCTGGTGCCGCTGACTTAGGTGCTGCCGCTGACCGGGGCGGGCCGGGAACAGCGGACCCCGGATCCGGGAGGAACAGCGGATCCAGTCAGCCGGGGGAGGCCAGTACGTATTGGGGTGTGCAGGCGAAGGTGTTCGTCACCGTCCCGGTGATGACTCTCCTCGGCGGGGACACACCGGGTGAATTGGAAGGCTACGGGCCGATTGATCCCGAGACGGCACGGAAGCTCGCCGGGCACGCACCATCGTTCACCAGGATCCTCACCCACCCCTTTACCGAGGCCAGGCTGGGCGCTGATGCGACCACGTACCGGGTCCCGCAGGACCTGAAGGATGCGGTCCGGGTCCGGGACGGGACCTGTCGGCATCCGGGATGTAACCGGTTGGCGGTGTTCTGCGAACTCGACCACACCACCCCCTGGTCCCAAGGAGGAACGACCAGCTACGGGAACCTGGCGGCCCTGTGTAAACGCCACCACATGTTCAAAACCGAAGGCTACTGGCACTACCAACAACCCGAACCCGGCACCATCATCGCGATCTCGCCTGCCGGTGAAACCTACCTCACCACAGCAGACCCACCACCAGCACCACCACCCGACATACCCCCGCCCTTCTAGCCAAGGCAGTTCGCACCGGTGCCGCCTGAGCGCCCTCGATGTCCTGAGATAGACCGGACCACAAAGTCAAAGGACTCCACTATCGGGCCAGTACCGCCAGCACCGTCTGGCCTGGTTCAGCCCACGACAGATCGACGGCGCTTCCTGTTCGGGCTCCATGGGAAGGGGTAACCCACCGGGCTGAGATTGACGTCATTTTGGGTTGTGGATAAAGGTTTGCAAATCTTTGGATTCGGTTATTCTGGTGTCTTCGATTGGTTCGACTCGCACCGTTTCTCGGGAGTCACAGTGCCACAGCCTCGCAGCACCTTCGGTTCGCGGCGTACGACCGCCGCGCTGGTCATGATCTTTGGTCTTTTGACGGCTGGGTGTCAGGGCGATCCCGGTGCGCCGGGGCCGTCAACTCCGGTCGTCTCTACCTCGGCCGACACGTCGCCGAGCCCCTCCCAGGCCCCCACCATCACGGCACCCACCACGCCCGAGCCGAGCCCCGCATCGTCTGATGGCCCGGCGGCGAACATCCCGGTGCCAGAGAAGCCGCCCCTGGCCGATGAGAATTCGGTCGAGGGCCTTGAAGCCTTCACTGAGTACTGGATTGAACTCCTCAACTATGCGTACATCACCAACGATTGGGCTCCGCTTGAAGGAGTGACTGATCCCGGCTGTGACACCTGCACGGCTATCCAAAAATCAGTTCAGCGCGTGTATGGCGACGAAAGGTGGATTAGGGGCGCGGAGATCGAGGTATTGAGCTTCTCGAGCGAGTTCGAGTTGAACACCGCAGGATCAGTCAGCTCGTTCGTTCAGAAACGTCAAGGTGAGGTCACCTACTTCAATCCTGATGGAAGCGAGCTGAGTACTGATCTACCGACAAAACCTGTGATCGACGTTGCAATCGCCCTCCACGAGGGTGATCGCTGGTTGATGCTGGACTACGGAAAGCCTGAGGGGACCTAGATGGGCCGAATTTTTGTTCGCGCCGTGAGCGCTAGTTTCACAGCGGTGTTGTTTACCGTAGGCGCTCTGGGAATCCCAGCAGTTGGCGCTGAGGAAGAACCGAAGTACGGGGTCCAGGTGGACAAAAACTCGTTCGAGGCCACCGGTGTCTCTAAGTCTGCGTCTGGTGGTCAGGATGCGGCCCTGGAAACGTCAGCTGAAAGAGTCCTACTTCCGGTGGATGACGGGGTGGATTACACGTATGAGCGGGTGTGTACTGCTGGGGCGCAGGATTTTATGGACCCTGCGTATTGCGTGCAGTTGAATGCCCAGTGTGATGCACAGGCGGATGGGGTGTTGGTGCAGTGGATTGAGGTGAATCGCAATGTTAGTCCGCCAACGCGGACCGCGACGGGACGTAGTGGTTGTTTGTATCCGGGGGCCCCGCCGACCGCACCGACGGCGGCGACGCTGGAAGAAGCCCCTATCGTCATTACGTTGACCGAGTTTGAGAGCCAACCGATTATCGCTGCCGGCGTGTTTTCCCAGCCGGATCATTTCGGACTGCGGAATGCGCACAGCAATCTTTATGCCGTGGCGCAGGAGCAGGAGTTCACGTTTGAGTTCCAGAACGCTCAGATTCGGCTTCGTGCGTGGCCAGTGTCGTATGAGTGGTCGTATGGTGACGGTTCGAGCCTGGTCACCACCGATCCTGGGTCGGCGCTGCCCGGGGACGGTTTCGACGTTGAGACTTTAACTAGCCACAGGTATTCCGAAACGGGCGACTACCTGATCGGGCTGGATACGCTCTTCGCTGGGGATTATTCGGTGGATGGTGGTCCGTGGTTGCCTGTTGCGGGTCAGGCAAGGGTTACTTCGGAGCCGCATTTGATGAGTATTTGGCGCAGTGAGCGGCATAGCGTGGCGGAGACCTGTTTGGAGAACCCACAAGGTATCGGCTGCTGACCCACAGATCTTCATCGGCCGAATCGTCCTGCACCGCAGGTGCCAATACTGGAGGTGCCAGCATTTATGGTTAGTCAGGGCTGTGGGGCGGAATCCCGTGTGCAGGTGTGGCGGGTTCGAGGCGTCTAGGCCAGCGAAGTCGAACGTTTCAGTGGGGAAGGGGGCGGCCCGCAAACCAACCCAGTTAGTGTCCACTAACTGGACGAGGTGTCCATATAGTGAGACGCCAGGTGTCGCCGTTTGACACCCCCAAAAGGTGAGTGGAAACTACAGATATGCAGTTCGAATCCGTAGTAGTCCTTCTTACCAAGCGCGTGGCCTAAAGCCCGACTGGTAACACTACGTCACGCGCAACCCCTCACGGAGCCAACCAGGCTGAGGGGTTTTTTTGTTCCCATCCGACGCAAAGCGCACGACACCCGCATTACACGAGCAGTATCGATTCATCAAGGAAGTCACCAATGTCCAAGGGATCGCCCTCCAGCCCCACGCTGATGGCCAAACCAACCGCTCCGGCGGCCCCGGCGCGCAGCCACACCCGTGACTCAGTGCAAGCCGTCCAGCCCACTGCCGTCCGAGGCCCCAACACTGTAGTTCCGCCCACGGAGATGCTCGGATCGGAAGCGATCGTCCGCTCTCTCGAGGAGCTAGGCGTCGACGACATCTTCGGCCTTCCCGGCGGAGCCATCCTTCCGACTTACGATCCGTTGCTCGCCTCCACGAAACTCCGGCACATCCTGGTGCGCCACGAGCAGGGCGCCGGGCACGCGGCCCAGGGCTATGCCATGGTGACCGGCCGGCCGGGTGTCTGCATCGTCACCTCCGGCCCCGGCGCCACCAACCTGGTCACCGCCATCGCCGACGCCCACATGGACTCCGTTCCGATGGTCATCATCACCGGCCAGGTCAACAGCGCAGTGATCGGCTCGGACGCGTTCCAGGAAGCCGACATCGTGGGCATCACCATGCCCATCACCAAGCACTCCTACCTGGTCACCAAGGCAGCCGACATCCCTCGGATCATTGCCGAGGCCTTCCACATCGCATCCACCGGCCGCCCCGGCCCGGTGCTCGTCGACATCTCCAAGGATGCGCAACAGGCGACGACGACGTTCTCCTGGCCACCCAAGATCGACCTGCCCGGCTACCGGACAGTGGTTCGCGGTCACTCGAAGCAGGTTCGCGAGGCAGCCCGGCTGATCAGCGAATCCCAGCGCCCGGTGTTCTACGTGGGTGGCGGTGTCATCAAAGCCCACGGGGCCGCTGAACTGTTGGAACTGGCTGAGCTTGTTGGCGCACCCGTAGTCACTACGCTGATGGCGCGCGGCGTGTTTCCCGATTCGCACCAGCAGCACGTCGGCATGCCCGGCATGCACGGCTCAGTGTCAGCCGTGACCGCGCTGCAGCAATCGGACCTGCTCATCACACTGGGCGCCCGGTTCGACGACCGGGTCACCGGTGTCTTGTCCACCTTCGCACCCGGTGCCAAGGTGATCCACGCGGACATTGACCCCGCCGAAATCTCCAAGAACCGCACCGCCGACGTTCCGATTGTCGGCTCGGTCAAAGAGATCATGCCCGAGCTCACCAATGCCCTGCGCGAGCAGTTCGCCGCCACCGGTGCGCCGAACATCGACGCCTGGTGGACCATGATCAACCGGCTCCGCGAAACCTACCCCATGGGCTACACCCAGCCCGACGACGGCCTGTCGGCACCGCAGCACGTGATCAAGCGGATCGGCGAGATGACCGGACCCGAAGGGGTTTACGCCGCAGGCGTGGGCCAGCACCAGATGTGGGCTGCACAGTTCATCAAATACGAGCGCCCTCACGCCTGGCTGAACTCCGGTGGCCTCGGCACCATGGGATACGCAGTGCCCGCAGCAATGGGTGCCAAGGTGGGTAATCCGGACCGGGTGGTCTGGGCGATCGACGGCGACGGCTGCTTCCAGATGACCAACCAGGAACTGGCCACCTGTGTGATCAACAACATCCCCATCAAGGTGGCAGTCATCAACAACTCGTCCCTCGGGATGGTCCGCCAATGGCAGACTCTCTTCTATGAGGGCCGGTATTCGAACACTGACCTGAACACGGGTCATGACACCGTCCGGGTACCCGACTTTGTGAAGCTTGCCGACGCCTACGGGTGTGCGGGCCTCCGCTGCGAACGGGACGAAGACATCGATGCCACCATCGCGCAGGCGTTGGAGATCAACGACCGTCCGGTGGTCATCGACTTCGTTGTCAGCCGCGACTCAATGGTGTGGCCGATGGTCCCCTCGGGGGTCAGCAACGACCTCATCCAGATTGCCCGCAATATGACCCCAGACTGGGAGCAGGAGGACTAACATGGCTCGTCACACGCTTTCCGTTCTGGTGGAGGACGTTCCCGGCGTCCTGACCCGCGTCGCAAGTCTCTTTGCGCGCCGCGCGTTCAACATCAATTCTTTGGCAGTTGGCCCCACCGAGATCCAGGGTATGTCCCGGATCACGGTAGTGGTCGAGGCCGAGGGTGACCTGCTGGAGCAGGTCACCAAACAGCTGAACAAGCTCATCAACGTGATCAAGATTGTTGAGCTGGTTCCCGATTCCTCCGTGCAGCGCGACCACATCCTGGTCAAGGTACGGGCAGATGCCGCAACACGGCTGCAGGTAACCCAGGCAGCCGACCTGTTCCGCGCATCGGTGGTCGACGTCTCAACCGACGCCCTGATCATCGAAGCCACCGGCACCGCCGAAAAGCTCACAGCACTCCTGTCAGTGCTGGAGCCGTTCGGGATCCGCGAAATTGTTCAGTCAGGAACCCTGGCCGTTGGCCGCGGGGCAAAGTCCATGAGCGACCGCGCCCTACGCAGCGCCTGACACCTAACGGCAGTTCCACCCAAAAGACCACAAGCTGGACTCCAGCAAGAAAACACACAGGAGAAAACCAAGTGACTGAGTTGTTCTACGACGACGATGCAGACCTTTCAATCATCCAGGGCCGCACCGTGGCTGTTATTGGCTATGGCAGCCAGGGGCACGCGCACGCGCTGAGCCTCCGCGACTCCGGCGTCGACGTCCGTGTTGGCCTCAAAGAAGGCTCGAAGTCCCGCGCCAAGGCGGAGGCCGAGGGTCTTCGCGTGCTGAGCGTCGCTGACGCCACCGCCGAAGCCGACCTCATCATGGTTCTCACCCCGGACCAGGTGCAGCGCCACGTGTACGCGGAGGACATTGCCCCCAACCTGCAGGCCGGCGACGCCCTGTTCTTCGGCCACGGTTTCAACGTCCGCTACGGCTACATCAAGGCACCCGCCGACGTCGACGTCGCTCTGGTTGCGCCCAAGGGCCCCGGCCACATTGTGCGCCGCGAGTTTGAAGCCGGCCGAGGCGTCCCCGATCTGATCGCCGTCGAGCAGAACCCGTCCGGCAAGGCCCGCGAACTGGCGCTGTCCTACGCCAAGGCCATCGGCGGCACCCGCGCCGGAGTCATCGAGACCACCTTCACCGAGGAAACCGAAACCGATCTCTTCGGCGAGCAGGCAGTCCTCTGCGGTGGCGCATCACAGCTCATCCAGTACGGTTTCGAAACCCTGACCGAGGCCGGCTACAAGCCGGAGGTCGCCTACTTCGAGGTCCTGCACGAGCTGAAACTGATCGTCGACCTGATGGTTGAAGGTGGCATCGCCAAGCAGCGCTGGAGCGTTTCCGACACGGCTGAGTACGGCGACTACGTCTCCGGCCCCCGCGTCATCGACCCCTCGGTGAAGGAAAACATGAAGGCTGTCCTCGCCGACATCCAGAGCGGTGCCTTCGCCAAGCGCTTCATCGACGACCAGGACAACGGCGGCAAGGAATTTGCCGAGCTGCGCAAGAAGGGTGAGGACCACCCGATCGAGGCCACCGGCCGCGAACTGCGGAAGCTCTTCTCCTGGATCAAGACGAACGACGACTACAACGAAGGCTCAGTAGCCCGCTAGATACGGTCGTTTCCTCGACACAGCAACAGCACTCGGCCAGGGCCCTTCGGAGTCCTGGCCGAGTGCTGCGCTGTGGCGTCGTCCGGCCCGCTGAGTAACAAAGCGGGCCCGGGCGCACCGCCCATTTAGACTTGCCACATCCCCCCGAATTGTCTAACTCACACAGCACAGCAGCGAAGGATCACCCCCGTGACCAGCAAACCCGTAGTTCTCCTTGCCGAAGAGCTGTCCCCAGCCACTGTTGAGGCCTTGGGCCCCGACTTTGAGATCCGGCAGACCGACGGTTCGGATCGGGCCCAGCTGCTCGCCGCAATTGTCGACGTCGACGCCATCCTCGTCCGCTCCGCCACCCAGGTGGATGCCGAAGCCATCGCCGCAGCGCCGAACCTGAAGGTCATTGCCCGCGCCGGCGTCGGCCTGGACAACGTCGACATCAAAGCCGCCACGCAGGCGGGCGTCATGGTGGTCAACGCGCCCACCTCCAACATCATCTCCGCCGCCGAGCTGACCGTCGGCCACATCCTCAGCCTCGCCCGCCACATCCCGCAGGCCAGCGCAGCGCTCAAGGGCGGCGAGTGGAAGCGTTCCAAGTACTCGGGCATCGAACTGTACGAGAAGAAGGTCGGCATCATCGGTCTCGGGCGCATCGGCGCCCTCGTCGCGGCCCGCCTGCAGGGTTTCGACACCGAGATCCTCGCCTACGATCCGTACATCACCTCGGCCCGCGCCGCCCAGCTCGGCGTCCAGCTCGTCACCCTGGACGAGCTCCTTGAACAGTCAGACTTCATCACCATCCACATGCCGAAAACCCCCGAGACGCTGGGCATGCTTGGCGAGGCCGCCTTCAAGAAGATGAAAACCTCGGCTTACGTCGTCAACGTGGCCCGCGGAGGTCTCGTGGATGAGGCAGCGCTGTTCACCGCGTTGCAGTCCAACGAGATTGCCGGCGCCGGCGTCGACGTTTTCGTCACCGAGCCCAGCACCGACCTGCCGTTCTTCACCCTCGACAACGTGGTGGTCACCCCGCACCTCGGCGCGTCCACCGATGAGGCGCAGGAAAAGGCCGGCGTGTCTGTTGCCAAGTCGGTCCGCCTCGCCCTGGCTGGTGAACTGGTGCCCGACGCCGTCAACGTGGCCGGCGGCGTCATCGCACCTGAGGTGCGCCCGGGAATCCCGCTGATCGAGAAGCTGGGCCGGATCTTCACCGCGCTGACCCACGACTCGCTCACCCAGATCGAGGTCGAGGTCGCCGGCGAAATCGCCTCCCTGGATGTGAAGGCGCTGGAGCTCGCAGCCCTCAAGGGGGTCTTCACCGATATCGTCTCCGAGCAGGTTTCCTATGTGAACGCTCCGATCCTCGCCGAACAGCGGGGCATCAACACCCGGCTGGTCACCACCCCCGAATCGGAGGAGTACCGCAACGTGCTTACCATCCGGGGCGCGCTGTCGGACGGATCGCAGATATCGGTAGCGGGCACCCTGACCGGCCCCAAGCAGATCGAGAAGCTGGTCGGCGTCAACGGCTACGACCTGGAAATCCCGATCAGCGAGCACCTGCTGGTCCTGCTGTACCAGGACCGTCCCGGCGTGATCGGTACCCTCGGTCGGTTGCTGGGGGAGAAGGAAATCAACATTGCCGGCATGCAGGTGGCCCGCAACACGGAGGGCGGCCAGGCCCTCTCCCTGTTGACCGTCGACAGCGCGGTTCCACAGGACGTGCTTGACGCCCTCAAGGAAGCGATCGGCGCGACGGTGGCACGCGAAGTGGATCTGCAGAGCTAGCCACCCAAATGCTTCAGGGCCTCTCTCCGCGACAGCGGCGAGAGGCCCTTTTCGTTGTCCTGAACGAAGGCCAGCACCCAGCCGGGGTCCGTCTTCGCATATTCCCTCAGCGCCCACCCGATCGCTTTGCGGATAAAGAATTCCTTGCCGTAAAGACTGTCCTCAAGGTTCACCCCGACGACGTCGGCCAGCAGCGCAGCGTTGGTTTCCCCCTTGCTGGGGAGCTGGCACAGGATCGCCGTCCGGCGTACCCAGAGGTGGCCGTCGCGGGCCCAGGACCGCATCAGCGGCGTCACTGTTTCCGGCGCGGCCCGCAGGATAGGTCCCACACCGCGACTGGCGATCACGTCGATGAAGTCCCACCAGGCGCCGGTCTCCACCAGTTGGCGGTACAGCGGGAGCGTCTGCTCATCCTGATAGCCGCTGTAGCGGCGGTGGGTCAGAAGCGCGACGGCGGCGTACCGTTCCTCCCGAAAAGTTGCCCCGTCCCACAGTTGGCGGACCGCCCACTCCCACTGGGCCCGGTCCGGAAGCGGGTACGCAGTGAAGACTTCCCGGCAGATCACCTTATGCGGCTGGGACGACACGCCGAGATAGGGCATCGCCGATTTCATGTACGCCTGCATCCGGGGCGCCTTCGCGGGGTCGGCGACGGTTTGCAGCCGGTCGCGTACGGCAGCGACCAACTGTGTTGCTTCAGACGCCGGCCCGGGGGCGGAACCGTCGTCGTCGTGCGCCAGATCAGGGACCATGCCAGGGACGTTACCAGCGGGCTGCCCGGTCACGAAGCGACAAGGGACAGGAAAACAGGGTAATTTCTTTAGGTGACATCCACAGAGCAGCTGCCCCCGTATTACCTCACCACCGCGATCTCCTACCCCAACGGGATCCCGCACATCGGCCACGCCTATGAGGCGATCGCCACCGATGCACTGGCCCGGTTCAAGCGCCTCGACGGCTACGACGTGATGTTCCTGACCGGCACCGACGAGCACGGCCTGAAGATGCAGCAGACCGCCGACCGCGAAGGCATCCCCGTCCGGGACCTGGCCACCCGCAACGCCCAGGCGTTCCAGGCCATGAACGACGACGTCGGCAGCTCCTATGACCGTTTCATCCGCACCACTGACGCCGACCACTACGCCGCTGCCTCCGCCATCTGGAAGCTGATGGAAGCCCGCGGCGACATCTACCTGGACAAATACGCTGGCTGGTATTCGGTACGGGACGAGGCGTTCCACAGCGAGGACGACACCGAGGTGCGCGACGACGGCGTCCGCTACGCCACCGAAACCGACACCGAGGTGACCTGGACGGAAGAGGAAAGCTACTTCTTCCGCCTGTCCGCCTACCAGGACAAGCTTCTTGCCCTGTACTCCGACCAGCCCGAGTTCGGCGCGCCCCAGTCGCGCTTCAATGAGGTCATCAGCTTCGTGAAGCGCGGCCTGGAGGACCTGTCCATCAGCCGCACCACCTTCGACTGGGGAGTGCCGGTTCCCGGAAACAAAGACCACGTGATGTACGTCTGGGTGGACGCGCTCACCAACTACCTCACCGGCGTCGGGTTCCCCGATACCGAGTCGGAACGCTTCAAAAAGTACTGGCCAGCCGACGTTCACGTTATCGGCAAGGACATTTCACGTTTTCACGCCATCTACTGGCCTGCGTTCCTGATGTCCGCAGGGCTCGAGCTGCCGAAACGGATCATGATCCACGGCTTCCTGTTCAACAAGGGCGTGAAGATGTCCAAGTCGCTGGGCAACACGGTCGCGCCGAAGGACTGGGTGGAGCAGTACGGCCTCGACCAGGTCCGGTTCTTCCTGCTGCGTGAGGTGCCCTTCGGTGCTGACGGGTCCTACAGCCATGAGGCGATCGTGGGCCGGATGAACTCCGACCTCGCCAACAACCTGGGCAACCTCGCCCAGCGATCATTGTCGATGGTGGCCAAGAACTGCGACGCGCAGGTGCCCTCGCCGTCGTCGTTCGCGCCGGCCGACGAGGCGATCCTGGCGCAGGCCAACGGGCTCCTGGAGTCGTCCCGTACCGCGTTCGACCGGCAGGAATTCTCCCGCGCGCTGGAACTGAGCTGGGGAGTGCTGGGCGACACGAACGCGTACTTCGCCGACCAGCAGCCCTGGGTGCTCCGGAAGACCGACCCCGAGCGCATGAACACGGTGCTGTACGTGACGCTGGAGGTGCTCCGGATCGTCTCGATCCTCGCTCAGCCGGTCATGCCCGACGGCGCCGGACGGCTCCTCTCGGCGCTGGGCCAGGGCACCGGGCCCGACGACGTCGCCCGCCAGTTCAGCGCAATCGCCACGCCGCTGGTGGTCGGCACGGCGTTGCCGGCGCCGGCGCCGATCTTCCCGAAGTACGAAGAGCCCGCCGAGGGCTAACCTCGTCGAACAGCGAGAGCTGGCGACTCGCACGAGCTTTGGGGCGGGTTTAGCGGGCCGCCAGATCTCGCGTCTCGGCGGGTTTGTTTGGCAGGCGGCTAGTGGTCGCCGGAGAGAAAACGCTCGGGCGCCGTCTCCCGCATCACGTGCGCGAGTTGTTCCTGCTGTTTGCGGGCCCGATCGGCCAGGTGGCGCAGCTGTTCGGCGTCCAGCTCGGTCGAGCCTGCCTCGGTGAGGGCGCCCAGGGTTTCCCACATGCATTCCTTGCCGCGGACAATACTCTGCAGCGCCTCAAGTTCCAGCTGTGCGCCGCCGCCCTTGTCCGAGCGGCGGAGGTTCAGGGGATTGAGTTTGCTCAGCTGCGCGCCAACCTGCGCGATGACCATCTTGACCTTGCTCGGCGTGTAGCCGAGGGAGCTGATGATCTGCGCGAGTTCGTCCCGTTCGCCCGAGATCTCCTTGGTCAGCGAGGCGAAGGTCTGCTCATGCTTGGTGCCGCGCCAGGATTCCTGGGCCGTCGAAAACAGTTTCACTCCGGAAGCAGATGCCACCAGGTGGTCATCCAGGTAGGCCGACAGCCTGCTGGAGTCGGTCGGATTCGAGTTGCTGCGGGGAGCCGGGGAGTGATCCATGGGTAAACCTTTCGAACGGAACCTGCAAAGAATAATGACCCCCATCTTCGCAGGTTCCGCCCGGCTTGGCCCGGCTCGGCACACCCGGGATTCACGCCGTCAGGGTCACGCCGTCGCGAGTCCCTCGACCGGTGACAGCCGAGCCGCCCGGCGGGCCGGCAGCACCGACGCCAACAGTGCGGCGACGACGGCGACGGCGACCACCCCCACCAGCTGCGCCCAGGGGATCGACGGCTTGACCGGGGTGATTGCACCAAGCGCCGACTGCACGCCCAGCCACCCATACACCACCCCGAGCAGGCACCCGAAGGCGGCAGCGACGCCGGCAATGAGGACCGCCTCGACGGCGAGCATTCCGCGCAGCTGACCACGGGTCAGGCCCAGCGCGCGCAACAGGGATGATTCCCTGGTGCGTTCGAGCACCGACAGCGACAGTGTGTTCGCGACGCCAATCAGCGCAATCAACACCGCGACGGCCAGCAACGCCGTGACCACCAGCAGGATGACGTCGATGATCTCGTTGAAGGAGACCCGTTCAATAGCAGCGCCATTGACCTGATATTCGGAAACCCTCAGCGCCTCGACAATCTCGGACCGCAGCCCAGTCACTCCGGCAGCATCAAGTGAGTCATCGAGTTTCAGCCACAGAATGCTCGTCTCATCGCCCAATGCTGCAACGCCCGGCAGGGGAGCCGCCCCGAGCGCCGCCGCCGTGGCCTCAGTGATGGCCGGAACGAAAATTTGGGTCTGGGCTTCCCGGACCGGGAGAGTGACGGATCCTGTCGCACCCTCGAGCGTCACCTCGGTGAGCCCGGAGTCCTGCGGCATGAACACCACGTCGTCCACCAGCTCAAGTCCAGTATTGCGAAGCACGGACTCCGCCTCGTCGGGGGAGATGGCGTACACGGGCAGGGTGCCGGCTGCCTCGTCGGAGACAGCAGCGACCGAGAGGGCCATCGCCGCATCCACGCCCGCCAGCTGCTGAACTGTTGTCACGGCAGCGTCAGCAGCGGCAGCGTTTCCGACCTCCTGGACCGCGAGGTCCACCGGGTAATTGGCGCCGAGCTCGGCTTCAAACGCGGCCCGCGAGGTGTGGGCGCCGGCCATCATCATGGTCACCAGAGTGACGCCCACCAGCAGTGCGCTGGCGGTGGCAGTGGTCCGGGCCGGGTTGCGGACCGCATTGAGCGCCGCGAGCCTACCCGGCACTCCCAGCGGTGCCGCGAGCCGGCCGACGGCTGTCACGAGGGCAGGCAGGAACAGCGAGGCGCACAGCAGCACGCCCACAAAGGAGAACACACCGCCAGGTAACGCGATCAGCAGTGCCGATGAAACGGCGCCCACCCCGAGCAGCCCGGCGCCGAGCAGCACGAGCAGCAATCCAATGGCCAGCCGTATCCTGCCCTTGCGGGTCCCGGTCGTGGCGTCCTCGGCGGGACGTAGCGCCTCGAGGGGGGCGACAGCGGTCGCGGCCCGGGCCGGGACAAAAGCGGCGGCCAGGGTCATCGCGAGGCCGACGATGAGGCTCACCAGGATGGCCGAGACCGGGATGGCCAGGGTGGCGAACTCGGTAGCCTCCTGCGCGGCTGCAACAGAGACGAGGGTAAACATCACCCCTGTGGCGAGAAGCACACCGAGCACCGAGGACACGAGCCCCACCACAGCGGCTTCGAGCAGGACCGAGCGGCGGATCTGACGCCTCGAGGCGCCAATGCAGCGCAGCAGCGCAAGGTCACGGGTTCGCTGCGCCACCAGTACTGAGAACGTGTTGGAGATGACCAGCACGGTCACCAGGACGGCGACGACGGCGAAGGCCAGCAGGATCACCGTCAATTGGTCAGTCCCTCCCGAAAGAGCCGCCACGTCTGCAGTCACCTGTTCGGCGCTGGTGCGAACCTCGGCCGAGACGCCTGCTGCTGCGAGCGCAGCTGTGGCATCGGCACTGACGGCTGAGGGATCGGCAGTTCCGAGGAGGGCCAGCTGGGCGGTGGTGGCCTGGGGCGGTTGCTCGCCGGGGGACAGGACGCTCAGGGTCTGCACCAGGTCCGGCGCGGCGTAGACCTGCGGCAGACCGGAGAGATAAGGGTCGGCCGAATCCTCGGTGATCCCCGTGAGCGTCACCGTGACGGTCATGGGAGGGGGTGCGTCGCCGCCGACGGGCGAATAGTAGGACTGCTCCAGAGCGTAGGTGTCGCCCACCGTCATCCCCAGCTCGGCGACCGACGTCTTGTCGATACTGATTCCCGAACCGTCGGCGGGGAGGGCCCCCTTGACCATGGTCGAGGTTTGAAGTTCAGCCGGGGCGGTGCTCAGGACGAATACGTCCGCCGGCCCTGAAGGAAGCTGCAGCGTCGAGAGGGTCCGTTGCGCGGCGTGGACGGCCGACACCCCGTCAATACCGGACAGCAGCTGCTCGGTTTCCAGTGCTGACTGACCGCCGTCGCCGACGGTGACCACCAGGTCAGCCTTCGCGTAGGTGGCCCCGATGCTTTGTTGAAGGGTCGCCTGCGTAGTGCCAGAGACCATCAGGGTCGCGGCGAGGAAGCCGACGCCGAGCATCACGGCCAGCCCCACCGCAACAAACCGCCTGGCGTGAATCCGGAGTTGGGCAAGTGCAACCTGCAGCATCGCCTAGGCCCCCAGTCCGGCGAGAGCCTGCGAGATGACGTCGGGTGTGCTGCGGTCCAGCTGGCCCACCAATTCGCCGTCGTTCATCAGCAGGACGCTGTCGGCATAGGAAGCGGCCACGGGGTCGTGGGTCACCATGATGATGCTCTGCCCCATTTCCCGCGTACTGCGGCGCAGCAGGGAGAGCACCTCGGCGCCGGAGCGGGAATCGAGGTTGCCGGTGGGCTCATCGCCGAACAACACGTCGGGGCGGGTCAGGAGGGCGCGGGCCACCGCCACCCGCTGCTGCTGGCCACCGGACAGCTCATGCGGCCGGTGCGTGAGCCGGTCGGCCAATCCCAGGGTGGCACAGACCTCGGTCAGCCACTGACTGTCCACCGTGCCACCAGCAAGCGCCACCGGCAGGGTGATGTTTTGTTCGGCGGTCAGCGTGGGGATCAGGTTGTAGGCCTGGAACACGAAACCGATCCGGTCCCGCCGCAGCCGGGTCAGCTCATTGTCGGACAGCCCGGTGAGTTCGGTGTCCCCAATCCGGACGCGGCCGGAGTCCGCGGTGTCCAACCCTGCCAGGCAATGCATCAGGGTGGACTTGCCGGACCCCGAGGGGCCCATGATCGCCGTGAACCGGGCGCGTTCGAAGGTCACGCTGACCTCCTTCAGGGCGTGCACGCGGGTGTCGGCACGCCCATAGGTTTTGGAAAGCGAGTCGGCTGACGCGGCCGGCTGGGAGGCAGCGGACGACGTCGAAGGGTGGTCGGCGATGTTGGCGGAAATTCTCATGCTTCAACGCTAGGGCGGCAGTCTTCGTGGCGGATCAGCCTACGGTCCGGTCTCCGCTGCTGCCTTCCTCATCCCGCGGGATGAGTCATCCCAGTGCTCCGGGACGAGGAGGTTCAGGGCTAGGGGTGCACCACGCCGGTTTCATAGGCGATCAGCACAGCCTGCACCCGGTCCCGGGCCTGCAGCTTCGCCAGAATATGGCCCACATGGGTTTTCACTGTCGCTTCGGACAGGTAGAGGCTGCCGGCAATCTCGGGGTTGGACAGGCCTCGTGCGATCAGTCCGAAGACCTGCCGCTCACGCGCCGTCAGGGACTTGACCGACTCGGCGTTGGCGCCCGCAGCGGGGGAGGACCGGCGCAGCATCGGAGCCACATGATCCAGCAGCCGCCGGGTGGTGGAGGGAGCAATCACCGCGTCACCGCGATACACGGTGCGGATCGCCTCAAGCAGTTCCTCCGGCGGCGCATCCTTGAGCAGAAAGCCGCTCGCACCCGCCTGGATCGCGGCCAGTGCGTACTCGTCGAGATCAAAGGTGGTCAGAACCACAATCTTCGGACCGGTCCGTTCCGCCGCCCCGGTCAGGCGCGACGCCTGCTCCAGGATGCGGCGGGTTGCCTCGATGCCGTCCATTCCGGGCATCCGGACGTCCATCAGCACCACGTCGGCACTGGTGGCGTTCAACGCGGCCACCGCTTCGGTCCCGTTTCCCGCCTCGCACACGACGCGCAGGTCGGGCTGGGAATTGATCAGCATGGTGAAGCCGCTGCGGACCAGCCGCTGGTCATCCACGAGGGCCACCCGGATGACCGGTACGCCGGTCAGCTGGTCATCCGTCAGCTGGCAATCCGTCACTGGGTTATCCGTCACTGGGTAGTTTGTCACTGTCATGCTTCCGTGTAGGGGATGAATGCGGCGATGCGGTATCCGCCGCCAGCAGGGGCGACGGCGGTCAGCTCCCCGTCGTAGAGTCCGAGCCGTTCCTGCATGCCCTTGATGCCCTGCCCTGCGCCCGCAGAGGTGGGATCGGCGCTGGCTCCGCGACCGTCGTCGTCAATGGTGAGGTTCAGGCCCCGCGGGGTCCAGGCCAGGGCGACGACGGCGCGAGCGTCGGGTCCCGCATGTTTCAGCACGTTGGTGAGGGACTCCTGGACCACGCGGTAGGCGGTCAGCTCGGCCCCGGCGGGGAGCTCACGTCGGCTGGTGCCGTCCACCGAGTAGGCGGTGGTCAGCCCGGCATGCTGGACCGTTTCGATCAGGGCCCGGACATCTGCGAGGGTCGGGAGCGGCCGCGTCGATGTTTCCTCATCGCCACGCAGGACGCCCAGCAGGCGGCGCATCTCCCGAAGTGAGGCCCTGCCGGTGTCGGCGATGGTGCCGAGTGTCGCTGGCGCCACCGTGGGGTCCTGCACGCTCGCGTATCTGGCGCCGTCGGCCTGGGTGATGATGACCGAGAGGGAGTGGGCCACGATGTCGTGCATCTCGCGGGCAATGTGACTGCGTTCGTCGGCGGCAGCCAGATCCCGTTCCTGCTGGCGCTCCACCTCAAGGCGTCGGGTGCGGTCTTCCAGGGCCTGCAGGGTGAGTCGGCGGTTGCGTGCCAGATCGCCGAATGCCCAGCACAGGAGAACCAGAGACTGGACCAGGACGGCGATCACGACGAACAGGGGAAGTGACGCGTCCCGCATCTCGAAGGGGCTGATTCCGAAGTAGGCGCTGTACCTGAGTAGACCGGCGAAACAGCCGACTGAAGCCACCGCAAGTCCGCCCAGGCTCGCCCAGCGGGGAGCGTAGGCAGCCAGGGCATAGAGGGCTATCAGCACCGCCGCCTGAGCTGGAACTGGCATCACATAGAAGATGAGTTGCAGCACCGAGACCGCCGCGATCAGTCCCGCAGCGTGGACGGGTCGGGACCGCCGCCAGACGAGGGGAAGAACCAGCCCGGCTGCGGCGAGCATTTCGAGCGGCACGGCGGAGGAGAGCAAGGTTGGCCCGACGAGGATCACCAGCAGCACCGCCGTAAGCGCCAGGTCCACGCGGCCCGGGTGGGCGCGCAGCACACGAGCGAGACGGTGGTGGAGGTCCATGGGAGTCAACTCTAGGCGGTGCTAATCCCCCAGACATCAGTCCCTGGGTGGAGAACACCCGGCGGGGGAGCTGTCAGCGCATCTCACTAAGTGAGACGAGTTGTCCATCATATGAACCCTGAATAATCTGTTCCTATGAGCGAACCATCTTCAACAGTCCAGCTGGCAGTCATCCCGGGCGACGGAATCGGCCCTGAGGTCATCGCAGAAGCCGTCAAGGTACTCCACAGCGTCACCGCGAACCTCGACACCACCTTCGCCTTGACCGAATACCAGCTCGGTGCCGAACACTGGCTCGCATCAGGTGAGACCCTGCCCGATGAGACCCTCGCAAAGCTTCGCGAACACGACGCGATCCTCTTCGGTGCGGTCGGTGCTGCCCCGGGCGACACCCGCATCCCCTCGGGCATCATCGAACGCGAGATGCTGCTGAAGCTCCGGTTCTCCCTCGACCACTTCGTGAACCTGCGCCCCTCACGGCTCTACCCGGGCATCGCGAGCCCCCTCGCCGCACCCGGCGACATCGACTTCATTGTGGTCCGTGAAGGAACCGAGGGGCCCTACGCCGGCAACGGCGGCATTCTCCGCGGTGGCACCCCCCACGAAATTGCCACCGAAGTCTCCCTCAATACCGCCCACGGCGTGGAGCGGGTAGTCCGGGACGCGTTCCGCCGGGCCAATGACCGTCCCCGCCGCCACCTGACGCTCGTCCACAAGCACAATGTTCTTGTCTACTCAGGCCACCTGTGGCGCCGGACGGTCGAAGCGGTTGCCGCCGAATTCCCCGACGTCACCCACGATTACCTGCACGTTGACGCCGCCATGATCTTCCTGGTCACCGACCCGGCGCGGTTCGACGTCATCGTCACCGACAACCTCTTCGGCGACATCATCACCGACCTCGCCGCGGCGATCACCGGCGGAATCGGGCTGGCAGCCTCGGGCAACATCAACATGGACCGCACCGCCCCGTCCATGTTCGAACCGGTTCATGGGTCGGCGCCGGACATCGCCGGGCAGCAGAAGGCCGATCCCACAGCGGCCATCCTGTCCGTCGCTTTGATGCTCCGCCACCTCGGGTTCGACGACGCCGCCGCGCGGGTTGAGCGCGCAGTGGACGACGACGTCGCCTCCCGCACCGGTGCGCCCCGCACTACGGCCCAAATCGGCGATGCGATCGCCGCTCTGGTGTCCTAAGCTGGTTAACCATGACAGCCACCGACCTGGAATTTAGCCAGCACCCCTCTGCCAACCCCAAATCCGATCAGGAACGGGCCGAGATTCTCGCGGACCCCGGGTTTGGAAACCACTTCACCGATCACACGGTTGTGGTCGATTTCAAGGCGGACACCACCGGTGCCGGCGGCTGGGGCAACGCGCGTCTGGAAGCCTACGGGCCTATCGCACTGGACCCGGCGGCAGCAGTGCTGCACTACGGTCAGGAGATCTTCGAGGGAATGAAGGCCTACCGTCACGAGGACGGATCGGTCTGGACGTTCCGGGCGGACCAGAACGCTGCGCGGCTGAACCGCTCTGCAGCAAGGCTGGCCCTGCCACAGCTGCCCGAGAACATCTTCCTCGAATCCCTCCGCCAGCTGGTGGCGGCGGACCAGAACTGGATCCCCACCCGCGAAGGGGAGAGCCTGTACCTGCGGCCCTTCATGATCGCCACCGAGGCATTCCTGGGGGTACGGCCGGCACGCGAAGTATCTTTCCGCGTCATTGCCTCACCGGCCGGAAACTACTTCGGTGGGGAACTGGCGCCGGTCGACATCTGGGTCTCACGCAACTACGCGCGCGCAGGGCGTGGCGGCACCGGCAACGCGAAGTGCGGTGGCAACTATGCCGCGTCCCTCGCAGCGCAGCTGGAGGCCGAGGCTCAGGGCTGCAAGCAGGTCCTGTTCCTGGACCAGTTCAATGACAACGCCGTCGAGGAACTCGGCGGAATGAACGTCTTCTTCGTGTTCAAGGACGGCTCACTGGTCACGCCTGCGCTATCCGGGACCATCCTCGAAGGTGTTACCCGCTCATCGGTGATCCAGCTGGGCAAGGACCGCGGACTCACGGTCACCGAGCGGAAGATCACGCTCGATGAATGGCGTGATGGGGTGGCGTCCGGAGACATCACTGAAGTGTTTGCCTGCGGTACCGCCGCGGTTATCACCCCGATCGGTCAGCTGAAGGACGGTTCGGAAGTGATCGGTGCCCCTGATTCCAAGGCCGGTGCGGTCACTATGTCCATCAGGGAACAGCTGCTGGGCATCCAGACGGGTACTTCGCCTGACACCCACGGCTGGTTGACCCGCCTGGTCTAGCTCGCGACCATCCGATGGCCCCCACCCCGCAGCACGGGGGTGGGGGTCATTGTGGTGAGCCGGCCGCTAAAAGGCGAGTGGCAGCTTCGCCGAGGAACGCAGGAGGGCTGAGGTGTCCTCGACGGTCAACGGCTTACTGAAGTAGTAGCCCTGGCCCCCCACGCAGCCCATTTCCTTTAGCTTCTCGGCCTGCTCAAGGGTCTCGATTCCCTCGAACACTGCCTCCAGGCCCGCTGCCCGGATGAGTTGCAGAATCGCAGCAATGAAGCCGAACTGGATTGAACCGGTGGACAGCTCGCTGAGCAGTGAACGATCAACCTTCACCATGCTGACGGGAAGTTTCCGCAGGTAGCTGATGGATGAGTAACCGGTGCCGAAGTCGTCGATCTCGATGCACACGCCAAGCTGTTTCAGGCTCAGGAGCGAATACGTTTCCACCTCGCCGCCCGTTACCAGAGCTGTTTCGGTGATTTCCAGTACCAGCGCGACGGGCGGGATGTCGAACCGGCGCAATAGCCCCCGCACATAGTCCACCAGGTCGAGCTGCTGCAGTTCGACAGCCGAGAGGTTCAGGCGTAGCTGGAAATCGTCGTCGAGCTCCATTTCCGCGCGCCACAGCGAGTACTGGCGGATCGCCGAAGCCATCACCCACCGGTCCAGCTCGATCACCGCGCCGATTTCTTCGGCCAGCGGGATGAACTCATCCGGCATGATGAAACCGCGGGTGGGATGGTTCCAGCGAACCAGGGCTTCCAGGCCGAGCACCCGGCCGTCACGCAGGTCGACCACCGGCTGGTAGTGAAGGCTCAGCTGATCCGACCGGATGGCGTCGCGGAGCTCGGAGGCAATCTGGCTTCTGAGCTGCCGCTGCAACAACATCACCGGTTCGAAGACCTTGATGGTGCTGCGGCCCTCCCGCTTGGCCACGTACATGGCGGTGTCCGCGTCCAGCAGGATGCTCTCGGGACTCTGGCCAGGCTCGGCCAGCCTGACCCCGATGCTGGCACGGGAAAAGACATGCAGTTCGTCCAGCGAGATGCGGTCGCCCAGGGCGGCAAGAGCGCGGTTGGCGATCCGGAGCGCGATTTCCAGGGTCGCCTCGGGGACCAGGATGGCAAATTCGTCCCCGCCCAGGCGGGCGACGGTATCGGTGTCCCGGATGACGCCGACCAGACGGTTGGCGACCTCCTGCAGAACCCGGTCGCCGGCGTCGTGCCCAAAACTGTCATTGACGTCCTTGAAGGAGTCAAGGTCCAGCAGGATCAGGGCCGGCGGCGTGGCATCACCATCGGCCGCCAGCTCATCCTCCAGTTTGGCGAGGAGTGCAATCCGGTTATCCAGCTGCGTCAGCGCGTCAGTCATGGCCATGGCGCGCATGTCCAGGTGCGCCTGGTGGAGCATCGCAGTGCGGCTCTCAACCCGATCCTCGAAGTCACGGTGCACCAGTTCAAGCTCTTCGGCAAGCAGGTTGAAGCCGGTGATAACGGCGTCGACGTCGTCCCGCGCCGCGGAGGGCTCCATCCGGGTGCTGAGATCGCCGCGGGAGAGCCGAACGATCCCATCGACCAGCATGGCCAGTCGGGGATCGGTTTCATTGTCAGGCATGCGGGCAACTACCTAACCAGGCCATTGCCTCGGACTCAGTGGTGAAAAAACGGGTGGGGCAGGGCGGCGGGTCACCGCCCAGTAAAAAGTTGGCCATAACGCGGTCCACGGGGGAGGCACCCAGCACGGCTATCGCCGAGGAAGTGCGGGAGCTGGTGAAGACTGCCCGTGCATCGCGACTGATCGACCCGACCCCCGAGATCTCCAGCAGCACCGGTCGTAGACTGCCATTGGCGATCGACCGCGCGCGCGCAGCGTGCGTTTCAGCGATCTCACCGGTGATGTCCACGCCCTTCGGCATGACCAGCCTGATGACGTTGCCCGGCTGGCCTTCGCCTGATTGATCGCTCTGCACATTGATAGCCGACATGTTCCCCTTCACTTCGACTGCGACTGCCCTCCAACCAGGTAGGTAGCGGATTGACGGCTACCTCGAAGAAATCCGTCGGCGGCGGTCGTTTGATCCCCGGAGGTCACGGTTGAGGCGGCGGTCTCCGTGGTACAGGATGGAGGACCAATCTGCTTCTTCAGGTGACTTCTCAATAACCGGTGACTTCGTCTCGCGCTTCTTGCGAGGCGGTACGTAGAGCCAGTTTAGGACGCCGAGAACCATGTCCACAATTGAATTGTTTACCCCAATGTAGGCGCGAATTGCTCCAGCCGCCAGCACCGCGTTCAAAGCAGCGAATGCAGCGTTACCCCAGTTCCCCTGCTGCACATCGCGCCACAGGGTCAGGAGGGAGAACGCGACAATCGCGTAGGGGATGAACACGTAGAGGGCAGGGGCGGCGGTGCGGTCCTTGACCTTGGGCGTGCGAACAAACGGGATCTTCTCGCCGGTGAAGGCCTGCTGGATGGATTTCAGGACCCCGGCCAGGTTCACCGGAAGCAGCACAATATTGAAACCATAGATCCTGAAGATGTCGCTGAAGCGGTGCCCGCAATCGCGGAGATCGCTACCCATCGCGAGGAAGTACGGCATCGCGGTCATGAAGACCAATGGACTGAGGAGCCTGCTGTCGTAGGGGTACCCCAGGAGGAACAGCAGCCCGAAGCTCGCCCAGGCGATTGACGCCATGTAGTTGACCCGGAGCAGCACCTCGCGGACCAGGATCCGATCCCGGCGGTAGCGCCGGTCCTGCAGCTGGTTCCACAGCTTCGGAAGGATCAGCAGCCCGCCGTTGGCCCAGCGGCGTCGTTGGACCACCAGGGAGCCAAAATCCGGGGGAGTCGCGCTGTAGCTAAGGCGCTCTGGATAGTTGACCAGCGTCCACCCGTGGGCACCGAGGTCAACACTGGACTCGGTGTCCTCGATGACGGTGCGGTCCTGGATGTAGGTGTGGATCTCGAACCCGCCAACATCCTCGACTTCGAGAATGTCCATCAGCGCTTCCTTGCGGATCACGGCGTTGGCACCCACCCAGAAGGTGGCGCCGTAGTAGGACATGCCCTGGTGCAGGATGTGCTGGATGTCGGTGGTCGCGCCGGCGACTCGTTCAATTCGGGTCGGGGCTCCGCGGAAGGAGGAGTAGGGGGTCTGCGTTACTGCGACCCGCTCGTTTCCGGGGGACTCCAGCAGGTAGACCAGACGCAGGCAGTAGTCCCGGAGGAGTAGCGAATCCGCGTCGAGGGTCAGGAGGTACGTGGAATCTGGCACGTCCAGATCCACCTGGGCGGGGCCTTCGGCTGGGCGCAGGATGGTTCCGCTCGGGGACTCCTCGCGGTGCCACCGCTTCCCCATGAGGGAAATGTAGGAGTTGAGGTTCATCGCCTTGTTGGCTTCGTGGGACAACGAGGCGAACATCTTGCGTTCGAACGTTTCCAGCCGGGCGGTGAAGATGCGGCACAGCCGGAGGTACAGCTCAGTGACCCGGTCTTCGTTGGGCTGCTCGCCCTGCGCACGCGCTGCGGTGAGGCCGAGTACCGTCAGGCGGAGCTCCCGGGCGAGGCCCATCAGCACCAGGTCGACGAAGAACTCATCCACGTGGTCTTCAACCCGCTCGAGGGCCGCCATGTCTTCCAGCCAGGTGGCCGCTGCAATGTACTCGTTTGTGAGGACTTCGAGTTCGTCCACTCCGGTTGGGCCCGGCGACATAAGTCGTTCACGGTAGCTGGTCAACGCGTCGTTGAAACGGGTGGAGGGCTCAAGCAACTGGGACTCGATGCCCTCGGACAGCTCGCGGGTGATTTTCAGGCGTTCGGCCACCACCGGATCGGTGGGGTGCGGGGGGTCATCGAGGAGCAGGACAACGCGTAGGTCGGGAAACTCCTGGAGCGCAGCCGACCAGAGGGTTGCCCGCACCACTTGTGGCTCTTCGGCGTAGGACGGCACCAGGACGGTGATGCCCTCGTCGTAGTGGGCGAAGTGGCGGTCTAGCTCGCCGCGCGGCACCCGCTTGTGGTCCCGGAACCGGTACAGGGCACCCTGGCGTGCCACCAGGTACAGCAGGGCGGAGAAGGTGAGGAAGGTGACGACAATCAGGTACGACACCGCTTCGAACTGGAAACGGAAGCCGGCGGTGGGGTTGTCGATGAGCTGTCGCAGGATGGTGGTAACAACGTAGGAGCCCCACCCAACCATGGTGGCCACAATGGCCAGGCGGCCTAGCGCGATCTTTCGACGCGACGGCGTGGGATGAACGATGGAGAGCGGCTCGGACCGCTTCTCGGCACCCCACTGGCGCTTGCGCGCGGCCGGGACTGATTCTTTACTTTGTTGCTCAGAGGCAGCAGCCACTTTGTGATCCTTCATCTCGCTCCCCAGCGACTCGATTGCAGGATCGGACTTTGCCGCTCCCATCGCAGATGGCTTTCGCCTTTCCACCCGACGAGTGGGATGATCTACGATCATTGAGCGACCCCACGCAGCGGCGGTACGCCGGATGCAGTCGTCCTATGACGGTGCAACACTAGCACTACGATTCGACACTATAGTGTGTTAGTGACGTAACAGTTTACATTTCAACTTTCCCTCGGTTGGCGGGGGCCACGACCCTGGGGAGAACACATTGTCAAGGCACTTTCCGGGTCGGAAACTCTCGTTTGTTCGACTCGTGCTGGTGATCGGTGTCGTGGCAGCGGTGGTTGCCGGATCCGTCACCGGCTGGAGCCGGTTTGAGGACGCCCGGGCCGCCGAAGATAGCGGCTCCTGGTTCGCCGGCTACGTCGATGCGACTGCCACTCCGTTTTACGCCTTTGAACGCCCGCAGACCGAAGAGGGCGGCAGCATCGTTCTGTCGTTCGTCGTTGCCGACCCGGAAAGTCCCTGTGAACCATCCTGGGGTGCGGCGTACTCCTTTGATGAAGCCGAATCCACCATGGACCTGGATCGTCGGATCGCCCGTCTGCTGCAGAGCGGCGGGGAAGTGGCAGTGTCCTTCGGTGGTCTGCACAATGACGAGCTGGCTACCTCCTGCACCGACGTCAACGATCTGAAAGACGCTTACGCCTCAGTAGTCGAGCGGTACAATCTCTCCACGATCGACCTCGACGTCGAGGGCGAAAACCTGCTCGACACCGAAGCAGGGGAGCGTCGGGCTGAGGCTATCGCGCTGCTGCAGCAGGAACGGTTGGCGGCCGATGAGCCCCTGAACGTCTGGCTGACGTTACCGGTTGCTCCGACGGGCCTGACCGAACCGGGGACCACCGCAGTCACCCAAATGCTCGAAGGCGAAGTGGACCTCGCCGGGGTGAACATCATGACCATGGACTTCGGTGAAAGCCGGCCCGAAACAATGAGCATGCTTGAAGCGTCGATTGCCGCCGCCGAAGCCACCCACTCACAGCTGTCCACTCTGTACAGCCGCGCTGATCTGCCACTCGGTCCGCAGGCGCTCTGGACCAAGCTCGGCCTCACCCCGATGATCGGCCAGAACGACGTCGTCAGCGAGGTGTTCTCGCTGGATCACGCTGCGGGTCTGAACGCCTTCGCCGTCGAAAAGGGTATTGGCCGGATGTCCATGTGGTCCCTGAACCGTGATGCCACCTGCAGCGACAACTACGCCGACGTGACTGTGGTCTCGGTTGGGTGCAGCGGAATTGACCAGGACGGCCAGAGCTTCGCGCAGCTCCTGGGTCAGGAGTTCGAGGGAACTTCCGAGACCATCGCCACCACTTCGGCCTCGCCCGAACCCACTCCGGAACTGGTCGAGGACAATCCCGAGACCAGCCCGTACCCCATCTGGTCCGAGGACGCCACCTACGTGGCTGAGCAGCGAGTGGTCTGGCATGGCAACGTGTATGTGGCCAAATGGTGGAACGAAGATTCCACACCGGACAACCCAGTGCTGCGAGCCGATGAGACGCCGTGGACGCTGATCGGGCCAGTTCTGCCGGGTGAGAAACCAGTCTCCGCGCCAACCGTTCCCGCCGGAACCGTCGACGAATGGGATCCGGAAGAGGTGTATGAGAGCGGTGATCTCGTCAAGCTCGATAATCACGTGTTCGAATGCAAGTGGTGGAGCCAGGGCGACAGCCCGGAAGCTGCCCTGCAGGGTTCGGCTGGATCTCCGTGGGATCGGCTGTCAAACGACGACGTCACTGAGCTCCTCGAGGGTCTTGAGGATGAAGACGCCTCAGTGCCCACACGGTCGGCAACACCCACCCCGACGGCAACTCGCAGCGAGTCCCCGTAAGGGCTGAAGCCCGGCTCTTATGAAGTGGTTGATTGGGGCTGCATGAGGGATTCGATCAATTCTGCGACGTGCGCCGCCCGATCGTGGGCTCCGGACTGGATGAAGTTCGCCTTGGCGGCGTCGAGGTAATTCATTGCCTCAATGTCGTCGCCGCGCCCGGCCAGCGCACGTCCGAGCAACAAATTTGCTTCACCGGCAGTCTGCGAAGCCAGGATGGTGCTGTCGGCACAGATCGGTTTGAGGCGCTTGACTGCCGCGTTGAGCTGGCCCGTAAGTACCAGCCAGTGAGCCCGGGTCAGGGACAGCTCCAGCTGGTCACGGTCGTTACCGCCCACAATTGAGCTGGCGGTCTCAGCGCGTTCGATGCACTCGAGAGTTTCAGCGTCAACAACGCCGGCGGCAAGCCGCTTCGCTGCTGAGGCGCGGTTAAACCGGGCCCACAAATCGAGGTCATTGTTGGGTGACAGATGAGCGGCTGCGAGCCGGTGATACTTTGCACCGTCCGCTACCTCCTGTCGGAGGAAAGCGACATTCCCGATCACCCAGTACGCTTTTCCGGAGATCTGGCTGGAGGTATCGGTAGTGATCAGTGCAGCCAGGACTAGGCACTCATTCCATGCTTCGCCTACCTGATCGCTTTCTGCCAGAGTCGCAATTAGGGCACGCAGAGCGTTTATCAAAAGTTCGCGAGGAGCGTTATCTCTTGCCGCCAGATCGACAGCGTTCCGGGCCGCGTCGACAGCGGATGGAAGCTGGCCGATGCCCTGAAGTCCGATGCCAAGCAATGTGAGAACCCGCGCTGCGAGAGCAGGGGACTGGTCTGTCAGCGGGTGTGCGCGAAGTAGTTCGGCAACTTTGACGGATTCCTCGACGGCGCCTTCCTCTCGAAAGCACTCGGCTTGGAAGAAGGCCATGTTCCACCATGCGACTTGGTTGTCGTCCTGGAGGGCCAGATCGACGGCTTGACCGGCGATAACGCGTGCTTTCTCGTAATCGCGTTGGCTCCACGCTTCTCTGGCCCGCAGCTCATACAGCAGCTGGTCGCCGGGCTGATTGGTCGCCATGGGTGGTAGCCCCTTCGTGCGGTTTTAGTGGACCTCTGGGTCGTGCATTGTGGTTCCCAATGAAAAAAGGAGTCCACGAGCTTAGTTTAGGGGATACCCGGCAGATACTCAGTCTAGAAGTTCATCTTTCAAAACGCTTGGTTTCCTGTACTTCGTTCGTATACTAATAAAACTGCGTGAGGTCCGGTGCCTCGCGCTTTCTCGCATAAGCAAAGGACTCTCGTATGAAAAGACTATTTGCCTCACTCCTGGTTGTAGCCGTGTTCACGATCGGCGGTGTCTCCACAGCGACTGCTGCCGATGCTGCTATCGGGTTCAAGAGCAGCATCACCAAAATCGGCGATTGGCCGAATATTGGAGACTGGCCTAACTAAGGTGCAGCCTCGTAGTCGCAGTTCGAACTGAGCTGCATTTGCCTGATGACCGTGAACTTGCCCACTGGGGACAGGTTCACGGTCATTTGCTTGTCCGGGGCAATTCACTCTGGAATTACTACCCGCTGAGCGCCTGATTCCTGCACAGGCGCTCAGGTCACGGTAACGTGGGATTCATGCGTATAGCCCGATTTGTCGTTGACAGTGACCCAGCATTCGGAGTGGTTGAGGGAGAGGAAGGCCAGGAAGAGATCGCAGTCATGGCTGGCGACCCCTTCTACTCAGGTGTACAACTCACCGGCGTCCGCCACCAGTTGGCCGATGTCCGTCTGCTCGCCCCGGTAATCCCGCGCAGCAAGATCGTGGGGATCGGCCGCAACTACGCGGAGCATGCCAAGGAACTCGGCAACGAGGTTCCGCCAGCACCACTGATGTTCTTCAAGCCCAACACCTCAGTCATCGGCCCCGGCGATCCAATTGCGCTGCCGGCCTTCTCCGACGAAATCTCCTTCGAATCCGAGCTTGCCGTCGTGATCGGGCGGATCTGCAAGGACGTGCCGCTGGATCGGGTGGACGAAGTGGTCTTCGGGTACACCTGCGCCAACGACCTCACCGCCAGAGACGCCCAGAAAACCGACAACCAGTGGGCGCGCGCCAAGGGTTTCGACACCTCCTGCCCCGTTGGGCCCTGGATCGAAACAGCACTGGACACCGAGAATCTGCGGGTCAGCGGCCGGCTCGACGGTGAACTCAAGCAGGACGGCTCAACCAGCCAGATGATCTGGGGGGTACGGGAACTGGTGTCTTACGTATCCCAGGCCTTCACGCTTCTGCCAGGTGACCTGATCCTGACCGGGACACCAGCCGGCGTCGGGCTCATTAGCGAAGGCCAGACCTACGAAGTCGAGATCGAGGGTATCGGGCGGTTGTCCAACCCGGCGCGTCGCTGACCATGAGGCGGGTGCCGCGGGGTCCGGTGGAAAAGGGGAGCCCGAGCGCCGAGCGCCGCCGGCTGGGGCGCTACCTTGCCATCGCGGCCTGTGCATTGCCGCTGGTGTTGGCCCGTGCGGCCTCCATCGGTGGTGCGCCCCAGATGTGGATCTCCGCTCTCGCAGCGCTGGGGTTCGGTGCAGCCGCCGTCCTGCCCATTCGCTATTTCCGGCCAAAGACACCGCTTCGGGTTCAGCTCGGAGTCGGCGCCCTTGTTGCGGTGCTCATCTTCGGCGCCTGGTGGTTCGTCGCGGGCTAGCTCTTCGCTCGGGGTCGGGCCCCTCGCCCCGTAGACTTGGACCCATCATGATTAATGCTGCTGAGATCCCCCTTGTCACCGATCAGACCCCTGTGCGTGTGCGGTTTTGCCCGTCACCCACTGGAACCCCGCACGTCGGACTGATCCGCACCGCCCTGTTCAACTGGGCGTACGCCCGTCACACCGGGGGCACGATGGTGTTCCGGATCGAGGACACTGACGCGGCCCGCGACAGCGAGGAAAGTTACACCCAGTTGCTGGATGCCCTGAAGTGGCTCGGCATTGACTGGGACGAGGGTGTCGAGGTGGGTGGACCCCACGCCCCTTACCGGCAGTCGCAGCGCAGCGATCTCTACCAGGACGTCATCGCCAAGCTGCGGGCAGCCGGCCACCTCTACGAGTCCTTTTCCACGCCCGAAGAGGTTGAGGAACGCCACCGGGCAGCGGGTCGGGACGTGAAGCTGGGCTACGACAACTACGACCGCACCCTCACCGAGGACCAGCAGGAGGCCTTCAGGAGTGAGGGCCGTGGTGCTGTGTTGCGGCTGCGGATGCCCGACGACGACATCACCTTCACCGACCTGGTGCGCGGTGAAATCACCTTCCGTGCCGGGAGCATCCCCGACTTCGCAGTGGTCCGCGCCAACGGTGCTCCCCTCTACACCCTGGTCAACCCGGTGGACGACGCATTGATGGGCATCACCCATGTGCTCAGGGGCGAGGATCTCCTCTCATCAACTCCTCGCCAGATTGCCCTGTATCGGGCGCTGATCGACATTGGCGTCGCCAGTTACATGCCGCTGTTTGGGCACCTGCCCTATGTCATGGGTCAGGGCAACAAGAAACTTTCCAAGCGCGATCCGGAATCAAACCTGTTCCTGCATCGTGAACGCGGCTTCATCCCCGAAGGCCTGCTCAATTACCTTTCACTCCTGGGCTGGAGCCTGTCGGCTGATGAGGACATCTTCACTGTTGACACCCTGGTGGAGAAGTTTGATGTCCACGACGTGCTGGCGAACCCAGCCCGTTTCGACCTCAAGAAAGCCGAGGCGATCAACGGCACCCACGTGCGCCTGCTCGAGGCCGAAGACTTCCGCCAGCGGATCATTCCCTACCTTCAGGGTGCGGGCTTCCTCGGCGAGACCCTGAGCGATCGCGAACGCCAGATCCTGATCGAGGCTGCTCCTCTGATCCAGGAGCGCATCACTCTCCTTGGCGAAGCCCCGGACATGCTGGGTTTCCTCTTCGCCGCCGACGCCGGCATCGAGATTGCCGACGACGCCCGCAAGGGTCTGCCAGCAAACCTCGGGGAAGTCCTCGACGCAGCGCAGGCCGCGCTGCAGCCGCTCGACGACTGGACCACCGAGACCATTCAGGATGCGCTCCGTCAGGCCCTGGTCGAAGAACTGGGCATGAAGCCACGCCTGGCCTTCGGCCCGGTCCGGACAGCCGTCTCCGGCAAGCGGATCTCGCCGCCGCTCTTTGAATCGATGGTCATTCTCGGCAAGGAATCCTCGCTGGCCCGGATCGCCGCCTTCCGAAGCGTGGCCGGCTGATCATGGAGCACCTCCCGGACATCGCCGGGGTGTTGTTCGATATCGACGACACCCTGGTGGATCTGGAAACCGCGATGGGAAGGACCCTCCACCATGTGGGGGCGGACACCCTCGCGCATCTCAGCGACGCGGACTGGACCGAGTACAAGCGGTTGTACGCCCACGACCCGCTGGGCTCCTATGACCGGTTCCTCGCGGGGGAGTTGACCTTCACCGAGCAGCGGCTGGATCGGGTCCGGCATGCGCAGGCTGCCTTCGTCGAGGAACCACTCGAGGGTGAGGCTGCCCGCCACTGGAACACCGCGTATGAGGCGACGCTGCCCCTGCACTTCGCACCGTACGACGACGTCGTCCCCCTCCTGGACGCGTTGGAGAGCCGACGCATCCCCTACGGGGCGGTCAGCAACAATGTGCACGATTACCAGCGCGCCAAGCTCAACCGGTCGGGGTTGTCCCGGTTCGAGGTCCTCGTCGGGATCGACACGGTTGGCGTGGCAAAACCGGATCCGGCGATCTACCTGGAAGGTGCACGGCAGCTGGGCACCCTGCCGGAGCGCACCCTCTATGTGGGAGACAACAGGGTGGTCGACGCCGAGGGCGCCGACGCTGCGGGGTTGATCGGGGTGTGGCTGGACCGGCGTGACGCCGGGACCGGGGACTTCACAGGTCGCCGGATCACCTCACTGGCGGGCGTTTTGCAGTTACTGCCGCACATCCGGTAAAGTGATCTCTCGGCGCAGAGCGGTTTCCGCGGCCCGGATGCTCCGTCAGGAGCGCTCCGGTATGTGCCATTGGGGTATGGTGTAATTGGCAACACACTGGTTTCTGGTACCAACATTCTAGGTTCGAGTCCTGGTACCCCAGCGTTAGATCCGGACAATTTGGCCGGATCTATCAGATGTGAAACAATCATCTAGCTCGTTTGGCGCAGGCCAGACAGCACACAGTACTGGCCCCATCGTATAGCGGCCTAGTACGCTGCCCTCTCACGGCGGTAACGCGGGTTCGAATCCCGCTGGGGTCACAGATACCCCCGGAATCCTATGGATTCCGGGGGTTTTTCTTTGCCCTACCGCAGGCACCCTGAGCCGTACGGCAGAATGGGGTGGTGACTGACACCCTTCCTGCCGCCGATGCCCAGCCGCTTCTGGCGACGCTACGCCAGACAGGGGAGGCGCTGCGTGGGTTGTCCTTTCCTCTGGCGGTGCATGGCGCGGACAGCGCCCAGCTCAACGCGTCGGCAACCGCGGCCCAGCTCGAGGACTATGTACTTCCGAGGTTACTCAGCCTTGACGCCCCGCTGCTGGCCGTCGTCGGCGGATCCACCGGAGCCGGAAAGTCCACCCTGGTCAACGCCATCGTGGGACATCCAGTCACCCGCTCCGGGGCCATCCGACCCACCACCCGGCAACCAGTCCTGCTGCATCACCCGGCCGATGGTCACTGGTTCTCGGACCAACGGGTCCTGCCCACACTGAGCCGGGTACGCGCCGTCGAACCCGGGACCGAACAGCCCGCCGATACCCTGGCCGCTGGTGCAGGGGCCTTACTGCTCCGGCCCGACCCGATGATTCCGTTGGGCCTCGCGCTGCTGGACGCCCCGGACCTCGACTCGATCGCCGACGAGAACCGGCGGCTTTCCGGCCAGCTCCTCGCAGCGGCTGATCTGTGGGTCTTCGTCACCACCGCGAACCGTTACGCCGATGCTGTGCCGTGGAAACTGCTGGCCGATGCTGCGGCACGCGACATCCTCCTCGCCGTAGTCCTGGACCGGGTCCCCGCCGGGGTGGAGGAGGAAGTCCGCAGCGACCTGCACACGTTGCTGGCGAACGCCGATCTCGGCCACGCGCCTATCTTCATCATCCCGGAGCTGCCGCTCGACCCGGCGGGAATGCTCCCGGCAGATGCGGTTGACCCCATCCGCCGGTGGCTGCGGGCGCTGGCGGCCGACGCCACCGGCCGGCAGGAAATTGCCCGCCGCACCCTCTACGGGGCAGTCCGCTCTGTGGCGGGCCGGGTCCACGACGCAGCCGACGCTCAGGACGAGCAGCACACCGAATATCTCCGGCTGCGGGATGCGGCGACCCGCGCGTACGACGACGCACTCCAGGGGATCCTCGAATCCACCCAGGACGGGACACTGCTCCGCGGTGAGGTGTTGGCGCGCTGGCAGGACTTTGTCGGCACGGGGGAGTTCATGCGGGGCCTTGAATCGCGGGTCGGCCGGGTGCGCGACGCCATGGGCTCGTTCCTCACCGGTCGGCCCACGCGGGCGGTGACCGTGGAGACGGCCATCGAGACCGGGCTCCACGCTGTCATCGTGGAACAGGCGGCGCAGGCAGCACAGAAGACTGAACATTCCTGGCGGGACGGCGACGCCGGCCGGGAACTGCTCACCGGGCTACCGCCACGCGGCGACGACTTCCCGGCCACCGTGGCGCGGGAGATCCGCGCCTGGCAGAAGGACCTGCTGGACCTGGTCAGTTCCGAGGGCGCGAACAAGCGATTCACTGCCCGGATGCTGTCCTTCGGCGTGAACGGCGTAGCAGTCGCTCTCATGGTGGTGGTGTTCGCCTCCACCGCAGGGTTGAGCGGACTGGAGATCGGGGTGGCAGGTGGCTCCGCCGTCGTCGGGCAGAAACTCCTCGAAGCAGTCTTCGGCGAGGACGCTGTCCGACGGCTGGCGAAATCTGCCCGCGACAACCTGCAGCGCCGGTGTGAGTCGCTCCTTCTCACCGAGCAGCAGCGCTACCTCACACTGCTGGAGCCGGCAGCCCGGCAGCTCCCGGCCGACACCCTGCGGGCCTATGCCCGTGACCTTGACTCACGCGGTTCGGATAAGCCTGACCTGAACAGCGACGATGCCCCTGACCGTGGGAACGACGACGAAGGCCACGCGGATGAAGGACACGGCCAGTGAGCCGGCACAAGGGCAAGCTGGCCGAGTCAGCAGTCCAGAACCAGCTTGAAGCTCTGGATACCGCACGGGAGCTGGCCGCGGGGCGCCTCCCCGAGCAGGACCTGAAGGCCGCCTACGAGGTGCTGGACCGCGCCAGCACCCGCCGCTCCTTGTCCGCCGCCCACACCGTCGTCGGCATTTTTGGCCCCACCGGCAGTGGCAAGTCCTCACTGCTGAACGCGCTGACCGGGACCGAGGTCGCGCGGGTAGCCGCACGCAGACCCACCACCTCCGAACCCCTCGCCGTGCTCTGGAAATCCGAGGGCAGCGGCCCGCTCCTGGACTGGCTGCAGGTGGCCCAGCGGCACGAACTGCCCGATCACTCGCGGCTGGCCTTCGGAGGGCGAACCTCCGCCGACGACGGCGACGGGTTGATCCTGCTGGACCTCCCAGATTTCGACTCCACCGCTGCAAGCCACCGCGAGGTGGTGGAGCGTCTGGCCGGGCAGGTCGACGTCCTGCTCTGGGTGGTCGACCCACAGAAATACGCCGACGCCGCCCTGCACCACGGCTTCCTCCGACGCATGTCCACCCACGGCGCCGTCACCATGGTGGCGCTGAACCAGACCGATCGTCTGATCGGGGATGACGTGGACCAGGTGACGGCTTCGCTGCGCGGCATCCTGGCCGACGAGGGACTCCCCTCTGTGGCAGTGCACCCGGTCTCGGCTGCCACCGGCGCCGGACTGGACCAGCTCGTGACGGAGATTGGGCAGACGGTAAAACGTCGGCAGGCTGCCACTGCGCGGCTCACGGCGGATGTCACGGCGGCTGCCACGCAGCTGGCCGGGCACGCTGGACCGACCGACGCCGCCCTGCCGCCCAAAGCGGCACGGTCACGGCTGGTGGAGCGGCTGGCTGGAGCCGTCGGCACCGAGACGGTGGTTGATGCGGTCGTTGGTTCCTACCGGCGGGACGCCCACGCCGCGACGGGGTGGCCGGTCACCCGCTGGCTGGGCAAGCTTAGGCCCGACCCGCTGCGTCGCCTGAACCTGCGCCGGTCGGATGTCAACGCAGCAGTCAATCGCACCTCACTGCCCACCCCGGGACCGGCGCAACGTGCCGCCATGGACGGGGCACTGCGGGAGTACGCCGACGCTGCAGCCCAATCGGTCAGCGGACCCTGGCGCGAGCAGATCCGCGGTGCAGCCCAGGGGGCGAACGAATCACTCGCCGACGGACTGGACCAGGCCATCGCGCAAACCGACCTTCGCTGGGGCACACGGTCCTGGTGGTGGCCGGTGATCGGCCTGCTGCAATGGCTGCTGTTCGCTGCGGCTGTCGCCGGGCTGGGATGGCTTGGCGTGCTCGCCGCACTGGGCTTCCTGCAGCTCCCAGCAATCGAGACGCCGATGGTTGAGGGCTTCCCGCTGCCCACGCTGCTGGCGATCGGGGGAGCGGTACTGGGAATCGCGGTGTCGTTGCTCTCTGCTGTTGCAGCCAAGGTGTCGGCTGGTTCGCGGGGACGCCGCGCACGACGGCGGCTCCACGCCGCGGTGGCCCAGGTCGCCGCGCGGGACGTGGTGGCTCCGGTCGAGGCCGAGATCACCAGGTACAACGGGTTCCGGAAGGCTGTCACAGCAGCTCGCGGCCGGGGCTAGGACTGGACCCGGCTAAACCTGACCGGGCTAAGCGTTGAAGGCCGCAAGTACCTTCTGCAGGGTCCTTAGATTCCGGGTGGTGGTCGAGTTCTTAAACCGCGGCTTGGCGGTCAGCTTGCTCAGTGGAGACTCAAGGGTTCCACCACGCGGCGCCCACCAGGCGGCGGCCTCGGGACCCAGCACTGTCAGGCCCGGCTCAAGTCCTGCGCTCGCTTCCACGAGATCGGCGAGCGCAGTCGGATCCGAGCACAGGGTGAGATAGATGTGGTTAGCGGGGTCGTCGGCGGGAAAAGGACAGGCCTCCACCAACTCGCGCAGCCTGCCGGCCTCGATGATCACCACCCATGCGTCATACCCGAAGGTAACGCGCAGCAGCCTCTCAACCGACTCCTTGAGCTCATCAGCTGCCAGATCGGTGGTACAGGTGACGTTGCCTGACGCCAGGAGTGTTGTCACCCTGCTGACGTTGAGTGTCTCGACGGCGGCGCGCAGGTCAGCCATTTTGAGGATAATTCCGCCGACGTTGACCCCACGGAGGAAGATTGCATATTCAGTCATAGCCACACCCTCAGTCATGCCACACCAACAGCCATAGCCACACCCTATCGAGGTGCGGGCTTCGAGGCGATCAGTCGGCGGTTTTGCCGACGGCGTGGGTGAGCTGCTGGGCAGCGTTGAGGACCACTTGAGCGTGGATGCGTCCGGGCTGACGGGTCAGCCGCTCCATTGGTCCCGAGATGGACACCGCCGCGATCACCCGTCCCGATGGTCCCCTGACCGGCGCCGAAACCGAGGCAACCCCCGCCTCCCGTTCGCCGAGGCTCTGGGCCCAGCCCCGACGTCGTACTCCGGCCAGTACCGTCGGGGTGAACCGGGCTTCCTGTAATCCTTTGAGGAGGCGGTCGTGGTCTTCCCAGGCCAGCAGGCATTGGGCCGCGGAGCCAGCTTTCATGGAGAGCTGGGTGCCCACCGGGATGGTGTCGCGGAGACCGATCGGGCGTTCTGCCGACGCCACGCAAACACGCCACTCGCCCTGCCGACGGAACAGCTGCGCGCTCTCACCGGTCGCGTCCCGCAGGTGCAGCAGGACGGGGGACGCCGATGCAATCAGCCGGTCCTCACCGGCAGCGGCAGCCAGTTCAACCAGGCGGCTGCCGAGCACAAAGCGGCCCTGAATGTCGCGGCTGACCAGCCGGTGATGAACCAGGGCCTGGGCCAGGCGATGCACAGTGGGACGGGCCAGCCCGGTTGCCGCCACGAGCTGCGCCAGGGTGGTGGGACCCGCTTCGAGGGCGTCGAGCACGGTCGCCGCTTTGTCTATCACACCTACACCGCTAATATTGTCCATAGGATGATATTGCCGTCTCAGCATTTGAGATGCAACTGTCTGGGCAACTGTCTGGGATGTAACTTTTTTGGGATGCATCCGTCCGAGACGTCAGTAGAAGAGCTCCGAAGGGAAACCGGTCATGGGCAACACGCTCGCAGAGAAGGTCTGGGACGCACACGTTGTGCGCAAGGGCGAGGTGCAGGGTGCCGAATCCCAGCCGGACCTGCTCTATATCGATCTCCACCTGGTCCATGAAGTCACCTCTCCGCAGGCCTTCGAGGGGCTGCGGTTGGCGGGTCGCCCGCTGCGCCGGCCGGACCTCACCATTGCCACCGAGGATCACAACACCCCCACCTGGGACATCGACAAGCCGATCGCTGACCTCACCAGCCGTACCCAGATCGACACCCTCCGCGCGAACTGCAAAGAGTTTGGGGTGCGCCTGCATTCACTGGGCGACGCCGAACAGGGCATCGTCCACATCATCGGCCCGCAGCTGGGCCTCACCCAGCCGGGCCTGACGGTGGTCTGCGGCGATTCGCACACCTCCACCCACGGGGCGTTTGGTGCCCTGGCGCTCGGCATCGGCACCTCAGAGGTGGAGCACGTGATGGCCACCCAGACCCTGTCGCTCAAGCCGTTCAAGACCATGGCCATCACGGTCGAGGGCACCCTGAAGCCCGGTGTGACCTCCAAGGACATCATCCTTGCGGTCATCGCCAAGATCGGCACCGGCGGCGGGCAGGGCTATGTGCTCGAATACCGTGGCTCTGCCATCCGTGCGCTGTCCATGGAAGCGCGGATGACCATCTGCAACATGTCCATCGAGGCAGGCGCACGTGCCGGCATGGTCGCCCCGGACGACACCACCTTTGAGTACCTGAAAGACAAGCCCCACGCACCGCAGGGCGAGGACTGGGATGCCGCCGTCGAGAACTGGAGGACGCTGCGTACCGACGACGACGCCGTGTTCGATGCCGAAGTGTTCCTCGACGCCGATGAGCTGGAGCCCTTCGTCACCTGGGGTACCAACCCCGGCCAGGGCGTCTCACTGTCGCAGGCCGTGCCGTCCCCTGACGATTTCGCCGACGAGAACGACAAGGCGGCCTGCGAACGTGCCCTCGAGTACATGGCACTGGACGCCGGCACCCCCATGAAGGACATCAGGGTGGACACCGTGTTCCTTGGCTCCTGCACCAACAGCCGGATCGAGGACCTGCGGATTGCCGCCGACATCATCCGCGGCCGGGTCAAGGACCCGAACATCCGCATGATGGTGGTTCCCGGGTCGGCCCGGGTTCGCCTCGATGCCGAGGCCGAGGGCCTGGACCAGGTGTTCAAGGACTTCGGCGCGGAATGGCGTTTCGCTGGCTGCTCAATGTGTCTGGGCATGAACCCGGACCAGCTGGCGCCGGGGGAGCGGTGCGCATCGACGTCGAACCGCAACTTCGAGGGCCGGCAGGGCAAGGGTGGCCGCACCCACTTGGTGTCCCCGGTAGTCGCCGCCGCCACCGCGGTCCGCGGCACCCTCAGCTCGCCGTCCGATCTCGAGCCATTGCCGCCCGCCACAACAGGCCAGCACGACGACGTCGTTGCCTCAGCCGCGAACGCCGCCTAGGAGCTTCCCATGGAAAAGATCATCACCCACACCGGAATCGGCGTGCCGCTGCGCCAGAGCAATATCGACACCGACCAGATCATCCCGGCGGTGTACCTGAAGCGCATCACGAGGACCGGGTTCGAGGACGCCCTGTTCGCCGAGTGGCGGAAGGACCCGAACTTCATCCTCAACCAGGCTCCGTTCAGCGCCGGTTCGGTCCTTGTCGCGGGGCCGGATTTCGGTACCGGCTCCTCTCGTGAACACGCGGTCTGGGCGCTGAAGGACTACGGGTTCAAGGCCGTGCTGGCGTCCCGGTTCGCCGACATTTTCCGCGGCAACTCTGGCAAACAGGGTCTGGTCGCGGCGCAGCTGGCCCAGGATGACATTGAGTTGATCTGGAAGGTCCTCGAGAATCATCCCGGCACCGAGGTCACCGTCAACCTGGAGGAACGCACCGTCAGCTGCGGCAGCGTGACGGCTCCGTTCCAGATCGATGATTACACCCGCTGGCGGTTGCTGGAGGGCCTCGACGACATCGGTCTGACGTTGACCCACGAGGAAACCATCACCAAATATGAGGCCTCCCGCCCGGCGTGGAAGCCCAAGACCCTCCCCGTGCGCACCTGAGCCACGCCCGACGGTGAGCAAGGTCATCGGCGGCGGTGCTTTCCTGCGGAACGGCGGGGAATGAATGGGGCAGATCGATAGTTTTCGACAGTAGCCCCGGGGAGTCTATTTCAGTCTTCCTAGACATGCTCCTATGCTTAGCGGGAGGCAATTGCTGCTTTGGGGGCAATCTCTGTTGTGTGCAAATCGAAGAAAATAGGTGTTCATGGGAAGCGTGCTGACCATTCGTGGTGGAGTCCCTCTGACCGGCAAGGTCTCCGTTCGTGGAGCCAAAAACCTGGTGCCCAAAGCGATGGTGGCGACCCTGCTGGGTAATGCTCCCTCGGTCCTGCGGAATGTCCCTGAGATCAAGGACGTCGAGGTTGTCACCAGCCTTTTGAAGCTCCACGGCGTTGAGGTCACCAAGGACCCCGTCACCGGTGACCTGAGCATGGACCCCAAGGGCGCGAAGATGGCCCAGTCCAAGGACATCGACGCCCACGCCGGCGACTCACGCATCCCCATCCTCTTCTGCGGCCCCCTGATGCACAGCATCGGGGAAGCCTTCATCCCCGACCTGGGCGGCTGCAAAATCGGCGACCGCCCGATCGACTACCACATGCAGGTGCTGCGCAACTTCGGCGCCGTCGTGGACAAGCGTCCCGGTGGCATCTCCATTTCGGCGCCCAAGGGTCTGCACGGCGCGAAGCTCGAACTGCCGTACCCGAGCGTCGGTGCCACCGAGCAGGTACTGCTGACCGCTACCCGGGCCGAGGGCATCACCGAACTCAAGGGTGCCGCCGTCGAACCCGAAATCATGGACCTGATCGCTGTCCTCCAGAAAATGGGCGCGATCATCACGGTGCAGACTGACCGCACCATTCGCATCGAGGGCGTCAGCGAGCTGAGTGGCTTCAACCACAAGGCCATTTCCGACCGCAACGAAACCGCATCCTGGGCATCAGCAGCGCTGGTCACCCAGGGTGACATCTATGTTGAGGGTGCGCGTCAGCTCGATCTGACCGCCTTTCTGAATACCTACCGAAAGATCGGTGGAGCGTTCGACGTCGACGACGACGGCATCCGTTTTTACCATCCCGGCGGAAAGCTGTCCCCGCTGGTCCTGGAAACCGATGTGCACCCCGGGTTCATGACCGACTGGCAGCAGCCGCTCGTCGTCGCCCTCACCCAGGCGGAGGGCGTGTCGATTGTTCACGAGACCGTCTACGAGAACCGTTTCGGCTTCACCGATGCGCTGATCCGGATGGGTGCCAACATCCAGGTACACCGCGAATGCCTGGGTAGCGTCCCGTGCCGGTTTGGGCAGCGGAACTTCCTCCACTCGGCGGTCATTTCCGGTCCGGCGCAGTTGCATGGCGCGGACATTGATATCCCCGACCTGCGCGGGGGCTTCAGCCACCTCATCGCCGCCCTCGCGGCGAAGGGCACGTCACGGGTGACCGGCATCGAGCTGATCAACCGCGGCTACGAACGTTTTCAGGACAAGCTTGAAGGCCTGGGAGCCGATTTCGATATCTCCTCAGATACTGCTGAATCAGATACTGCTGAATCGGAAGCTGCTGCGACCGACGCTCCTGTGACCGACGCCGCTGTGACCGACGCTGCTGTGGCATCGGTGGAGGGCGGCCGCTAGGCTCGCGGCACTCGTTTATGACTGAATCCAGAAGGTCCCGCGCCACGTTCGCCGTGCTCTCCGTCACCGTGCGTCCCATCATGAACACGTTGATGTCGAAGGAGTGGTCGGGTGCGGAGAAACTGCCGCGGGACACCGGGTTCATTGTGTGCCCCAACCACATCACCGAGATTGACCCGGTGGTGATCGGACATTTTCTGTTCAATCAGAAGGTGACACCGCATTTCCTTGCCAAGGCGTCGCTGTTCAAGGTGCCGGTCATGGGCTGGATCCTCCGTGCTACCGGGCAGGTGCCGGTGGATCGGACCACTGCCGGCGCCAACAGATCGCTTGAGGCAGCGCGTGAAGCAATCAGCTCCGGCGGTGGAATTGTGGTGTACCCGGAGGGCACCCTGACGAGGGATCCCGACATGTGGCCCATGAAGGGCCGGACCGGCGCCGCGCGGCTCGCATTGCAGACCGGCGCTCCGATCGTCCCGCTTGCCCACTGGGGAGCCCACGAGGTGTTTCCCCGGTACGCCAAACGCTTCTACCTCTTTCCCCGGAAGACCTCCCGGGTGGTGGTCGGCGACCCGGTCGACTTCTCCGACCTGATGGGCAAGCCCATCACCAAGACGGTGCTGGACACCGGAACCGAGCGGATTCTCGACGCGCTGACCGCGCTGGTCGCCGAATTGCGTCAGGAAGCACCGCCCACCGAACGCTGGAACCCGGCGGACAAACACCAAAAAAGCACCGGCAGGAATTTCGAGAGCAAGCCTGAGGAGAACTCGTGACCCGGACACCGCCAGCCGTCGTCGCCGTCCTGGGCGCCGGCAGTTGGGGGACCACCTTCGCGAAGATCCTGGCCGACGCCGGTGCCCCACACGGTACGCAGGTGCGTCTGTGGGCCCGCCGCGAGGACGTGGCCGAGGAGATCAACACGACCCGGCGCAACAGCAGGTATCTTGCCGACACGGTGCTGCCCGAGAACATCACCTGTTCCACCGACATTGCCGAGGTGCTCGACGGCGCTGAACTGGTCGCCGTCGCCGTTCCCGCCCAGTCGCTGAGGCCCCAGCTCCAGGCGTGGAAACACCTCCTGCGTGACGACGCGGTGGTGGTCTCGCTGATGAAGGGACTCGAGGTGGGCTCCGATGCCCGCATGAGCCAGGTCATTGCTGCCGAACTGGAGATGCCAGCTGAGCGCATTGCCGTCGTTTCGGGGCCTAACCTGGCGCTGGAAATCGCGCGTCAGGAACCCACCGCATCGGTGGTGGCTTGTCCGGATGAGCAAGTGGCCGCGTGGATTGCCGCTGCCTGCACCGCCAGATACTTCAGGCCCTACACCAACCCCGATGTGGTTGGCGTGGAGATCGGCGGGATCGTCAAGAACGTGATTGCCCTCGCCGTCGGAATCTGCGAAGGCAAGCAGATGGGCGATAACACCAAGGCTTCAGTGATTACCCGTGGACTCGCGGAAACCACCAGGCTCGCTGTGGCTCTGGGTGGGGAAGCTGAGACGATGGCCGGCCTCGCCGGGATGGGCGACCTGATCGCCACCTGCTCCTCGCCGTTGTCCCGTAACCACACTGCTGGCCGGTTGCTGGGCCACGGACTGACCCTCGACGAGGTCACCGGGAAGATGAACCAGACGGCCGAGGGCATCAAATCGGCTCAGGCCGTCCTTGATCTTGCGGGCCAACTGGGAGTCGATATGCCCATCACCGAGAACGTGGTGGCGGTACTTCAGGGCACCGTCTCCGTCCATGACCTGGGGGCGCGTCTACTGTCCCGCGAACTGAAATCCGAAGGCTGACTGTGACTGTTGTTCCCCCTGAAACCGCCCGTCTTGATCCGACGCGACGGCCGCGGGTGCTCGTCCTCTTCGGTGGGCGATCCAGTGAACACGCGGTCAGCTGCATCACCGCGGCCGGCGTGCTCGACGCGATCGACCGGGACAAGTACGAGATCATTCCGGTAGGGATCGCCAAGAACGGCCAGTGGGTTCAGGTGTCGGGTGACCCGTCCCAGTGGTCCCTTCGTTCAGCAACGCTTCCCGAGGTCCCCACCTCTGACGAGTCCCTGGTCCTGGCAGCGTCAGGGGCTGGCCAGAACCTTGCATCCACTGAGCTGATGGTGACCGCCGCCGAACAGATGCCGCGCAGCCTCGGCGGGATCGACGTCGTCGTGCCCCTGCTGCACGGCCCATTCGGTGAGGACGGCACGCTGCAGGGCCTGCTCGAAATGGCCGACATCCGCTATGTGGGCGCCGGTGTGCTGGCCTCTGCTGTGGGCATGGACAAGCACTACATGAAGGTGGTTTTCGCCGCCGCCGGCCTGACGGTGGGACCCTATGAGGTCATCACTGACCGCCAGTGGGCCAACGACCGCGACGGGTGCCTCGGGCGAGCGGCGGCCCTGGGGTTCCCCTCCTTCGTCAAGCCTGCCCGCGCCGGATCCTCGATGGGGATCACGCGGGTCGCTTCGGAATCTGATCTTGCCGCCGCCATCGAGGCTGCCCGGGAGTTCGATCCCAAGGTGCTCGTGGAGGCGGGCATCATCGGTCGGGAAATCGAGGTTGCTGTGCTGCAGGGTCGCGGCACCAACGAACCGCGGACGTCGCTGCCCGGGGAAATCGCTGTCCAGCCGGGGGAGCACGACTGGTACGACTTCGAAGCCAAATACGTCGACGGCGCCGCCGCCGAACTGAGCTGCCCGGCCGACCTGCCGCCAGCCGCCAGCGAGCAGGTCCGGGCGCTTGCCGCCGCAGCCTTCGACGCCGTCGGTGCAGAGGGTTTGTCCCGGGTCGACTTCTTCTACACCCCGTCCGGCGGTCTGATCATCAACGAGATCAACACCATGCCGGGCTTCACGCCGATCAGCATGTATCCGCAGATGTGGGCCAAGTCCGGTCTCACCTATACGGAGCTGATCGACGAGCTGATCGAGTTGGCCCTGAGTCGCAAGACGGGCCTCCGCTAGGTCAGTGCAGCTCGCGCCGCCGTCGATATGGTGAGCAACCCGGACAGGTCAGGTCAACCTAGACATCGGTGAGGGAATCTTGGCCTCCGATGTTCAGGTTCCTCACGAAGGCCGAGGTGGGACCCAGGAACAGACCAGACCAGAACCTAGGCGGTGACGAGTACTGCGCCGGCGAGGGTGATGCCGCCAAGGAACACGGTCGAGATGCCGCCCAGCGCAAGGTTTTTCCCGCCGGTGCGTGCCAGGTGTGGGATGTCGATCCCGGTGCCGAGGCCAAACATCGCGGCGGCCAGCAGCAGGGTGGCCGTCAGGGAGGCGGCGTCCAGAACGGGCTCGGGGACCACCCCGGTGGAGCGCAGGAGCACCAGGGCCAGGAATCCGACCACGAACAACGGCACGATCGGTGCCACCCGCCCCGGAACTGACGGCTGGGCGCCCTCGGCCCGCCGGATACCGATGGAGACAAACGCAGCGACGGGAGCCAGCAGCACCACCCGGCCAAGTTTCACCACGGTCGCGACGGCGAGCGCCACAGCCCCCGCAGTGCTGGCGGTCGCCACCACCTGGGCCACCTCGTGGACGGCGAGCCCGGACCAGATACCAAACGTTTCAGGGGAGAGCCCCAGCAGGTTGCTGATGAGTGGCAGCCCCAGGATCACGGCCGACCCATACAGGGTGACCATGGCGATGGCGCTGGCCACTTCGTCGTCGTCGGCGTTCACAATGCTCTGCATGCCAGCGATCGCAGACGCGCCACAAATGGAGAACCCGGCCGCCATCAGGGTCGACGCGGCCCGGCTGAGTCCCAGCCGTTCACCGATGTACCGCGTGAACAGGAAGCTGATAAACACCGACGCAATGATCAGGGCGAGAACGGGGAACCCGAGGCTCAGGATCTCGGGAAGGGAGAGTTGCAGACCCAGAACGACGACGCCGAGCCGCAGAAACCGTTTGGTGGCCCGTTGAATGCCGGGCCGGATCCGCGGGTGGAACAGCCCGGTGTTGCGGACCAGCAGGCCGAGGGCGAGGGCAACCACCAGGGCGCCGATGAAGCCCTGGAGGCTGGCAATGAAGAGGGAGAGGGCGACGGCGGCGGCCATAACCAATACTCCGGGGAGCAGGTTGATGACTGCCGCGGTGGCGGCCGAGCGCTGTGTGGTCACTGGTTTACTTTCAGGGCGCTCGGGTGAAAGGGCTGACAGGAAGAGCAAGGCCCATCCCGGCCGAAGCCGGGATGGGCAATCGCTACCTACAGCAGGTCGTACTCTTCAAGGAAGGCCGTGGCGACAGTCGCGCTGGACTCCTTGTCGACCTGAACCCGTGCGAGGTACTCGGTAAGGTTCTCGGTGGTGAGGGCAGCCGACACCGCGTTGAGCGATTCAGTTACCGCATCGGTCACCTTGGCCTCGCGCACGATCGGCACGATGTTCTGGGACAGGAACAGGTTCTGGGTGTCCTCCAGGACCACCAGAGACTCGGTCTCAATCGTCGAGTCGGTGCTGAAGATGTTGGCTACATCAATTTCGCCGCTCAAAAGTGCTTCGCGGGTCAGCGGTCCACCGGCGTCCAGGGGACGGAACTCGGCGAACACGATGCCGTAAACCTCTTCAAGGCCGATCAGCCCCTGGTAGCGCTCGACAAATTCGGGACCGGCTGCGAGCGTGAGCTCACCAGCAATGTCGGTCAGATCGTCCATCGTTTCCAGGCCGAGCTCCTCGGCGGTCTCCGGGAGAACCGCAAGGGTGTCCTTGTCCTCGGCCTCGGACTGTTCCAGTGCGATGATGCCCTCGGGCAGCACCTCAACCATGGCGTCGTACACTTCTTCGGGGCTGGTCACACCCTCGGGGGCGCCACCCTCCACGAGGGATGAGTACAGTGCACCGTTGTACTCGGGGAGCAGGTCGATGGACCCGTCCTCGAGCGCCGCCAGATACAGGTCGCGTGCACCGATGTTGAAGCTGCGCTCCACCTCGATGCCTTCGGCTTCCAGCACCTGCGCGTACATCTCGGCGAGGAGTTCGCTTTCGGGGAAGTTTGCTGAGCCAATTGCGATGGTCTCTGCGTCAACTGACTCTCCGCCGGCGTCGGACTCAAGCGGATCGCCGCCACAAGCGGACAGAGCGAGGGCCGCTGCTCCGAAGAGCGCAACGCTACTCATCAGTTTGGTTGAGCGTTTCTTAATCATGGGTCGTGCCTTTCGGTCAGGTTTTACAAGCTTATCCCGCAGGCGCTGGTGACGTCTCCGCGGGGGTGGTCACGGGTTCGTTGGAGGATCGGGTCAGTGCGCGCCCGGATACGCCGGGGGATACCATCAGCCGCTGCAGACCGGAAGCGATCAGGTCCAGGATGATGGCCAACAGGGCGACGACGACGGCGCCGGCAATCACCCGGTCGTACTGATTCAGTGCCAGACCGTCAACCAGTAGCCTGCCCAATCCGCCGAGGCCAACATAGGAGGCGACGGTGGCGGTCGAGACTACCTGCAGGGTGGCGCTGCGCAGACCGCTGAGGATCAGCGGCAACGCCATCGGAATTTCGACCCGGAACAGGATCTGGATGGGCCGCATGCCCATCCCCTTCGCGGCGTCCACCGACGCGGGGTTGATCGCCCGGAGGCCCGCGTAGGTTGATGTGAGGATGGGCGGGATGGCGAGGATCACCAGGGCAATTACCACCGGCAGCAGCCCGAAGCCGATCACCGTCACCAGCAGGATGATCAGGCCCAGGGTCGGCAGTGACCGGCCGGCGTTCCCCGCGTTGATCGCCACAAACGAGAACCTGCCCGTGTGGCCGATGTACAGCCCCACCGGGATGGCGATCAGTGCGGCAATGACGAGCGTCAGGACCGTGTAATAGAGGTGTTCGACGACGAGTGACGGGATGTTCCCGTTCATGGCGAGATCCCAGTGCTCGGGATCCAGCAGATATTCGAGGTAGTCCATCAGGCTCGTCCTCCCGCACGCACCCAGGGCGTGAATCGTCGTTGAACCAGCACAATGATGATGTCGCAGGTGGCCGCCAGCAGCACTGACAGGATGATTCCCACCCAGATCGGTGCCAGGTAATCGAGCTGCAGCCCGCGGAGGAACAGGGCACCCAGCCCGCCGACGCCGATGAGCGCACCAACGCTGACGATGCTCACGTTCGCAACCGTCGCAACCCGGAGTCCGGCCAGCATGACCGGCAGGGCGATCGGCAGTTCCACCCGTAGGAGGCGCTTGACCCGGCGGTAACCCATGGCGGTGGCGGCCTGGGTGATGGCCGGATCAACCGAGTTCAGGCCGTCGGCCACCACCCTGACCATGAGCGCAACGCTGTAGACGGTGAGCGCGATGATGATGTTCAGGGGGGACAGGACGCCGGTACCGATAATCGGTGGCAACAGGAGAAACAGGGCCAGCGAAGGGATTGCGTAGAGAATGCTGCTGATGTTGACCAGCGGGTAGTAGAGCTTCTTGTAGCGGACCGCCAGATACCCCAGCGGCAGCGAGATGAAGACCGCCAGGATGACGGGGATCAACGCCAGATACAGGTGCTCCTGGAAGGCGGTCCAGATGATCTCCCGGTTGCCTGAAATGTAGTCGATCATGCGGTGGTCCCCGCGCGCAGCCGACGTCGTTCATCCAGTTGGCGGACCAGGCTCGGATGCCGGATGACGCCGTCGGCCACACCCGATGCGTTGACCCGGACCGCGATGCCGACGGGAGAGCTGATCGCCAGGTCGGTCACCACCCGCAGGGAATCCTCGGCGGTGAAGGTGCCAGCGACCGAGAGGGGCGAGTTTTCGTCGGCGATTCCCGGGCCGGCCCAGCCAAGGGGGCGCCCGGCGTCGTCGAGGACCAGCACTTCATTGCCCACCCGTACCGAATCCACGGGGTCCAGCTCGAGCACCTCGGAGGAGTCGAAGGACAGGCTGCGGAAGCCGCGGTCCCGGCCCACGAAATCGGCCACGAAGTCGTTGGCCGGGTTTTCCAGCAGCTCCTGCGGGGCGGCGTACTGGGCAAGATGCCCGCCTTCCCTGAAGACGGCGACCATGTCACCGAGCTTGATGGCCTCGTCGATGTCGTGCGTCACGAACGCAATCGTTTTGCCCAGCTCGCCCTGCAGCCGCAGGAATTCGGTCTGCAGGCCGGCACGGACAATGGGGTCGACGGCGCTGAAGGGTTCGTCCATCAGCATCACGGGGGGATCGGCGGCAAGGGCGCGAGCAACTCCCACGCGCTGTTCCTGACCGCCCGAGAGCTGTACCGGGTATTTGTTGGCCATACTCTCGGTGAGCCCCACCCGAAGCAGCAGTTCCATGGCAGTGGCCCGCGACTTCTTCTTGTCGGTGCCGATCAGATTGGGCACGGTCATGACATTTTCGATCACTGTGCGGTGCGGGAAGAGACCCGCATGCTGGATGACGTACCCGATGGACCGACGCAGCAGGGCCGCGTCCTGCTGGGTGACGTCCTGACCATCGATCAGGATGCGGCCGCCGGTCGGCTCGATCATGCGGTTGATCATGCGCAGTGAGGTGGTTTTGCCACAGCCGGAGGGGCCAACGAAGACGGTGATCTTGCCGGTGGGCAATTCAAAGTTCAGGTTGTCGACGGCGAGGGTGCCATCCGGAAAAGTCTTGCTTACCTTGTCGAACGTAATCACGGTGGCTCTCCAGTTTCCTTGGCACCAGCCTCAGTAGCAGGCAGTGAATAAGTTGATTCATAGTTTCAGCGAATGAATAGACAGTCACCCCGATATGTGAGAAGACTTACATATCGATAGATAAAGGACGACGGTTCACCCATGACTTCCGAGGACAACATCGACCGGGTGGTGCTGGACGGCGCCTCGCTGACACTTGACGATCTTATTACTATTTCAACTGGTTCCTCCCGGGTAAAGGTTCCCGACGGCATTATCGACGGCCTGCAGCGGTCCCAAGAACAATTGGTTCAGGCCCGCGAATCGGGGCGGGTATATGGCGCCAATACCGGCGTCGGCGCAAATCGCGCCCTGAATGTGGAGCCGGGCCGGTCGCCGTCTGAGCGGCGGGCAGCTCATGCGCGGCGCCTGTTGCTGAGCCACTGTGCGGGGGCTGGTCGGGTCGATGCGGAGACCACGGTTCGTGCTGCCATGGCAATCCGGCTCAACCAGTTCCTCGCCGGCGGGTCCGGTATCAGTCCCGGTGTCGTGAAGGGGTTGCTGCAAGCCCTCGACAATGGATCGGTCGCCACCATTCACAGTCTGGGCGGCCTCGGCACCGGGGATCTGGCGGCCATGGCTGAGCTGGCACTGACCCTGAGTGGGGACCGGCCGTGGCGGCTGGGGGGAATCGCCCCGGTGCAGTTCGAGGACACCGATTCGCTGCCGTTCATGAGCTCCAGCGCACTGACCCTCGCCACAGCGACGCAGGGTGCCGTTGCCATGGAGCAGCTGATGAAGAGTGCGCTGGTGGTGGCGTCGCTGACCATGCTGGCGCTGGAGGGCTCAGACGAACCGTATGCCGAGGCGGTTCACCGGGCGAGGGTGCACCCGCACCAGGTGGCGGTGGCGGCGGCGATGCGGCGCCTGACCGGGCCCGATACGCCGGCCGCGCCGGCCAGGCTGCAGGATCCTTTCGCCCTCAGGGCGTTGCCCCAGGTGCACGCCCCGGCGCTCGATGCCCTCCAGCGGTTGCGCTCCATCCTGGAAACCGAGCTGAACGGTGCGGCGGAGAACCCGCTGCTGACCACCGACGGCCTGTTCCATCACGGCCAATTCCATCTGGCCATGCTGGCGGCGGCGCTGGACAGCACCCGAACGGCTGTCTACCCGGTGATTTCACTGTCCGCGGCCAGGCTGTCCCACCTGTTCCGACCGGAGCTGAGCAGTCTCCCGTCTTTCCTCTCGACGGGTCCCCGGGGAAGTTCTGGCCTCATGATTGCCGAGTACGTCGCCCAGGATGTGCTGTCGATCCTGCGTACCGCGGCGACGCCGGTGAACGGGCCGGGGATCAACGTCTCGCTGGGCCTTGAGGAGCACGCCGGTTTCGCCACGCAGGGCGCTCGCCTGCTGCGCCAGTTCGCTGCGGAGGCTCCCGTCGTCGTCGCGCTCGAAGCAGTTGCTGCGGTCAGGGCGCTGCGGATGGCACCCCAGCGGCTCGGGACCGCTCCGGCGCGGGCCGCGTTTGACTATCTTGCGGCAGGGCTGGACCCGAGCCAGGAGGACCGGCCGCTGGGGGAGGACCTGGCCGCAGCGCAGGCGCTACTGCCGGGCCTCGCCGGGTTCTAGGGCAGGAAGCGATCGAACCCTAGCGCCCCAGTTCGTCGGTGACTGACTGGAGCTGCTTGTACTTCTCAATGACGCTTTCGTCGTCCATGGGCCGCAGCTCATCGGCGTAGCTCACCGACATGCGGCGGATCACCCCGTTGCGGCCGATCGCGTACTGCCCCATCCGCCACAGCGGCGGGGAGTAGGCGTGGATGGAGACGGACCCGTCCACGGACCCGCCCATCCGGTGCACGTGGTCAGGCCCGAAGGAGAAGGACCTGCCGGCCTCCACAACGCGCCGGACGGGTTCGCCATTCATCCGCGGGTTGGCTTCAGTGACGGCTCCCTGGGTGACGACGACGGCGCCGGAGGAGATGTCGTGATCGTGCCAGCCGGTGTCGTCCTGGGTATTCCAGCACAGCAGCCAGACGTCGATGTTGGAGTCCCGGTACACGGAGGCATAGTGGCGTTCGCCGCCCTCGTGGTTGATGTGGTGTTCCCACAGCTCGGGGCGGGCAGCGAGGGTGGTGACCCAGTCCTGCAGTTCCTTCTGGCTGAGGGTGCGCCCGGGCAGGGCAGGAACGTCTGATTCAGTGAGGGCGAGGCCCTGGGGAGGTGCAGTGGTCATCGTGGAGTTCCTTTCAGGAGATGCTGAGGGTTGGCGGAAAAAAGCGCGTGGGTGAAGGCATGCCCGAGGCCCGGGTCGCGTGGCTCGGCGTAGGGCCGGTCGGAGCCGTGAATGATCGGGTCGACGCCGACCACCCGGATGGTCGCATCAATCGCCCGGGTGTCGTAGGAGGAAGTTTCGTAATAGACCAGCGGGTCGACGGCGCCAAACGTGCCGCCGCGCGCAGCGAGACGTTCGTGGTGCAGTGGCGCGAGCCCGGCCAGGGCCACGAAGGCGACCCGGAGTGTGGGGTGCTGGGCGCGGCCCACCGCGTGCCAGGCCAGCCAGGAGGCGTGCAACTGGGCAACATACGGCACCAGGGCTGGCCACCAGGACGGGGTTCCGGCGGTGACCGGGGCCGGCCCGGGATGGATCAGGAGCGGCTTGTCGGCCGCCTGCACCACGTCGAGGACCGGCCGCATCCGGCGGATTGCGTCAGGGTCGGCCAGCGCGGTGGCGGGCAGCTGCAGCCCCACCACCCGGTCATGATCCAGAATCTGGGCCAGGCCGTCGAGGTCGAACTCGCTCACCGGCGTCGCAGCCCAGACCAGGAACGGGTCGCCCAATTCGAGTGCCGACCTGTGCCAGATATCGATCAGCTCACGTGCTTCGTCGAAGGGTAGGTGCTCGATGCCCAGGGGGCTTGAGAGCGACAGCAGCACCTGGTCCTTCCCCTCCCGGGTTTCGCGGGTCCGGCGGACGTCGGTGTCATGGGCGAGGGGGTCGACGGCGTAGGGTGCCTCGCCGTCGATGAGCAGCTCCCAGCCGTTCAGTCGGGGGGTCTGGGTGCGGTTGCGGAGTGCATCGACGAACGCAGTCGGCCACAGGTGCTGGTGGCAATCGGTGCGCATGATGCCCTTTCGCGGAATGATCGAATGAGGTGTGAATTGCTCAGCACACTGAAGAAGTGAACCGGTTCACATCATTCATTGAACCGGTTCACACGAGCCTTTGTCAACCGAACCCCGGGGAGAACGCCCGGGGCACCGCGGGCCGGGTCGCACGTATGCTGGTCTGATGACCGGGGCCCAACGCAAAACACTCCAGGACATCGCCGACGCCGCCGGATTGTCGAAGGCCGCGACGTCCTATGCGCTGCGTGGCTTGCGGGGCTCTGAGGCCACGCAGGCGCGGGTGCGTGCCATTGCCGAGGAGTTCGGCTATTCGGCCGATCCCATTGCCCGGGCTCTCGCGAGCGGGCGCAGCGGCAACGTCGCCATCGTCGGATCACTCCGCGACCTGTGGCGTCAGGGGCTGGCCGTGATGCTGTCCGAGGCCCTCAGGGCGCAGGAGCTGTCGTCAATCATTGCCGACGTCGACGGCTCGCCCCAGCGCGAAGAGGAAGTGCTCCGCTCCCTGGCGGCGCAGCGCGTCGACGGGGTGATCGCGCTGCCGGTGGATCCGTCGGCGAGCTACTGGGCCGATGTCCCCAGCCAAACCCGCATCGTATCGATCGGGGACGCGCTCACGGCCCGCCCTGAATCGGAAAGTGTCCTCTTCGACAACGAATACGGCGTGGGCACCGCGCTGCAGCACCTCGCCGATCTGGGGCATCGCTCAGTCGGCCTGCTCGCACCCACCCTGCCGTCCACTCCGGGCCGGCCCGCCGAACTGCTGGCGCAAAGTCTCGGGGATTCGATGGGCCTGACGGTCACCGTGTCGTCGTCGCCGTCGTCGGTCCACGGCGCCGCGCAGGCCGCTGCCCAGCTGCTGGTGGGGGACCACCGGCCCACCGCCCTGTTCTGCCTCGGCGATTCGATCGCTTTCGGCGCCTACCGCGCCGCCCGGGACCTCGGCCTGTCGGTGCCGGGCGACCTGTCGATTCTCGGCTTCGATGACAGCGAGCTAGCGTCGCTGGTCAGCCCCGAATTAACCACCTTCGGCTGGGACGAGCAAGCTATTGTCGACGCCGCAGTCGGCGCCCTGACCTCGCCCGAGGGCACCGGAACTGCCGGCGGCCAGATGATGTTCAGGCCGGTCTTTATCGCCCGGGCATCGACAACCCGTCCGTCGCGACCCAACGCCCCCAGCCGCTAGCCAACAGATCGTTCAGCACGGTGATGTCCTTGCCGAACGCACGGTCGTCGGTGCCGGCGGGCAGCAGCTCCGAGGCGTCCCCCACCAAAGTTCTTAGGCGGGGGTCGACGGCGGCCAACGGACGTTCGGACAGTCTCACCCCCTGGATGACGGTCAGCAATTCACAGGCAAGCACGTCGCGCAGCCCGGTGGCAGCGTGGCAGCATGCCTCCGCCGCCTCGGACGAGAAACTTTGGACATCCTCCTGGCCGAAGGACGTTTCGATGGCCCCCAGGCTCGAGGGCCGGGCGGCCGCCACCAGTTCGTGGACGACGCCGACCGTCCGTTTGTGCACAACCACCATTCCTGCGTGCAGGCCGGGCTGCCCGGAGAGCTGCCGCGGAAGTCCGGTGAACTTCTCGTCCAGGAGGCGGTGCACACGCGCCGCAGACGTCTCGGCGACGTGAATCATTGACAGCCTCAGCCCGTCCAGTGCCGCGGCAAGATCAAACCCGTCGAACCCGGCCGTCCCGATGAACCGCCCGTCCAGATAGGCCGGCGAATCGGTGACACCGTTCAACGCCCGCTCAACAGACGCCTCCACCGCGGCGATGGACCGCAGCAGTTGAGCCACCGCCGCCCCGAGCACCCTGAAGGAGAGCGGCGATTGCAGGGTACGGGGGTGCGGGTCGACGCCGGTGAGCTGACGGATAGCGGCCAGTACGGTGCCGAGCTCGACGTCGGCGCGGGCCAGCGCCGGGTCGAAGGGGTCGCGGCTGGCCCCGACCAGGCAGACCTCGGCGGCGGTGAGGGCTACAGCCTGCGCGGCGAGCAGCCGGGCGTCGTTCGCTCGAAGGATGGCGAGGGCAGTGGTGACGGGTATCCCCTGAATCAACGCCACACCTTCCTTGGTCCCCAACGAGTACGGCTTCATTCCGGCGGCCGACAGCACGTCGACGGCGTCAACGGCCGCACCGTTTACCAGGAATTCCCCCGATCCGGTGAGCGCCCCACCCAGGTGGGCGAGGGGAATGATCTCACCGGCAGCGCCGATCCGGGTGCGGGGGATGGCAGGGAGCATGTCTGCGGTCAGGAGTTCGACCAGCCGGACGCAAAGGTGCTCCGATACCCCGGCGTCCCCGGCGAGGAAGGTGCGGAGCCGCACTGCCAGGACAGCTCGGGTTTCCGGGTCAGTCAGCCAGGGTGACGACCCGACGGCGCGGCCAAGCATGAGGTTGTTTTGGTGCCGGGACTGGGCGATGTGGTCGAGGCGCACCTCGCTGGCTGCGCCCATTCCGGTGTTGACCCCGTAGACAGGATCGCCGTCGGTCAGCAGCTCAAGCACCTCCCGTCGGCGCAGTGAGACCCGGTCCAGCAGTTGTTGCTCGAGTCGGAGGGGCCTGCCAGCGGCAACTTCGGCGATGGCTACGGCGTCGAGCTCTTCGGGGTTGGCGAGCCGCAGCACCGGGAAGTGGGCGGCGTTGGTATGCGGGAGATGCATGATGGTTACCGGTACCTCAGCATGGTTCCGGTATCGGCGTGCTCCGCCTTGGTGAGGATCAGGTGCGCCACGGCGACGTCGAGGATGGACAGGCCGCGGTGCCAGAACAGGATCCGCTCGTCGTCGGATTCGCGGCCGGTCTTCTTCCCGCTGACAATGTCGCCGAGCTGCGCGGACAGCGTTTCGGGGGAGAGGCGGCCGGTGATCTCTGGGCGCGTCTGCTGCAGCGAATCGATATCCGGGTCGGGGAGGAACCTCAACCAGATTTCGCGCTGAGCCTGCAACGACATCCAAACCTCCCCAGATTGAATTGTTTCATGCACATGATTCGACTGTGTATCATGCTATTCATAGTGAGCGGGATCACCAAACAAAGACGTTACCGAAACCGGGGGCCGACCGTGCTGAGCGACCAATCATCGGCTGACCGCGCTCATGACTGGCTGGTGAACCTGGCCCATCAGCATCGGGTCTCACCTACCCAGAGGCGTGTGATCCAGTACATGCTTGCCTCCCTGCCGGATGTGGCGTTCGCCTCGACCATCGACGTGGCCGAGGCGGCAGGAGTCAGCCAGCCCACCGTCACCCGGCTGGCCACCGCCCTCGGCTACCCCGGATATCCCGAATTCCGCAGCGCCATTCGCGACATCGTGCGCGGCAAGTCCGCTGCGCTGAACGGCGAGGGGGTGGAGCGGCCCACCATCCTCGAATTCGAGCAGCAGAACATCGGCGCCCTGGAACGCACGGTCGCCAGCGAGCAGATGCAGCGCGCCGTCGACCTTCTGGCGGGCTCCCAGCCGCTCGGAATCATCGGTCTGCGGGTCTCGGCGGCGCTCGCAGAGTACCTCGGCTATTTCGCCCGCCGGGTGTTACCGGATGTCCATGTCCTGTCGGACGCGGCGTCGATGGATGACGCGATCCTGCAGCTGCACCGGAACGGCGCCACCGCGGTGCTGGCGTTCGTGATGCCCCGGTATCCCGCGGCGACGGTACGGGCGTTGGCGCAGGCCCGGTCGCTCGGCATGGCCACGGTCGCGATCGTCGACAGCCCGCTCGTACCGTTTGCCGACGACGTCGATGTCCTCCTGGTCGCGCCGGTCGGCACCGACCTCGTCTTCGACTCCCACGCGGCCGCCGTCGTCCTCTCCAGCTCGCTGCTGGACGCCCTCGCCGCCCGTAATCCGCTCCGCACCCAGGAATTGCTCACGGCCCACGAGGAGCTGGTCGAGCGCTGGGCCCACACCCAGCAATGAGCGCCCTCCTCCTGCCCGCGTCAGCGCGCCAGCAGGTGACATGGAAGAACGGCGGCGGCTACACAGCCGAGGTGGTGGTGATGCCCGACGACGGCGCTGCCCCAACCGCGGGCAGCTCCGCCTTTGATTGGCGGCTCAGTATCGCCACCGTTGACCGGGATGGCGGCTTTTCTTCATTTCCCGGGGTGAGCCGGTCGCTGATGGCGTTGTCGCCCCAGGGATTGGCGCTGGTCGACAACGGAAATCCGGTCACCCTTCGCCAGTACGACGTGCACCATTTCAGGGGTGAAAACGACGTCGCGGCGGTGGACGTTACCGGTCCGACCCTTGACTTAAACCTGATGATCCGGCGTGAGGCGTTCTCCGGGGATCTGCGGTATGGGGAGATGATCGGAGACGATCTTGTGGGCACCGCGGCGGGTCACACCGTCGTCGTCCTGTTGTCGGGTCGGCTCAGATTCGAGGGCCGGCTCCTGCAGCCGCATGATGCAGTGCTGATGGGGGACGGAGGTGCCGATGTCACCGGCTACGCCCAGGTAGCCCTCGCTTCGATCTCACCCCACTGAACCCGCTGGCGACGGAGTGAGCCCGCCGTCACTACGGAACAGCCTAAAACCACCCCACTCAGCGCCGCAGCGCGGCCCGCAGCTCGCGTTGTCTGCTCAGGGCGACCCCGGCAATGATGATAAACCCGCCCACTGGCTGGTTCCATGACGGGGATTCACCGAGCACCAAGGTTCCGGCAATCACGCCAACCACCGGGGTGAGGTACGTGACCGACGACGCCGCCGTAGCGCCCCAACCGGCCACGACTTGCGTGTTCCATAAATACGCCAGCCCGGTGCTCAACGCGCCAAGCGCCAGCATCGAAATCATCACCCGTGAGGTCAAGGTGATGGGGGTCAGTGAAATGAACGGCGCGGCAAGGAGCACGACGACGGCGCCCAGCCCCACCTGCAGAAATGCCACCGGCGCAGCGGGGAGGCCCAGTGGACTGATGAATCGGCGCAGCCACACAAACGCAATGCCATAACAGGTGGTGGCACCGAGGCAGAGGAGCGATCCCACCAGTTGGCCGTCGCGCGCGTCGACGTTCCAGATGCCCACCACAACTGCCACACCGGCGAATCCCAGCAGGATCCCGGCGGTGGAGAAAGCATCGAGCCGCTCTCTGGGAAGGGCGGCGAACGCAATCAGGGCGGTCAGGAGCGGCGTGGTGGCGTTGAAGATGCTTGCCAGGCCGGACGAAATCTGGGTCTCCGCCAGGGCGAACAGGCTGAACGGAATTACGCAGAGAAATAAGGACACCATGACGAGGTGTAACCACACGGTGAGGTCGCGCGGCAGCCGATGCCGACCCACCAGCACCACGACCCCGAGGGTAAGCGCCCCGAGCACCAGACGCCCCAGCACGACTTGGCTGGGGGACAAACCTTCGAGGGCAATCTTGATGAAGAGGAAGCTGCACCCCCAGGCGATGGCGAGGAAGCCGAACCGGAAGACCAGTCCAAGATCGGAGGCAGTGCGCATTCCCCAAGGCTATTCATCCCCACTGGAAATCTGTAAGTGTTACCGTGATCACCACAGACGGTGAACGTCCACTGGTTGAGGAGATCCCCATGGCGCGCGCAACCCGCACACCGGACGACAGCATTCGTCGTCTTCGCCCGTACAACCTTGTGGCTGGGGCCCTGCACCTTGTGCAGGCCATCGTCTTTGGGATCATCCTTGCCATGCTGGATACCCAGGTCACCTTCGGTGTGACCGCCGATTATCTGGCGGGCCCGCCCGGTTTCCCGCTACCGCCTGAGCGGGTGGATCTCTTCGCAGTGAATGTTGGTGCCGGAGTGGTCCTGTTCCTGGCGCTGTCCGCGCTGTTCCATTTTGCCGTCGCATCGCCGGTGTTCTTCCCGCGCTACGGGGCCGGGCTGAGGGCAAACCGCAACTACTTTCGCTGGGTCGAGTACGCGCTCAGCTCGTCGGTGATGATCTGGCTGATTGCCCAAACGACGGGGATCTCCGACGTCGCCGCACTCATTTCCCTGTTCGCCGCCAATGCGGCGATGATCGGGTTTGGAGCCCTGCAGGAAAAATACGAGGAGCCCGGCAGCGGCAATTTCCTGCCTTTCACCCTCGGGTCCCTGGTCGGGTTGGTGCCGTGGATCGCCATCCTGATCTATTTCCTGTCTCCCGGGTCTACCAGCACGGTTGAGCCGCCCGCTTTCGTCTACGGCATCATCATCTCGCTGTTCCTTTTCTTCAACACGTTCGCGATCAACCAGTGGCTCCAGTACCGCCAGGTGGGGCCGTGGCGCGACTACCTCTTCGGCGAACGGGTGTACATCACGCTCAGCCTCATTGCCAAGACCGCTCTCGCCTGGCAAGTATTCTCGGGCGCCATCATCCCGGCGCTGACCGGCTGACCGGCTGACCGACCCTGGGCGCGATGAGCAACGTGGTGGACCGGAAGCGGCTGCTGCAGTACCGCCTGGCCGCCCAGTTGATCCGCGACGACGACGACGCCAAGCCGGCTGTCCGGGACGTCGTCGAGCGTCTGGTGGCGATGCAGGCGCAGGACTTTAACCAGGCACTGTGGGCCATTGGTCTGCGGTCGCCGGGCTCAACCCGTGATGACGCCTTCTCGGCGCTCCAACGCGGTGACATTGTGCGGTCGTGGCCAATGCGCGGGACCCTGCATTTTGTGTTGCCGACCGATCTTCGCTGGATACTCGGGCTCACCACCCACCGGCTGCTCGCTGGCGCGGCCACCCGGCATCGGGCGCTGGGGCTTGACCAAACGACGTTTGAGAACGCGCGCAATGTGGCCATGACGGTGCTGGCGGGCGGCGGGCAATTGGTCCGCAACGAGTTCCTCGCCGCGCTCAATGAGGCAGGCATCGATACGGCCAACCAACGCGGCTACCACCTGATCTGGTATCTCGCGCAGACCGGCACACTCTGCTGGGGGCCGCCTGCCGGCACCCAGCAGGCGCTGGTGCTCCTCGATGAATGGGTGCCGGATACGGGCCAGCCGGAGCGTGACGAAGCGCTGGGCCGGTTTGTTCTCGGGTACTTCACCGGACACGGTCCAGCAACACTGCGGGACTTTGTCTGGTGGTCCAAGTTGACCGTTGCCGACGCGAAGATCGGGTTGGCGCTGGCCCGCGACCAGCTGACAGAGCTGACCTATGATGACACCACCTATTGGATGGCTGCGGACCGTTCAGGGGACCCACCTCCCGCTCCGGGACTGGTCCTGCTGCCGGCCTTCGACGAGTACGTGATCGGCTATCAGGACCGCACACCGGTGCTCCGGCCTGAGTACGCGCAGGCCATCGTCCCGGGCGGCAATGGGGTATTTAAGCCAACCGTGGTGGTGAACGGCCGGGTCACCGGCACCTGGCGCAGGTCCGCGGACCGGTCCGGCGCCCTCCTCGTCGACCCGTTCGAGCCGCTGACGGCACAGGAGGAGCGCGCCCTCCTCAGAGCGGAACACTCCTACCAGAGCTTCAGCTGCGCAGGCGTGCCTGGTACAGCCGGTCGTCGAGTTCTTCAAGATCCTTGACCGCCGCGCAGAGCAGCAACTGTCCAAAGGTTGGGGTTCCGATGACGGGTGCGCTGCCAACCGCACTCGAAGCCACAGGGTCGAGCGGAGCCTCTGCGGTTCGTTCGCACAACTCGCGGGCGTCCATGACTGCCTGCACCAGCGGATTGCGCAACGCCTCCAGACCGGAAAGTCGCCTTTCGGGGGTCTCGTTCCGGCCACGCTGAATCCGCGAAGCCGTCGGAAATTCGGGGGCGTCAGCGCGGATCGCCAGGCTGCCTGCCTGTGCTGCGTAGGACCGTGCCAGGCGGCGTCCAGTGTCCGGTGATGGCCGTTTCGATTCCATGCTGCCTTACGTCGAGTTGAGTCAGCACCCCAGCGGGCTGACCGTCGTACATCACCGGCATGATCAGTTGTTGCCGGATGGCTTAGCTATTGGGGTCAACGTCCCGAATGCCCAGCCGGTTCCTGCCTCCGACCATAGCGAGTCCGGCAGGACCCTTCAATAGTCAGCATGCTTTCTTTATATGACTGTAACCGATCTGGGCCCGTTTGTGCTGAATCTGGGGATGGGCTCACCGGTGGATGTTGCGTCTAGGGATGACAGGTCCGCCAAGTCGCCTATTGTGGATTTATGTCGATCAATTCGGCTCCCGGCTGGGGCGCCTCACAGGTAGAACGTGTTGTCGAGACGGTGTTACCAACCCGTCACGGCGTATTCCGGATGGTCGGATATCGCGATTCCGAGAATAACGAGCATGTCGCGTTGGTGCAGGGCGACATTGCGGGGTCCGTCCCGTTGGTCCGGGTGCATTCCGAGTGCCTCACCGGCGACGCGCTCGGCTCCTATCGCTGCGACTGCGGTGAACAACTCGATGCCTCGCTTCAGCGCATCAGCGAAGAAGGCACCGGCGTCGTGATCTATGTCCGGGGCCACGAGGGCAGGGGGATCGGCCTGCTTGAGAAACTCCGCGCCTACGCCCTGCAGGACCAGGGCGCCGACACCGTTGACGCCAACACCTCGCTGGGCCTCCCGGTGGACTCGCGCGACTATCAGCAGAGCACCGAAATTCTCCTCGACCTCGGCGTCACACGCATCCGCCTGCTCTCCTCCAATCCGGCCAAGCAGGAGGCACTCGAGAGCGGCGGGATCACCGTCATGGCACGCAGCGGGCTCAACATCGCCCAACGCCCCGAGAACGCTGGCTATATCGCCACCAAGCGCGCCAGGATGAGGCACGACGGCGAACCGGTCCAGGATGTCTGGCGTCACCTCACCGAAGGAACAGTCCCACAGGGGTCAGTGCACGGCCTGGCAGCTGAACTGCTCACCCGGTACGGACCGCTGGTCCAGGCAACCCGTCCCGACGGCCGACTTGTGATCGGTCAGCTGGGCCAGAGCCTGGACGGATTCATCGCGTCGCGCACCGGCGACGCCCGTTTCGTCACGGGCACTGAAGACCGGGAGCACCTGCACCGGCTGCGGGCCCTCGTGGATGCTGTCGTCATCGGTGCCTCAACGGTCACCGCCGATGACTGCCTTCTCACGGTCCGGGCGGTCGAGGGACCCAATCCCGTCCGGGTCGTCCTCGATCCGAGCGGCCGCATCCCGCACGCATCCGCCGTCCTGACCGACGGCGCAGCACCCACCCTGTGGCTGGTCGGCCTCGAGGCGGGTATCCCGATCGGCCTCGCCGAACATGTGATCGTCCGACGCCTGGCCGCCGAGGACTTTGAACCACGTCGTCTGCTCGACCTGCTGGCGGACCGCGGATTCCCGAGGGTCCTGGTGGAAGGCGGCGGGCACACCGTGTCACGCTTCCTGGAAGCCAGTGCGCTCGACCGGCTGTACCTGACCTGTGCACCGATCCTGGTCGGCGACGGCGTCCCGGGCATCCGGTTCACCGGCAGCGACGCCTTGTCAGACGCCCTCTCCGCTCCGGTGCGGCGTTTCGAGTTTGGCAGGGACATCTGCACGGAGTTCGACTTTTCGGCTGCCGTTCCCGCCCCGGTCGCCAAGGAACCCGCGGACATCCAGCACCAGTAGCAGCGCGGCGCCCGGTAGCACCGACACCAGGGCCAGCAGTCCGTAGCCCACCGACACCTCAATCCCCAGCGCGCCCGAATAGCCAAACATCATGAACGCCAGCGCTGTGACACCCTCCCGCGGACCCCAACCACCCAGGCTCAGGGGAATGGACATTCCGGCCAGGCTGATCGCAGCCAGCCCGACGACGTCGGCCACTGCCAGGTTGGGTGCGGTCAGCGCGGCCGAGACGGCGAACAGGGCCGCAAACGAGGCCCAGCCGAGCACCGAGAGCGCCCACACCGCGGCGACGGTCCGGTTGGGCAGGCGTCGCAGTGATGGTCGGGCGGCGAGCATTACCAGCACGGCACCCAGGGCGACGACGCCGGCAAGCCGCCAGTCAGCGGCGAGCAGCGCTGCAGCAGCAGCGAGGAGCACAACCACCGTGCCGGCGAGGCGTTCACCCAACACCGAGCCGATACTGCTGAGCCAGCTGGACCGGTGAGCCGACCGTTGCCGGGCGGTGCGGATGGCGTCCCCCGCCAGGCCGCCGGGGAGGATGGCGTTGAGGAATGATGCTTCGTAGCACTGGGCGATTGCGCCGCCGCGGGGGAGGTGCATCTGGAATCCGCTGGAGACCAGCCGCCACCGTTGGGCCTGGGCTGCCGTCCCGATCAGGCCGAGGGCCAGCGCGGCGGCGACCGAGGGGGCTGTCAAAGCTCCCAGCCCGGCGGTGAAGGGTCCGGTGCCGAAGACCATTACCAGGTAGTAGATCAGGGCAGCGGCGCAGAGGGCCTGGAGGAGTGCGAGCCAGCTGCGGCGTCTCACGGCACAGGAGTCATGGTCGGGGTATCACTGTTGAAATCGTCACGGCTGAATCGTCATGGTCGGGGTGGCAGGGCCAGCAGGTCCCGGTGGCCGATCGTCAGCTGCAGCGTGCCGTCGGCGGCCTGCTCGGATCGCCGTTCCAGCCACTGGCTGACGTCCCCGGCGAGGCCTGGTTCCTCCTCGAGGACGGCGTCCGCCCGGTCGTTCAGGAACCGTGTGATCAGCTCCGAGTGATCCCCGGTCAGATCCCACGGCGTGTCGACGGTGGTGACGGTGAAGCCGGCCTTGGTCAGGAACTGCTCCGTCAGGTCAACGCCCCGTGCCCCGGCCCGGCCGCCACGGTTTTGGTGCTGGTTGAACGCGTCGTTGAGGGCGGCATCCAGCGGATCCGCAGACTCGATCGTCATGGTGCCGGTGACGCTCAGACTGAACAGTGCTGCTGTCTGGGATTCGACCAGTGCCGAGCAGAGGGTCTCCAGCTGGTCCGGCGTCAGCAGATCCAGCAGGGCCGAGCAGGTGACAAACCGCTGCCGGGAGGCTTGGGGATCGGCGTCGAGGATTTCTCCCAGGTCTTCGATGCCGGCTACCACTGCCTCGGTGCCGATCACGCCGTCGATCGCGGGTGCACCCATTGTGAGTTCCAGCAGATCCGGGTCATGGTCGATGAGCGTCCAGTGCTGCGGCATGTGGAGGTGCGGTGCCAGCCATGCCTGGTTGGCTCCGGTGCCAGCACCGAGGTCGAAGATCCGGACCGCCTGGTCGTCAGCATCATTCACCTCTGCATCGGTGGGCGCCGTGCCCGGGGCCAGGAAAGCCTGTAACTCCCTGAGGAGGGGAAGGCTTGCCTGTCGGGCGGCTTCGTCGGCGGGACGGCGCAGGGAGAGCCAGTCGCTGGCAATCGGGCGCGGTGCGTCGGCGTCGGTCACGGGTGAATGATTTCCAGGAGCGTTGTCGCTGTGTTGACCCATGTCGGCAGTGTATCGCGGCGGCTGAGCGCGGCGGCCCGCCAGGACTGGCGCAGCGACGAGTCGGTGAGCCAGTCCCGCAGCACCGCAGCCAGTTCCTGCGGATCGTGGGGGTCGACGACGGCGCCCGGCACCTGACCTGCCGTGCCACCGGTGAGGGCTTCGACGGCCCCGGTGCCCCGTCCCACCACGCCGGGGATGCCGCGGGCCAGACCCTCGGTGACCACCATCCCAAAGGTTTCCGCCAGCGACGGTAACAGCAGCAGATCAGACCGTGCCCATTCGGCGTCGAGCGCTGGCCCCTGGAGTACGCCCGGGATGGTGATGCGACCCGGTTCGAAGGCGGCGGCCCGATCGTGAAGCATGGCGACGTGGGTGCTGCCCTGCGGGCTGGCACCGCCCACCAGGGAAGCGGTCCACGGCAGGTCGGCAAGGTCGGCGAGCGCCGACAGCACCATTGAATGGTTTTTTCGGGGCGTGAGCGATCCGAGCATCACCAGGTGCGGCGGGGCGCTGCCCGCCGCGACCGCCGCCGGTTCGGTGCCGGGAGGTACCACGTGGACCTGGTCCAACCCATAGCGCCGGATCAGGTCGTCCCGGGCCCACTGGCTGGTGCAGATCACCCCGGAGGCGTGTCGGAGGGCCGCTTCCTCGGAGGCAGCGAAAGCCTTCATCTCCTGATCTGTCAGACCGGTCTCAGCGGGGAGCGGCAGGTGCAGCAGCACCCAGACGGTACCGCCGGCGTCGACCGCTGACCGGATCGCCTCGGGGGCCGCCGACGCCATCAGCCCGTCGACCAGCACCGGGCCGTCCGTTTTGCCGGATGTCTTCCCGAGTGCCTCGGCGAGCTTCTGGTGATCGGCCGGCGAACCATTGGGCCAGTCACCACGGATCGGTGTCATGGTGACGCGGTGCCCGGCCTCACCCAGCGCGGCGGCCAGCTGGTCGTTATAGATGCTGCCGCCACTCGGTCCGGGCAGGCCGCCTGGAATTACCAGACCCAACTCCATACCGGAGTTAGCCCTGGACGTCGGCTGAGTCGAACTCCACCGAGTAGCCCGCCCACGCATCGGGGTGTTCGCGGAGCACCACGTCCAGCCCGGCGAAGGGCGCGGTGTCGAAGCGCGTGCTCAGCTGGTCGGCGATGTAGCGGGCCACGGCTTCGGTGGTGGAGAGGACACCGGCAAAGTCAGGGTGCTCGTCAAGGTTCTTGTACCGCAGCCCGTCCAGCACCTCGCCGAGCATCGCGGTCGCCTCGCCGATGTCGATCACGACGGCGTGTTGGGTCAGTTCCCGACGCCGCCAGGTCACCTCCACCACCAGTGTGGCGCCGTGCAGTCCCTGGGCTGGGCCAAAGAACGGGTCGGGAAGGCTGTGGGCGATCATCACGTGGTCGCGGACGGTCAGACGGTACATGGGTCTCCTGTGGTCGTGGTGAGGTGAGGACAGTGCGCGGTGCGGAGGGCTTAGGTGGCCGGTTCGTCGGCGCCAGGGTAGGCAATCACATGGCACAGCGCGGCCAGAGTGCCGCTGGAAAGGTCCCGCATCACGTTCGGCAGGTCCTCAAACGGCGAGGTGCCGCTGAGGAGCGCATCAAACGCCGGGTCCTTCAACGCGTCCAGGGCGGTGGCGAGCCGATCCTGATGGGTGCGGCGGGCGCGACGCGGGGCGGCGATGGTCCCCACCTGGCTAGCTCTGATGCTCAGCCGACGCGCGTGGAAGTCGGCTCCCAGCGGCACCTCAGGGGAGCGGGTGCCGTACCAGGACATTTCGATCACTTCACCCTCGTCGCCGAGCAGGCCCAGCCCCAGGGACAGGCCGGCCGCTGTGGAGGAGCAGTGGAACACAATGTCGCAGTTGCCGGCCGCGTCGTCGGGATGCACCCAGTCCACGCCCAGCTCCGCTGCGAGCGCGGCGCGGGAGGGATCCGGGTCCACCAGCTGGAGGCGTCCCAGCGGGAACCGGCGCAGCAGCGTCGCGAGTGCGGCGCCGATCATGCCACCGCCGACGACGGCGATCCGGTCGCCCATGCAGGGCCGTGCATCCCACAGGGCGTTGACCGCGGTCTCGACGGCGCCCGCCAGCACGGCGCGCTCGCTGGGGACGTCGTCGGGAATCACCGTCAGAGCGGACACCGGGACCACATAGCGGTCCTGGTGCGGGTAGAGGCAGAACACCCGCTGGCCCACCAGCGACTCGGGTCCTTCCTCGACGACGCCGACCGAGAGGTAGCCATACTTCACCGGGCCTCCGAAGGTGCCCTCCTGGAAGGGGGCCTCCATGAGGGCTGCCACCCCGGGAGGGATGCGGCCGTCGTGGACCAGCGTCTCGGTGCCCCGGCTGATCCCGGAATAGAGGGTACGAACCAGTGCCTGCTCGGTCTCCCGTTTGGGCAGGGGAGCGGTGCGGAGTTCGCCGTGTCCGGGCCGGGTGGTCCAGTACGACTGGCTGTGCTCGGAGGAGGTGCAAGACATAACTCGATTATGCCCTGCAGCCTGGCGGACGCACCCCAGCTTGTTGGCACAGCTCATCAGTAGACTGGGCAGATGATTACTGTCAAGGGAACCATCAGCACGCCCCTCTCACCCGCACGGGCTTTCGCCTTCCTGAAAGAGTTCGAGAACACCAGCGAATGGGATCCGGGCACGCCAGTGGTGGAGAAGCGCTCCATCGGCCCGGTAGCCGTGGGCCACCGGTACCATGCAGAAGCTGAATTCCGCGGCAAGCGCCAGTCCATCGGGTATGAGGTGACCGAACTGCGCGAGGGTCACATCAAGCTGCGCGGCGAAAACAAGACGCTGGTCTCGTTCGACTCGATCGACGTCGTCCCCTCCGGTTCGGGCAGCGATGTCACATACACGGCCGAGTTCCAGCTCAACGGATTCCGGCGGATTGCCCAGCCTTTCCTGAAGCCGGCCTTCAACACGCTGCGCGACCCGGCGCTGAACGGGCTGCGCGACAAATTGAACTCGCTCGTCTAGTTCCGGCAGGTAGGCCAGTGGCTCAAGTCAGCAGGCGTGCCCTGTTCGATGCGTCAGGCGCTGTCGTGGGCTCCATCGGCGTCGGCATCACGCTGCTAGCCCTGAACGATTCCCACAACGTCACCAACCTCGCGGCGGTTGTTGCCGGGCTCACGCTGGTGACCGTAGCGGCGCTCAGCGTGGTGCGCCGTCGGCCGTCCTATTCCGGCCCGGCCGACCGGGTCACGCTGTTCCGCGCGGTGCTCGCGGGCGGGTGCGCAACCATCGTGGTGCTGTCGTTGTGGGGGACTGTGCCCACCAGGTCCTGGTGGCTGGTGCTGTTGGCGGCGACCGCTGTGCTGCTGGACGCCGTAGATGGAGCCGTGGCCCGGCGCACCGGCACAGCCACCAAGGCTGGCGCTCGCCTGGACATGGAAACCGACGCAATCCTGCTGTTGGTGCTGTCGATACCGGTAGCACTGACCGTCGGCTGGTGGGCGTTGCTGATTGGGCTGATGAGGTACCTCTATGTCGCGGCGTCCTGGGTGCGCCCTGCGCTCAGAAGCGAACTGGAGTTCAGCAGCTTCCGGCGGGTCGTCGCCGCCACCCAGGGTGTGGTGCTGGCAATCATCTTGGTCCCGGTGACTCCCATCGCGCTCGCGGTCCCGGTGGCGGCCGCTTCCCTGCTGTTGCTGGGGGTGTCCTTTGGCCGGGACGTGGTGGCCCTCGAGCGGTCGGCTGCCCGGTCCGTCACGCGCCACTGACCCCTGGTCCAGCCCTCATCTCAACGCCAGAACCAGCAAGCAAAGCCCCTCAGACCGAGTGGATCCGCCAGCTCACCGTGTGATCAGCACCGGGCTGCAGCACCACCAGGTCGGTGCCCGAGTTGAACGCATCCGGCGGGCAGGTCATCGGTTCGACGGCGAGTCCCCGCCTGCTACCGGCCGGATCCTTGGGCAGGTCTGCGGTATGGACCTGCACCCACGGGCAGCCGCTACCAAACGAGACCGCTGCGCCGTGCCCATCCGGACCGGTCACGGAAACCGTGGCGGCGCCGTCGTCGTATTGGACGCCGGTGAAGGCATGGTCGAGGAACGTGTCGTTGACCCGTCGCGGCGTACGGAAGTCGAAGTCGCCGGACACGTCGGCCAGGGTGGTGGGGATGAGCCGGTCCTCAGTTACTTCCAGGACGGTGTCGGCGGGAATGGTCAGGGTCCATTCATCCACCAGTCCGCCGCCGGCCACCAGATAGGGGTGGGGTGCCACGCCGTAGGGGGCGGCGTCGGGCCCGGTGTTCGTGGCGGTTACCGTGGTGGTGAGCCCGTCGTCGTCGAGCGTATACGTGGTCTCAAGGGTAAGCCGGAATGGGTAGCCCTCCTGCGGAACCACTGTCGCGCGGAGCCGGACGGAGGAGTCGCTCTGGTCGGCAGTCTCCCAGTCCTCCCAGGCGAGGAGCCCGTGCAGGGCATGACTACGCTCGGGTTCGGTGAGGCTGAGCTGGTGGGTGGCGCCGTCGAACGTGTAGGTACCGTCGACCACCCGGTTGGGCCACGGGGCCAGGATTGCGCCGCGGTAATTGGGGCGGATCTCGTCGGCGTCGTAGGAGCGGATCAGGTCGCGTCCGCCGAACCGCAGTTCACGCAGCGACGCTCCCACACTGGCGACGACGGCGCTGTACTCACCGTGGGTCAGGTGCAGCTGGCGTCCGGACAGGGGAGTGGGGGCGGCGTGATTCATCATGAGCCTTCGGGTAGTTCCAGTTCGTCGTCGACGCTGAGACATTCGGAATCCTGCTCGACCAATGAGACGGCCGTACCCAGGTCAACCAGGATGGTGCTCGACGGCACTTCGTTCGGGTCGAACAGCACTTCCACCGCCGGGTCGCGGCCGTAGGTGGTGGCTCGCCAGACCTCTTCCTCTTCCTGGATGATCCAGTCGACGCCGTTCACTGACGCGCAGGCATCGGTGGTTGGGCCGGGAACGGCGACGCCGCACCGGAGGACCACCTGCGAGGGGTCGCCCCACGCCGCGGTCGCCTGGCTGTTGGTTTCGCGCAGCTCGTTCTCGGCAACGAGGTCAGGCAGCGACACCATGACCGACGCGCACTCGGGGTTGGCGGCGTCGGCGGCTGCCTCCACACCAACGATCGGCGAACACGCCGTCAGGCCAAGGGCGACGACGGCGAGCGGGGCTGAGAGGCGGGAGACACGCATGGTGCCAGTTTAGTAGTCACGACACCGCCGGCCGATCCTTCTGGTTGCGCCTCCCAGCTTCTTCCCACGGTTGATGGTTAGGATGGGGAGCTGTCTCATGTCAGGGGAAACCAGTCGTGTCAAACTATCTTGAAGAACCCGTCGAGCGGAGCGCTCGCAAGAAGCGTCCGGTACGCATTGTGCTCATCGCGGCGCTCGCCTTGGTTCTGGTGGCCGGCCTCGTTGCCGGCGGGTATTTATTCAACCTCGCGAATACGTACAACACACAGACCGAGACCATCGAGGAGGTCTTCCCCGAAACCACCGACCGACCCACCCGGTCTCCGGTCGCAGAGGAGGCCCGCAATATCCTCCTGCTCGGCAGTGACGAGAACGGCGGCAGCGGCGAAACCGAAAACCTGCCCGGCGTGCCGAATGCAGGCCGCTCGGACACCATGATGCTGATGCACATTCCCGCCAACCGTGAGGGTGTGTACGTCATGTCGATCATGCGCGATACCTGGACTGACATTCCCGGCTATGGCGAGCACAAGATCAACGCGGCCACAGCATTTGGGGGAGTGCCGCTGCTGGTGCAGACGCTTGAGGGCATGTTCGATGCGCCCATCGACCACGTCGCCATCATCGATTTTGAGGGGTTCACCGGGCTAACTAACGCGTTGGGCGGGGTCACGGTCAATAATGAGATCGCGTTCCAGTCACGCGGTGCCGACGGCGAATTCTTCGACCAGGGCGAGATCAATCTGCGGGGCGAGTCGGCGTTGAAGTTTGTCCGTGAGCGGTACGCCTTCACTGACGGCGACTACCAACGGGTGAAGAACCAGCAGTTGTTCATTAAGGCGATCATGTCCAAGTTTCTGACCGCGGAAACACTCACCAATCCGCTCAAGATCAACGAAATTGTCGCTCAGGCATCCCCATACCTGAGTGTTGACGAGGGTCTGGACGCCTCGACCGCCGGCGGATTGGCGCTCTCGTTGCGGAATATTCGTGGCGACGATGTGCAATTCTTCACGTTGCCGAACCTGGGAATCGGCACCTCCGCGGATGGCCAGTCGATTATTCTGAAGGACGACGCCGCAATCGCGGACATTGCCGAAGCGCTGGACAACGACACCCTGGGTGACTATCTCCAGACCGCTGCATCGTAGAATTAGGACCCATGGGATTATTGATGCGCCGTGCTCTCGCCGGTCTAGCCGCGGCCTCGCTCACTGTTGGAGCGGGTGTGGGCGCGGTCCACGCCACGGAAGAGCCGCCGTTGCCGGTGCCGACGACCGAGCCGGCCCCGCCGCCCGCACCAGCGCCCACAACTAATCCTCCAGCACCGGCGCCTGCCCCCGCACCGGAGCCTGAGCCAGAACCGGAGCCAGCGCCTGAACCCCCGCCTCCGGCGACTGATCCAGCCACCGGCTTCACGATCGACCCAACCACTGGTTACCTGATCCATCCACCCACGGGTTATCTGATCGAACCGGGCACCGGCAATCTCATCGATCGATCGAACTTCTTCTATACGGATTTCCGTTGGATTGCGGAGACCGGCGCTGTGGTGGACCTGAATGAGGAGACCGAGGAACCGGACGAGACGCCGTCACCAGAGGAATCCGAGTCGGCTGAGCCTGAAGAGTCTGAGTCCCCTGAACCGACACCATCGCCGACCCGCTCAGCAACGCCGTCGCCCTCGCCTTCCCCAAGTGAGGCAGCCGTTGTCGATGCCAGCGCCGCGTCTGAGGAGACCTCAATTGGCTCCAGCCCGATCACCAGGGGCCTGGTAATCATTGGTCTTGTTGGCCTGGGTGTCCTCTATTACGCGAAGCTTCGGGGCGGGAATACCGCTGGTCCAAAACCGGGAAAATAGCCCGTTTCGCGAGTGACGTTTTGATTACGCTTCGCCTTAATAGCCCCTTACGTCCCATTTAGCCGGGATCTCACCCATACGATGAATCGATCATTCGTATCTGTAGGGGAGACAGTATGACCAGTGCCGAATCGGCGCGTCCAGGCAATCAGTCATCGATTCAACGAAGCGCCAATCGGCGGACCACCGCTGTTTTCTCGGGCCTCGTCGTCTCAAGCCTGATGATGGGTGTGGGGGTTTCCCCGGTTTCTGCAACTGACGATTTCGGTCAGGTCACTGGCACGGTGCTTGGTTTGGGTTCGGACGATCAGCTCTGTGTTTATGCGCTTCCCGCTCCTGTTACGAACTCGGAGCCTGGTGTCTCGCCGTCCACCGGGCAGCTGCAACCTATCGTGCCGCCTCCCACCGAAGGCCCCTGCGCTGATACGCCCCTTGCGGTGGAGTCGCAACTGGTGGTTGACGGTACTTACACCTTTGAAGCGCTTGAACCTGGTGCCTACCGGCTCTACCTTGATGATCCTCGACCTGATGAGTCGTCGGTTACGGGTGCGTCTCAGTGGGTTCCCGGCAAGGTCCTCAAAACTTCGGCTCAGATAGTGACTGTCGAAGCCGGCGCATCGGTTGTCGCGCCGAGCACCACCGCATTCCCTGCCCGGTCTTTTAATGATGTTCCGCCGACGCTGCAGTTCTCCGAGGAGATCTCGTGGTTAGCGTCCACTGGCATCAGCACAGGCTGGACTGGACGTGACGGGACAGCAACCTTCCGACCGGTGACACCCATCGCGAGGGACGCGATGGCAGTGTTCATCTATCGACTGGCTGGATCCCCGGAGTACACGCCACCGGCAATTTCACCGTTCGCTGATGTGCCAACGGACAACGTGTACTACAAGGAGATCGCCTGGCTAGCTGCCGAAAAAATCAGCACCGGTTGGCCCCAAGATGATGGTTCCCGGATCTTCCGGCCGCTGAGCCCGGTGGCTCGTGACGCTATGGCTGTCTTCCTCTACCGGTTTGCCGATCGGGGTGCCCTTGAGGACACCGCGGCTGCGCCGTTTGAAGACGTGCCAACGGACAACGTCTACTTCAAACAGATTTCCTGGCTGGCGTCCACTGGCATCAGCAGAGGGTGGACCTCGGCTGACGGAACGAGCACCTTCAAGCCCTATGCCGCGATCAATCGTGACGCCATGGCCGCCTTTATGATGCGGTATGCCCTAATGATTAACACGCAGTCCTAGGCTCATATCATGCGAAATGACACCGGAACAGGGGAATGGTTGCCCGAGGTCTACACTTGATCCTGATCCTGATCCTGATCCTGATCCTGATCCTGATCCTGATCCTGATCCTGATCCTGATCCTGATCCTGATCCTGATCCTGATCCTGATCCTGATCCTGATCCTGATTGACACGAAGCAACCTAGACACTTTGGGGGTGTACGTTGCGTATCTTATTGCTGACGCATTCTTATGCCCCGGAGCACAGTCCGCCGCAGAGAAGGTGGACACAGTTCATTCGTTCCTTCCGCGCCGCGGGATGGGATATCGATGTAGTTGCTCCCGTGGCGCATGCGCCTCACGGCCGACGAACGCTGCCCCGCAGCGTGGCTGGAAGGCCCTTCCTCTGTTCCTTGGGGGAATATGGAGAACGTATCCGTAGGGTTCCGTTCCTTTGGCATCGCAACACTCGCCTGGGCCGGTTAGGCAACCACTTGTTTTCGGCGGCCTGCACTGTGCCAGCAGCATTGATGGCCAAGCGGCCCGACGTCGTTGTCGTCACTGTGCCCAGCCTTCCTATCCTCGGGGCCGGCTATGTTGTCTCTCGGATCCTGAAACGACCGCTCGTTGTCGATATGCGGGATGCCTGGCCGGACATCGCTCGGGATGCGCGGCTCGTTCAGGGCAGCGCCAAAGGGGTAGTCGAGCGAATCATTATGGCCATCCAGGACCGGGCTGAACTGGTGGTGACTGTCACCCACGGATTCGCTCGCACTCTGCGTGACCGTGGCCTGAAGAACGTCGCAACTGTGAGCAACGGGGTCGATCTTCATACTCTGGACAAACTTCCGCCACGCCCGATGGAGTCAGACCGGCTTGAAGTGCTTTACCTCGGCAACCATGGAGAAAGCCAACGACTGGATGTACCGATCAGGGCGGCCGCCCTTGTCGGTAAGCGAATGCGTCTTACCATGGTGGGCAACGGAGTGCAGCGCGCCGACCTGATGCATCTGGCACAGGAGTTGAAGGCACCTGTCGAATTTCATCAGCCGGTCCATGGGCCTGAAGTGATGGGGTTTTATGACCGGTCCGATAGCTGCATTGTGTCTTTGAGGGACGACTGGAAGTCCTTTGAGACCACCATTCCTTCCAAAACCTATGAGGTTCTGTCTTTAGGCCGGCACATCACTGGCATTGTGCTGGGCGAGGCGCGGAAAATTCTAGAAGACGCGGAATCTGGCCACGTTGTTACCTCCTCGCCTGTGGAACTCGCTGAAATGTGGAAATCCCTTCAGGCCGATCGATCGCTGCTTCAGGTGAACGGCGCCGGGCGTGCCTGGGTGGAGAACAACGCCGATGTAGAGGCGTTGGCGCAGAGCTACATCGACCTGTTGGCTGAGGTTGCCGGCGGTCTTCACCGGTGAAGCCATTATCGATATTGCGCAATGCTCGATTGTTGGGGGCCACAGTATTCCGGCACCTGGGTGATGACCCCTTCCTGCTGTTCCTACAGGTCTCGCGGATACTGCCCAGCGGCGTCGTCGATCGCGGGGCGGGGGTGGCCTCGGTTGTTGGGCGAGGTCCTCTGGTGCAGGCCATTACGTCCTACCTCCAAGGGGACAGGGCGCGCACCGAGCAGGTGCTGAAAGCCGCGCTTGAGGCAGGTGAGCCGCCGTCCCGGCCCGCGTTGCTGGCTGAGGTTGCTTTGGCGGCTGGATACACCGCGTTGACCGACAAGTTCATTACTCTGGCGCAGGTTTCCGGTGCCCGGGATGTTAGTCGAACAGTTGCCCGACGGCGCTGGTACGACGGCGACATGAGCGGTGCGATTGAATCGCTTCAGGCTGCTGACCGATTCAGCGCCGCGGAGCGTCTTGCCTCTGAGTGCAGGGTTTTTGAGGGGTGGACGCCCACGCTGACCCCGGTGAATGGGTATGCCCCCCTTCCACGCACCGTGCTGCACGTTCTTACGAACTCTCTGCCGCATACCGGTAGCGGTTACGCCCAACGTTCGCATTCAATCCTGAAGGCACAGCACGATGCCGGGTGGCACGTTCATGCTGCCACTCGTGTCGGCTATCCGGTACAGGTGGGAAAACTGTTCGCCGCGGACGTCGATCTCATTGATGGAGTTGTGTACCACCGGTTGCTCCCTGGGCGACTTGCGAAGGGTTTTGATGCCAGGCTTCAGCAGCAGGCGGAGCAACTGCTGGCCTTAGCATTACACGTTCGACCTGCGGTGTTACACACCACAACTCACTTTGTAAACGGGTTGGTGGTCCGCGAAGTCGCGCGGGTTCTCGGGATTCCCTGGGTCTACGAGGTGCGGGGCCAGCTCGCTGACACATGGGCGTCGAGCCGGTCGGATGCGGTAAAGCAGAGCGAGCGCTATAAGCTTTTCACTGAAAGTGAAGCGCAGGTTATGCAGAGTGCCAGCCTGGTGGTGACATTAGGCGAGGTTATGAAGCAGGTTATCGTGGACAACGGAGTGGACCCCGGCAGCATTCTGCTGTGCCCCAATGCCGTGGGTGATGAGTACCTCGACGAGCCGATGGCCTCGGGCGATGCACGCGAACTTCTTGGGCTGCCTATGGCCGGCGTCTGTATCGGCACAGTGAGCAGCATCGTCGATTATGAGGGTCTTGATGACCTGTTGCGCGCCTTTGCGATTCTCGTGCCGGCCTACCCTGGTCTGCGGTGTCTGATTGTGGGGGATGGGGTTGCCCTACCCTCATTGAAGGCCCTGGCCAGGGAACTCGGCATTTCCGATCTGGTTGTCTTCACTGGCAGGGTGCCGCGGGACAAGGCACGCCTTTACCACCAAGCAATCGATATCTTCGTTGTTCCGCGGAAGGATCTTGCAGTGACACAGGCGGTAACTCCGCTCAAGCCTGTCGAGGCGATGGCTTGCGCTAGGCCGGTAGTCGCCAGCGATCTGCCTGCGCTACGCGAAATTGTTTCGGCCGACACTGGGGTTCTAACGACCGCTGGTGATGTCTCCTCTTTGGCATCCGGCATTAGGGAACTCCTTGACGGCGGCGGCGGTCGCCCTGACTCGTACCCAGCTGCAATGGGAGTCGCAGGACGGCGAGAGGTATTGGCCGATCGGATTTGGGCGAAGAGTTCATCCGCTCTAATAGATGCTTACTCCGAGAGGAGCTGAAGAGAATGACTTCTGAGACAACCCACGGGCGCAAGACAGTCCCAGTTTCGGTGGACTTAAGCACGCTGACTAGAGTCGGTGCGAAACCAACTTTTCTGGACTATTTGGTGTCGCTGTGGGACTACCGTTACTTTGTATTCTTTGATGCAAGAGCGAGAGTTCAGACCGGCAATAGCCGGGAGCGCCTCGGCAGCGTCTGGTTGATTCTGAACCCTGCGCTTAACGGATTGACCTTCTATCTAATTTTTGGTGTTCTTTTGGACGCCTCGAGAGGTATAGAAAATTTCATCGGCTACCTCATAATCGGTGTGTTTCTATTCCAAATGAGCAATCGGGCAATATCCACGGGAGCTCGGGCCATACCCGCGAATACTAAAGTGATCCAAGCCTTCGCATTCCCAAGGGCATCTTTGCTACTGGCGGTGAATGTCAGGGAGCTTATTGCGGGAATACCCGTGATTATTACAATGTTGGTTCTGATATTGCTTATACCTCCAGGAGAAGAGGTGACGCTGTTATGGATCCTCATTGTTCCTGTGGTGTTTTTGCAAGCAATCTTTAATTTTGGTCTGGGCTTAATTTTGGCTCGTATCGTCGCCACTGTTTACGACGTTTCGAACGTGATCTCATTTGTAATGAGAATCTGGCTGTATACGTCCTGCGTGATGTTTTCCATCAATCTTTTCGATCCCTACCCAACGGTCAAGGGAATCATTGAATTGAACCCGCTTTATCAAGTTTTGACCATCGTACGAGACGCAGTGCTCTATTCGCAGGTATCTCCCTGGCAGTCTTGGGCAATCCTGGCCGCTTGGGCATTCGGCATACTTGCGGTGGGAATCGTATTTTTCTGGCGAGCAGAGGAGAGTTATGGCCGCGACGACTGAACTTGAGTTCTTGCCAGATTTGCCATCGGTGGTGTTGGCGAACGTCAGCATGACCTACGATGTCCCGACTGACGAGAAACAGGATCTAAGTGGGGTGCCCCTCGTCCAGCGCTCCATCCGACGCCTAACTGGAAAACAACCGACTGTGAAAGTCGAAGCACTGAAAGATGTTTCGCTAGTAGTTAACCGAGGCGAATCTATTGGAATTATTGGGCGGAATGGATCGGGCAAGAGCACGTTGATGAAACTTGTCAACGGGCGTGTCCCACCGACATCTGGAGCAATCTACGCCTCATCTCGCCCGACTTTGCTTGGGGTCAGCGCAGCGCTCGTCCCTGACCTTTCAGGGGAACAAAACATCATGTTGGGATGCCTCGCGATGGGGATGTCAAGGGCAGAAATCAGGTCAAAGTATGAGGAGATTATAGAAATCTCTGGTCTGGAACGATCGATCCACCTGCCCATGAAGACCTATTCCTCCGGCATGGGCTCTCGCCTTCAGTTTGCAATTTCAACTGCTGTCGACACAGAAATACTCCTAATTGATGAGGCACTTAACACGGGCGATGACCAATTCAGGGGTCGGACAAAACGCAAAATGGAGGAGTTGCGGGCCAACGCGGGGTGCGTCTTTCTCGTAAGCCATAGCCTGGACACAATTCGACAGCTCTGCAGTCGCGTTATTTGGCTCGATGATGGTGAAGTCGTCACCGATGGTGACCCGGCCTACGTAACGCGATGGTATAAAACACACGTTGAGCAGCTCACGAAAGGCGATATGGCGAGCGCGCGCAAGACAAAATTTCGCCTGATGCATCAACTCCCTGTACCTCAAATTATTGACCGGCAGACTGGCCGTAGGAGCGTTCGCGGGTGACAAGGTCTACGCTTGACCGTTTGCGGGCCCTCCTTTGGCACTTTCGGCATGGCGGTGTCTCAGCAGTCAGGACTTGGCGGAACAGGGAACGGGCTGCGCGCGGAGTGTTCACTGTTGACAATGCGCAAGGAGCCGAAGGTGCGTGGGTTGGACACCGAAAGGCGAAGCAATTGGTCTTCGCCGCGGCGCAACCTTCCAAAAGAGCCGTACCCAGACGCAGCATCCGAACCGCAACCATTCTGGACGAATTTTCGGCTTTGGCGTTTTCTTTCGAATTGACGACATTCCCGCTCACCCCTGAGAACTGGCGGCAGGTGCTTGCGGAGGAGCGGATCGATCTGCTTCTCGTCGAATCGGCGTGGCACGGAACCTCGGGCGCCTGGAAGTATCAACTTTCAGGCACAAAAGGACCAGCAAAGGCCTTTGTGGACTTGGTTCGAGCGTTTGGCGACCAGCACATTCCGACGGTTTTCTGGAATAAGGAAGATCCTCCGCACTATGAAGACTTCCTTCCAACCGCGAAACTCTTTGACCATGTCTTCACTAGCGATGCGAATATGATCGAACGTTATGCGGAAGATTTGGGTCACGGGCGTGTGGCCACGCTTACCTTCGCGGCACAGCCCGCCCTTCACAACCCCATCCGTCCACGAAGAGGCTGGCATAGGCGGGATATCGCGTTTGCTGGTATGTACTTCACGCACAAATTTCCAGAGCGACGAGAACAGATGGACTTGCTGCTCGGGGCGGCCACTGACGTGTCGGGATCAATGGCTACAGGGCTGGAGATCTTTTCGAGACTCTCTGGAACCGATGAGAAGTACCAGTTCCCACCGCATCTGCTGCCTCATGTCGTAGGATCCCTTCCGTACGACCAGATGCTGACAGCCTACAAAGCCTACAAAGTGTTTCTCAATGTGAACTCTGTTGTTGATTCTCCCAGTATGTGCGCGCGACGCGTCTTTGAGATTACCGCTTCGGGTACTCCAGTGGTGTCAACTCGGAGCTCGGCTGTTGCCACGTTTTTCCCACCGGATGAGGTCACAATCGTTGACTCCTCAGCCGATGCGCGAGGAGCTTTGGCCTCGTTGGTTCAACATCAGTCATTCGGTGACCGGCAGGTGCACCGGGCGCAGCGAAGGATCTGGAACGAGCACACCTATTCGCATCGGGCAGAGCAGATTATTGCTCGTGCACTGCCGGAACAAGAGAGGTCAGTACGGCTCCCGTCTTTATCTGTGCTCGTCTCGACTATTCGTCCGCAACAGCTCGATCACGTATTTCGTACGGTGAACTCTCAGTTTGGGGTGCGCGCTGAACTCGTTCTCTTGACGCATGGCTTCACCCTCGATGTGTCACAACTCCACGATCTGCAACGTCTCTACCCGCTCGGAGCACTGACTCTGCTGACAGCGCCGTCCAACCAGAGCCTGGGTGAGTGCTTGAATGACTGTGTTGCTGCTGCCTCAGGAGATGTCTTGGCCAAAATGGACGACGATGATTTCTATGGGGCAAACTATTTTCTGGATCAGTTACATGCATTGAAGTACTCAGGCGCCGAGGTTGTCGGTAAGCAGGCCCACTATATGTATCTGGAACGGTATGACGCGACAGTGCTCCGATTTGCCCATAAGGAGCACCGTTTCACCAATATGGTTATGGGCCCAACCCTCATGGCCGCTGCTGATCAGTTCCGGGCTTTCCCCTTCCAGCATCGCAGTAGTGGGGAGGACACCGCGTTCCTCAAGGCAATCGTGCAGGCGTCAGGTTCAATCTATTCATCAGACAGATACAACTTTTACCAGCAACGCAACGGGTCCGGCCATACTTGGCAGGTATCCGATCACGAAATACTGGCCACCGCAGATCTCTCGTTTTTCGGTAAGCCAGACCAGCACGTATCAATTTAGGGGAAGCAATTGAATAATATTCGAAAAGTTGCCGTTATTGGACTTGGTTACATCGGTCTACCTACCGCGGCTATTCTCGCTACTAACGGCCTGCAGGTCGTGGGGGTGGATATCAAACAGGACAACGTCGATGCCATCAACCGCGGAGAAGTACCGTTTGTCGAGCCTGATCTCAATATCCATGTAGCGGGTGCGGTCAGCGTCGGGAGTTTGACGGCAACCACCGTGACACCGGCCGCCGATGCCTTTATATTAGCGGTTCCGACACCGTTCAATCCCGACAAGACCGCCGATCTTAGCTACATTGAGGCGGCAGCACGTAGTCTTGCTCCGCAACTGAGGGGCGGTGAACTGGTAATTCTCGAATCCACTTCTCCTCCGGGTACTACTCAACATCTTGCCGATTATCTTCTCGACCTGAGGCCGGACCTCAGCCTTGATGGTTCCGACGGGAAACCGATCCTGCATGTCGCCCACTGCCCGGAGCGTGTCTTGCCCGGAAGGGTCATGATTGAGCTAGTGACGAATGACCGCATCGTCGGAGGCATAACCGAAGAAGCCACTGAACTGGCCCGTCAGTTGTATAACGTGTTTTGCCAGGGAGACATCCACCTGACGGACGCCGCAACAGCCGAAATGGCCAAACTGGTCGAAAACGCCTACCGTGACGTCAACATAGCGTTTGCTAACGAACTTTCGGTTATCAGCGACAAAATCGGGATCGATGTGTGGGAATTGATTGAGTTAGCTAATCATCACCCACGGGTAAACATTCTTCAGCCTGGTCCTGGAGTAGGTGGGCACTGCATCGCGGTCGACCCTTGGTTTATTGTGTCGGCCGCACCCAAAGATTCCAAGTTGATCCGGCAGGCCCGTGAGACGAATGACGCGAAACCCGCTTGGGTAATTGACCAGGTCAAACTGGCGTTGAAGGATACTTCCATCAACGCCAAAGTCGTCGCGCTCGGCTTGGCTTTTAAGGCCAACATTGATGACCTGCGCGAGTCTCCATCGGTCGGCATCGTCAAGCAGCTCAGCTCGGATCTTCCAGCACACACCATTCTTGTGGCAGAGCCACACGTGTCTCAGCTTCCCCAGGCGCTTTCCCTCCACGCAAATGTTCATCTGATGGAGACTGAGCGCGCGATTAACGAGGCAGACGTGGTTCTCCTTCTTGTCGACCATGACGAGTTCAGAGAGTTGGATCGATCCGCGCTTGAAGGCAAAGCGGTAGTGGACACAAGAGGTATTTGGAGGTGACAGTTCGGCCAGAACCCTGTCTGGAGGAATATCGTGCAGTTTGAAGATGAATTTCGTTCTCAACCCATCAGTGCTTTGGCAAAACGGTCGGAATATCTGGCTGACATCGACTGGTTCATCGTCGAGCACGAGGAACTGATCCTGCGCCGCGGTAGTGATGCCAGTTCTATCAAGTCCCTTGAGCAGGAGTTGAAGTCCGCGCGGCTAGACAATTTGAAGTTGCAACGTGAAACTAAGTCCCTCCGCGACGAAAACATGAAACTGAGGGCCACGCTCACCGCCCTTCGGCAGTCGAAGCGCCTGAAAATAGGATCAGCCATCGTCAGCCCGGTGGACACTGTTGTTCGGTTACTGCCCCGCAAGGCTTCAAAAGGCACATCTCAAGGCCCGCTATTTCTCGCCGCTCAGGACAAACAGCCAAATGCCTCAACGGATCCAGCGCAGAAACCCAAAGGACCAGTCGCGCGTGCTGACGAGCTTCGGAAGAGGGTGCGTGAGAATCCCTCTAAGGCGAGTGTCTATGATCTGATTGCTCACCTTTACTTTGTGGTCGGCAGCATCGCTGAGCCTGCAACGCTGATTGAAACCCATTCAGGCGTACTGACTGAACTCACCCCCAAAGAACAGCAACTGGTGGACGCCGTGCTGGGGTTGGACCGGCTAATCAAACGCCGTCCGCAGCTGCCCCCGAAGCAGGACACACCCGGATACCAGGCCGAACGGGGGCGGATTCTCTACTGCGCCCATAGCGTCTCGCCCTACAATTCCAACGGTTACTCCACTCGGACTGCTGGCCTAGTCAAAGGCTTGACCCAGGCCGGTGCCGATGTCGTCATCGCCGCTCGGCCCGGCTATCCCTGGGACGTCAAAACTGACACGGCGCCCAAGTCCACCTCGAGCTATACCCAAGTCATTGATGGAATCGACCACTTCTTCAGCCAGGGTCCAACCTGGACCCAGGGTCCGCTCGATCATTACCTCCAGCAGGCCGCGGACAGTTACGTCCAGGTGGCCACACGCAACCGCGTTGAGCGCATCCACGCTGCTTCAAACCACGTGACTGCCCTGCCTGCCCTGATCGCCGCACGCCGGCTCGGATTGCCCTTCAGCTATGAGGTTCGAGGACTCTGGGAGATCACCGAGTCCTCAACGAAGGCAGGCTGGGATGGATCGGATCGGTTCCGTTTCTCAAAAAGCTTGGAAACATTGGTTGCGGTCGAGGCGGACGTTGTCTTCGCCATCACCGAACAGGTGCGGGATGAACTTGTCTCCCGGGGCGTTCCCTTCGGGAAAATCTCAATACTTCCGAACGCCGTGGATACTGACGAGTTCAGCCACATGCCGCCTCATGCTCCAACGAGGCAGCGATTGGGCATTAATGGAGATCTCCCGGTAATTGGGTATGCCGGGAGTCTGGTCGATTATGAGGGACTCGGGACATTACTCGAAGCATGTCAGCAGATGATGACGCAGGGGATTGACTTCCGGCTGGTGGTGGTCGGTGATGGGGCAGCGCTCCCGTCCTTGAAGTCAAAAGCCGCGGATCTGGGCCTGTCCAAGGTGTCGGTATTTACTGGCCGGGTGCCAGCCAGCCAGGTACCGGCGTTCATCAGCGTGTTCGACATCATGCCGTGCCCCCGGCTTCCGCTCCCAGTCACAGAAATGGTGTCACCAATCAAGCCGTTGGAGGCGATGGCGGCGGCGAAAGCCGTGGTACTTTCCGACCTGGCTCCGCTGCGGGATCTGGCAGGGCGAGACGGGGAACGAGCGAGTCTGTTCCCGGCAGGTGATGCAACCCAGCTTGCCGCAGTACTGGGAAATCTCGTGACCAGCAAGGATCTGCGCCGGGACATGGGCCGCCGGGCACGCTTATGGGCAGTGGCGGAACGAACCTGGCGCCGTGTGGGCGAGGATGCGCAGACAGCCTTCGCTGCTTCGGATGGATCGACGTCCCCTGCAAAGGGTGTCCCGTTGTCCGAGTTGACGATCGGGATCATCGCTGACGAGTTCACCACCGCCGGGTTGCGTCCCGATATCCCACTTGTCGAGCTGCTTCCCGACAGCTGGGCAAACCAGCTAGCCGACACCCGTCTGGATGCTGTGTTCGTCGAGTCCGCCTGGGACGGGAACAAGGGCGCATGGCGTGGAAAGGTCGGATATTACGACGACGAATCTTTCGCCGATCTTCGAGCGCTGCTTGAATATTGCCGTACCAACTCAATTCCAACCATATTCTGGAATAAAGAGGATCCCATTCATTTCAACCGGTTTCAGGAGACCGCGAAGCACTTTCAACATGTTTTCACCAGTGACGACGGATCCATCCGACGCTACCTGGAGTCTGCGGGGGAGCATCTGCTGACGGTGGCGTCGTTGCCGTTCTACGCCCAGCCCACGCTCCACAACCCGCTCCCCAGTACCAGGGACTACTCGCATACAGTCACCTACGCGGGCTCCTACTATGGCGCGAGGTATCAGAAACGATCGGATCAGCTCCATAATCTGCTCGCTGCGGCGCTCCCGGCAGGACTGACCATTTATGATCGCCAGCATCTGAACGAGGACAGTCCATACAAGTTTCCTCCCGATCTGGCCCCGTATGTCAGCGGCGGGTTGGCGTATCCGGAGATGGTCGAGGCCTATAAAGCTCATCCCGTGCACGTGAATGTGAACTCAGTCGAACAATCGGGCACCATGTTCTCTCGCCGTGTCTTCGAGGTGGCCGCCTGTGGAGGTGCGCTGGTTAGCGGACCTGGACAGGGCGTTGACCGCGTTTTCGGCAGTATCGTCCCCATCGTTTACGACAGGTCGGACGCGCAGGCACTCATCGGTTACTGGATGGAGAACGAAGAAGCCAGGAACGGGGATGCGTGGCTTTCAGCTCGACACGTTTACCGTGGCCACACCGCATCCCAGCGCCTGACCTACGTACTGCGTACAGCGGGTCTCCAGGTGCGGGCAACGCCCTTGGAGAAATACGCTGTTCGGTTGAACAGTTCGACTCCTGAGTCTCTCAAACTGCTGGACGACCAGAGCGTTCGTCCCGCGCTGGTCATCCTGAGCCGGGGGCAAGACCAGGGTGCACGCACCAACCAGACAAGCTCGCTCCCGATGGCCGACGAACCGATCGACGCCGACAGCCTCCGCGCCCGGGGAATTACTCTGCTGGGAGACTTTCCCGCACATCCCATCGACCGGACCTATTACGAAGACTTGCTGACGTCGCGGGCCTATTCGTCCTGGCAGTCAGCTCGGATCGACTCCTCCAGGACTGGCGAAGTCGGGTTGGGGCTCGCATACACCGAAACAGCTGAAACCTTGAGCAATCCTGACCTCGTAGCGTTGAGTCCCGACCAGGGGGCCCCCAGACTAGTCCTCAATCGTGCAGTGGCAAAGCAGCGGCACACCGCGCTGATTCCCGCCCCGCTCCGGTCGGAACGAATCCTCGTAGCAGGACATGACCTGAAATTTGCTGGAGGGCTCATCAGCTACCTCACGTCACAGGGCCATGACGTTGAGACCGATCTCTGGACGGGCCACTCACAGCATGATGAAGCTCAAAGCCTTGCCAAGCTCGCCAACGCCGACGTCGTCTTCTGCGAGTGGACTCTAGGAAACGCCGTCTGGTACGCGAGAAACAAGCGCCCGGGCCAGCGGCTGGTCTGCCGACTGCACCTTCAGGAATTGGATACACCGTACCTGGGCCAACTGGAGGTCGGTAAGGTAGACCAGTTCATCTTCGTCGGCCGACACATTGCCGATGTCGCGCAGCGGGACTTCAAACTGCCGGTTTCGAAATCGGTCGTGATTCCCAACTATGTCGACAACGAACGCCTTCGGCAGAATAAGTACCCCGATACCAAATGGAATATTGGCATGGTAGGTATTGTTCCGCAGCGGAAGCGGCTCGATCTTGCACTTGATGTGTTGCGGCGGCTGAGGGCCGAGGACCAGCGATACCACCTCTACATCAAGGGGAAACGGCCAGAAGATTTCCACTGGATGGCAGGACGAACCGAAGAACTGGCTTACTACACGCGCGAATACCAGAGAATAGCGCAAGACCCCCTGCTCGCCGATGGGGTGACCTTCGACTCGCAGGGCGACGACATGACCGATTGGTACCGCAAGATCGGCATCGCCCTGTCGGTGAGTGACTTCGAGTCGTTCCACCTGACCATTGCAGACGGGGCTGCTTCCGGTGCGGTGCCAGTGAGCCTAGCGTGGGCCGGCTCAGACCAGATCTACCCGAGCACCTGGATCGGGGCCGATGTCGATTCCCTGGTTGACAGGATCCGCTCAGCAAATCTCACCCCAGTATCCAGGCGGCTAGCCGTAGAGGACGCGGTTTCATTTGCCTCGACCAATTTCGCCCAAGACAGTGTGCTGCGAGACCTGCATGCAGTCATTATCGGACGAGCCTAAGTGACCATCAATCCAGGACATGGCCTGCCCGACCACATCTACCATCCGAACTTTCCGATAGAACCATGATTGTCACCTTTCGTCCGAAGACGATAATGCAGGCCAAATATCCACTTGCCACTGTCGCGCGTATCCTCCTGTTGGATCCGAAGACCGCCGAGGTCATCTGGACAGGGAATTGTTCCCCGGAGCACGAATTACGGATTGATCTATCGAAGCATGCCAGCGCCACCGATACCTTGCGGTTACGGGTCGACGTAATGCACGACGGGCAGTGGATCAGGCGGGTTGCGCAGGCTAAGGTGCGCACACTTCTGAGAGCCTCCCGGTTACGGGTTTTCGTCGATGCAGAGAGCCAGGACGAGGTAAACACTGACCTTGTGGCAGGGGTTGCGCTGCTCGATTGGCTCGATTTTGATGGATCACTGCGGTCTTTTACCGCTGCCTACAGCAGGATTCTGAGAGCCGCGCGCGCGGCGCAGCTGTCAACAGGACAAGCCGGCAATATTAGTCACTTCGTCGATGCTTACGAATTTAGTGTCGGGTTCAGTTCGACTTCCAACTATTCGAACCTGCTTTACATGCTGAGGTTCTATTCCGAACTCAATCTGGTTTACAACGAGCACATTCCCCGCAATACCGGATCGGTCCTGCCAGCCCCGGCCAATCTGAAATATCGGGAAGCTGCGGACCGCGTTTTTCAATCCCACCTACAGATGGCCCAACGGTACCCCACCTTCCCTGCCGCGTTGCTGGCAGGAGGATTTGCCTGTGTAGCCCTCCAGCTGACGGAAGGCGCCATACACTACTTGTCGGCGGCTTGGGCTCAATCCCCATCGATTAATCGGAGTATTGGACTGATGAAGAATGGTCCGGCAACCTATGCCATATCAAATTCGCAGCCAGTAAGCCCTCAACAACCGGAGCTGGATCTAAGCACGAGGAGCGATCGCCCGATCACTATTCTTTGGTCGGCCGATGTCAGGTACCTGAGGAAATACGTCGTTAGAATAGTGTTCCAGATGGCGGCAGCCCAGCACCTGGCCTACCACTTCCATTTGGTGGACGACGAAGAGTTGGTGAAAGAATTTCTGGGAGAATTTGAGGAAGCGCTGACCCTGGCATGTCGAATCCGCGGCGGCACGAATGCTGCGCCTTCATGGTCATGGAGCCGGGAGAAGGTCCCCACCGGAGTTCCCGATGAGAGAACCTACTTCGCATGTGCGCGCTATATGCACGTAGAGTTTTTCCTGGATTCTTTGGGATCAGACCTATGGATCCAGGACGCGGATTCCTATCTCTCTGCAGCGCCCGACAAGTCGTTGGAAAGGTTCACCTCGTATGACGTCACTGTCACTACAGGGGCCGAGTTCGATTACTTCGTGCCTTGGTTTGCTGTGCTTGGGTTCAGTACCTTCGTCAGCAATAGCCCCGGTGGTCGTCGGTGGGCTGGAATAATGAGACAAACGTTGGCGAGACGGCTGGCTATTGGCGACTCGTGGATGCTCGACCAGACAGCTCTCTTTCATTGTTCAACCCCGAAAATGGCGGCGGACAATAACATTTGCATACTGGCGGTACGCGAGAACGAATCCATTGTGACCCACCTCCACAGTTCTATGGCTTCAGTCGTTGAAAACTAGTCTCAGCCTCATGTGATCTCAGACCTTGATCAGTCGATAGTGATCCAACGCGTTGTAAAGGGCGAGGCTGTTTTGTGGCCTGGACGACGAACATAGACTCGTACCCTGTAGCGTCCTGGTTGTAACTGGTTGAACCTTACCGACGTCTTTTCACTGTAGTGCTCCTGTGCTACGAGTTCGCCACCTCGGAACACTTTGTAGGCGAGGCGGCTTCTCTCCGGTGCATTCACAGACAGTTGGATTGTGGTCTTCTCCACCCTCGAGATCTCGTATTCCTTATAGCTAAAATCTGCAAGGCGGATATCCGTCTTGATCTGCGCGTTCCGGCCCTTGAACGAGATCGCAACCACCTTCGCTGGAACCGCTTCGCCGAACCGCGGGAAACGCCACCCGAGGGGACGGGGCTTCATGCGACCCTCATGAAGGATCTGCCGGGTGGCCACATTCCCACTCACTACAAGATCGAGCACCTTAATTTCACCATGGAAAAGTTCGAAACCCTGACTGTGAAGGACGACGGACACCTCAGTGCCCAGATTCCATAGGAGCTGATATTCATGATCTGAACTACTGGATATCGTGTCGGTGAGGAGGAAGCGTGGGATTCCCGACGCCTCGCTAATGTCCAACTCTCGCTCGTGGACGACATCGTTGTGGCGGGCATTTTTCCCGATTACCTTGAAGCCGTCAATCCGCCGCTCCAGAACGTCAAGGCTCACCTTGCCTCGATGTCCATCTGTACGCGGAAGGCTTTGTCCATCGACCACAAGGCTATTGTGCGCGAACTGGGAGTAGGCGTATCGAGAAAAAGGATTAGCATAATCGTAACTGTATGGACCGGATTCGCTAAGCAACTCGATACCGCCGCTACTCAAGAAAAGACTGAGATCATCGGAGTGTTTGTGGTAGTCGGCGTTATATGCGGCCGAAAAGAAAGCGAAAGTCGCCTTTGGATCACCCCATTGGCTCCTATAGATTGCGTAACCGGATGAAGGCAGGATCAGAGTTCGATCAGTAGGCTTGACCCCATCGGCACCCTGCGAGATCGCATAGGCGAACTCCGATCCGGTGAAGACCCGGTCCATCCCTGATTGCCCAACGTTGATCTGTTGGGTATCGCTGATGGGTGGGTAGGTAGCGTTCGGCATCAATGCGTGCGTAGCGTACTTTTCGGCGTGTTTGAGGAGGGCTCCGTAATATAGGGCATCAGGGTGCCCCGCGGCCTCTGCGATTTTGCGGACGTTGTCAACCTGCCGGGCGACCATAAGGTGGTAGGTCGGCGTGTTTTCCACGTGGACCCCCTCCGTTGTGAAGCAATCCCCGAAATATGCCCTAAGCCGCGCCATGGCCTTGGCGAAGTACGCCGCACCCCGTGGGTCGTCATCCGCCGCGCGGAGCGTGGCCCAGTAGAGTAGCGCGAGATCCTGGAACATTCCATGGTTATTACCGGTGGCATGGAAGTCATCGGTCGACAGGAGATCCGCCGTGGAGCCCATCAGAGCGGATAGCGCAGAAGTACGAACTGGGAGAAGTTCATCAATATAGGGGCTGAGCGACACAAGATTGATCAGTCGTTGGGCAGTTGTTTCATCGTGGTATGCCATAGACGGCGATGCGCTTTTATCTTTGTTGCTCACCGACCATGACTCGACTATTTCCCACGCGGCGACCACCCCTGACGATCGAGTTGATTCGTCTGTCAGCACCGTTTTGTACCAGTCCACGAGGAACAACAGTCCGTGTATGTAGCGCTGCTGGCTTCGGGAGGTGGAAGTGGACCACACTGCACCGTCTTTGAAGGGAATTTCCTTGAATGACGCCGAAGCAATCACCCTAGAATCGAGGAATCTATTGGCTCTATCTCTCGCTGCACTATTGCTGGCGGCCGGCAGTTGCCCAGCAACGACTGCACGGACGGATTGCAAGTTGTCGTGGGTAAGCATTTATTCCTCGGTGTCATGTGCCAAATCGAAGGAGCGTCTTTCGGTCGAGTAAGTCCCGATGCTGGACCCTCAACTGTACCAACCTGAAGGTACTGGGCTCCACACGAGCCGTCGTTGTTGGTTTACCCCTTTACGTTGGCTAGATAGCTGCCAAAGCTTGAAACCCCGGAGGGGTTTCGCTTTGAAGGGACTAGGGTCGGTTTAGCTTTGCTGAACTACTCAGGAAAATTCTTCTGGGTACTCGTTTTTTCCAGGTCAAAGGAATCTCCTGAAGGATATCGCCACCCACCCGGATGCTTCCAAAGACGCAGCGACTGGCCGTTAAAATTGCTGTTGCGGAACACGGACAGAGTTCCCTGACAATCGAGTAGGCAATACTGACATTGCTACTGGCTGTTATCCCAGTGTCATTGTGGAGGGCAATGCCCCTTTGCTCAGAGTGACATTCTGACCTATCCAGATGTCGTTTGAGTTACCGGAATCTCTTTTAGCAGCTTCCAAATTGCCTAGTTTGGAAGACAATCCGGAAAGCCGTCCAGATAGGAAGAGGTCGGGGTGAACCGTACCGGGTTTGATGCCGCTTCCTTTTTTGTGAAGGATAGCGATTATGCCCAAGCGATACCCTCAGGATCAGCGTGAGCGTGCCGTGCGGATGGTCCTTGACCATCTCGGTGAGTATGACTCCGTTTTTGCCGCCTTTTCGGCCATCGGCCAGAAACTGAACATCGGCAGGGAGTCCCTGCGGCGGTGCGTGCTTCAGGCCCAGATCGACGCTGACGTACGCCCCGGTGTCACGAGTGCCGAGCAGGCCCGGATCAGGGAGCTGGAGCGGGAGAACGGGGAGCTGCGGGAGGCCAACGAGATCCTGAAGCGGGCCTCGATTTTCTTCGCGAGGGAGCTCGACCCTCGCCGCCGCAAATAGCCGGATTCATCGACGAGCTGCGTGCTGATGGCTACGGGGTCGAGCCGGCCTGCAAGGTCCTGCGTGAGCAGGGAGTGCAGGTCGCCCCGCGGACCTACCGGTCCTGGAAGTCCAAGGCACCGGCTGCCAGGACCGTCACGGACGGTGCCATTGTCAACGCTTTGAAGGACACCGCCGAGAAACCGGAGGCCACGCCGTGGCCAGGTGCACGGTTGACCGGTTGATGCGGGATGAAGCCATGAACGGCCTCGTCCGGGGCCGGAAACCCAAAGCCGTGACAGCTCCGAAGGACTCCCAGCGGGCGCCGGGCCTGCTGAACCGGGATTTCACCGCGGCCCGGCCGAACGCTGTGTGGGTCACCGACTTCACCTACGTCAGAACATGGTCCGGCTTTGCGTATGTGGCCTTCGCGATCGATGTCTTCTCCCGGGCGATCGTGGGGTGGCACGGCTCCACGATCAAGGACACGGACATGGTGCTTACTACCTTGAAAATGGCCCTCTGGCGCCGGGACCAAGCCGGGACACCGGTCCCTGAGGGGATGGTCCATCACAGCGACGCCGGCTCCCAATACACCTCGATCCGATTCGGGGAGGCACTGCTACTTGAAGGCCTGGCAGCTTCCGTCGACAGCCTCGGCGACGCGTACGACTGTCAGTTTATTTCTGTCGGGTCGAGACTGATCCGGTAACCCGGCCGGCGCGGTCTGACCCTTGCTTACGATCGGCCCGAGAGGTGCCTTTGCGTTGATCTGTCGACCGTCCGGCTGCGCTTGCAGAAAGGGCTGTCGCCTGTCGGGCGTGACCTGATAGCGCCTCTGTGTGTCAAGCGGCGTTCTTTTCGGCTTGGCGGTGGTCGTGCAGAATCTGCCGGTAGAGGACGTTGGAGAGGCGCCGTTTGAGTGCTCTTCGGGCTTCTCGGGGTGTTTTACCTTCAGTGATTTTCTTCAGGTAGTAGTCCCGGCCTGGTCCGGGGTCACGGCTTTGGCAGACGGCCATGGTGTGCAGCACGGAGTTGAGTTGCCGGTTGCCTCCGGTATTGAGCCTGTGCCGGTTGTGGTTGCCGCTGGAGGCCTCCAGGGGCGCGGTGCCCGTGTAGCTGGCGAAATGTGAGGCGCTGGGGAAGCGGGTGATGTCACCGACATGGCCCAGGAGCTTCGCTGCCAGGATGACGCCGATACCGGGGATTTCCTGCAGGGAGGTCTTGGAGGCGTCCAACGCGGTACGGGTCTGCGTTTCGTTGCCTTTGATGGAGGAATCGATGCGTCGAAGATCAGCGAGCAGCTCTTTGGTGAGCTCGCGTCGGACTGCGTCGGTGGCTGTTGCCGGCCGGATCGTCCGCAGCGCCGCGCCGGTCTTGTCGGCGCTCAGGCCGGGTTCGACACCGCCGGGTAGGAGTTCGCGCAGGAGCCGGTGCAACCGGTTGAGCAGTCGGGCGCGTTCGTGGCCCAGGTCCTCGCGGCGTTCGGCCAGCAGACGCAGGATCGTGGTCTGGTCCTCGGCTGCGACGACGCGTAAATTGTTCTGCCGCAGGCCCGTGAGGGCGACCGCGAACGCGTCCGCGGGGTCGCTTTTACGTCCGCCGCCGGTGGAGACGACCCTGACTTTCATGGCCAGCGTGGAGGGAACATCCACGACGACCTCGCCATGGGCTACGAGGACTTGAGCCGTACCACGGCCTAAACCATTGGCGCCTTCAATGGCGAAGGTCCGTTCGGGCCATTGCGCGGCCCAGGCCAGCAGTTGTCGGGCGGTTCCTGCGTTGACGACGAAACGCCGTACCGCGAGCTCACACCCCGAAGGATCGATGGCTGCTGCGGTGATGGAGGATTTGTGCGGGTCGATGCCGATGATGATCATGTCCGGGCCCCTTACGCCGATGTAAGTGATGGATCACCCGTGGCGGGCACCCTGACTTGAAGTGTTCGCATGCCTCTGTCGAGCCACGCCCCGGGCGGGTATCAGCGGCGCGGCACGCTATCAGTGAGCCAACCCAACCTATGCGGGCGGCAAGGAGCTTGCGGACCTGTGCCGGCTAACACCCTGGACGCTACAAGACTGCAGATCCTGCGGCATCCCACCATCAATGGAACAAATCAGCGCCTGGAGCAGACTTTGCGAGCGTCCCCGTGACAGTCCTGTCCACCCGCCGGCGACAGCGTGATTCCACGCTAACGGGCAGAAGGACAGGACACGATGACAAATCTCATCTCGACGCGATCGGGCCACATTGTGGTCGGCGTCGACACGCACAAACACATCCACGTAGCCGCCGTGATGGACACGATCGGTGGCATCCTCGCGACGCTAACGATCCCGACCGACACCGGCGGGTTCCGGCAGCTACTGGCGTGGGCGGAAGGGTTCGGCCGGGTCCTCGCGTTCGGGATCGAGGGCACCGGCTCCTACGGAGCCACGCTGACCTCGTTCCTGCGCCGACACGACATCAAGGTCGTCGAAGCCGGCCGCCCTGACCGGCGGTTGCGGCGCGAGAATGGCAAGTCCGACACCCTCGATGCGGAAAACGCCGCCAGGGGCGTGCTTGCCGGATTCGCGACAGCAATCCCGAAGACGGCAGACGGCGCCGTCGAGATGATCCGACAGCTGAAAGTCGTGCATGATTCCGCGGTCGTGAACCGTTCCTCAACAATCATCATGATCAAAGCGATGCTGGTCCACGGCTCGGACGAGCTGCGCCGCGAGACGAACAAAATGTCGCGTCCCAAGCTCGCCCGACACCTCGCAGCATCACGCCCGCGAAACCTGGATACTCCCGACGACGCGTTGCGCCACTCGGTCCGCACCCTGGCGCGACGTTGGCTCGCCCTCGACGCCGAAGCCAAAGAACTCGAGGCCCTGATCGACGCCCTCGTCCGTCGCACCGCCCCGCAGCTCCTTGAGCAGTTTGGCATTGGAGCCGACACCGCTGCCGAGATTCTCATCGTCGCCGGAGACAACCCTGAACGGATCCGCTCCGAAGCCGCCTCCGCTAAACTCGCCGGAATTGACCCCGTCCCCACGGGTTCAGGAATGACTAGCGGAAAGCATCGCATCAACCACGGGGGGCATCGCCAGCTCAACGCCGCAATCTATCGACCAGTTATCGTCAGAATGAGATTCCACGAGCCGACCATCGCCTATGTCGCCCGCCGGATCGCAGAGGGTCGGAGTAAACGCGACATCATCCGCTGCCTCAAGCGCTACGTCATCCGCGAGGTTTACCACCTCATCAAACCGAACCCGACAACCGGCGAAATCAGGAGTTGACAACTATAGGAGCTTCAACGCCCTAGCGGAATCCACGATCGGGCTGTGCAAGAACGAATGCATCCGCAAAGGAAGCCCCTTCATGACAGGCCCGCTCAAGCAGCTCGCGGATATGGAGAAGGCGACCATGAACTGGGTCCACTGGTACAACACCCGCAGGCTCCACAGCACCCTGGCCAAGGTCCCGCCCGGCGAATTCGAGCAAACCTACTACGCTAATTTAGACGCCTCATCAGACGACGAGGCCACCAGCAAGAAGACGGCCTAAAACCCGGCACGGTTCAACCATCACTGTATGGGTCTATGGAATTTGCCATCGAGTCAAAGTGGTCGCTGTCGTTTAGCAGGCGACACACCTCCGCGACGATGCGCTCCTTATCGGTTCCAATGAGGGTCACCGTTCCCGCATCCACTGCCTCGGGTCGCTCGGTGTTCTCGCGCATCGCCAGAACGGGTTTGCCAAGGCCGGGAGCCTCCTCCTGAACCCCTTCGGAATCGGTGAGCACCATTTGCCAAAGGGAAAGCAACCGGGTGAACTCGTCGTAGGCAAGGGGCTCAGTAACAAGGACATTGGGCAAGTTCTCCAGTGAAGGTAAAACTGCCTCCCTGACTACAGGGTTCTTACGCACGGGTAGGACAATCGTTAGGTCCGGTTCCGCCGCAGCGATCCTGGCAATCGCCCGTCCAACACCACGCATATCCTCACCCTGGTTTTCGCGGCGGTGCGTCGTGACTAGCAGGACCCAGTTACCACTTAGCGCGAGATACGCCAGCGGTGGATCAGTGAATGGAACCTGTTTCCGCACTGTTTCAAGAAGCGCATCGATGCCGGTGTTTCCGGTAACGACGACGTCCTTCGCCGAAACATTCTCGGCGAGGAGGTTGTCGCGGCTCGTGGAGGTAGGGGCCAGGGGCAGGCTGGCGATCTGCGAGGTGATCTTCCGGTTCGCCACTTCCGGAAATGGCGAGAACAGATTACCCGAGCGAAGTCCTGCCTCCACATGGACAACAGGGATACCGTGATAGAACGCAGCGATGGCGGCGGCCGTAGATGTGGTTGTGTCCCCTTGGACAATAACGGCATCCGGCTTCGACTGCTCGAACAATGCGGCGCGGCCATCAATCGTCTTGGTCATAATGGAAGTGAGGCTTTGTCTCTGCTGAATTATGTTGAGGTCATGATCCGGAACAGTTCCGAGAAGATAGTTCACTTGACCCAACATCTCGCGGTGCTGCCCGGTGACAGTCACCACACAGTTAAAATGCTCAGAACTTCTCAACGCCGCGACTATAGGCGCCATTTCTATTGCGTCAGGTCGAGTTCCATAGATCGGCATTATGACAGGCAATTGGGTCCGCTGATTCGATGAGATTTCCTTCTGCGATACAGCCTATCCCAGCACGAGGAGCGCCACGATGAGGGTCGGAACGCTCAGTGCGACAAGAAGGACCAGAAGGAGGGCAATGTTCTTTTTCCGTCGATGGTTTGCATTGCGCTCAATAGCTCGTGAACGTTCAAGCTTCTTCCCTGGCCCCGCGGGACGCGGTTGCTTGGTAGTGTCGGTCGGCTGACGCGCGCTCGAAGACGCGTTCTGGCTGAGATGCCGTGCCGCAGGGAGATCGCTATCCAAGCGAGCGTACACAAAACCCACTTCCTATCCACGCGCCAGTGTTTGAACCCGTTCTAATATAGTTCGGTCGGGGGCAACCAATTAGTAGCTGGGGCCGTCATGCCCAGTGCAATAACTTTGTCTGCGAAGATTTCGGCCCGGTTCTAGTACTTTGGGGGTATGTCCCTTACCGTCAATTATGTCAGCGAATCGGACCTGTTGGCACGAATTTTCCCCCGCCTGCTGCCTGCAGGCGCAGCAGTCGTGGGTCCTGGAGACGACGCCGCAGTGCTGGCCGCCCCGGATGGTCGGGTGGTGATCACGATCGACACTCTTGTCGAGAACCTCGACTTTAGGCTTTGGCGGGCAAATGGGCATCTAACCAGTGGTTTCGATGTTGGGTGGAAAGCAGCCGCCCAGAATCTTAGCGACATCAACGCGATGGGTGCACGGGCTACCTCCCTTGTTGTGAGCCTTACTTTGCCAGGATCAACGCGCGTTTCGTGGGTCGAAGATTTTGCGGATGGGATGTCCGCAGCTATCGGGGATCTTGGCGCAACAGGGTGCGGGGTTGTCGGGGGAGACCTCGGTGGAGGGCGGGACCTTGCAATCACTATTGCCGCAACTGGAACGCTTGAGGAACGCGATCCGGTGCTGCGATCGGGAGCGCTGCCGGGGGACAACGTGGCACTTGCCGGAACCGTGGGCCGGGCGGCCGCAGGATTGGCTCTGATGGAGTCCGATCACAAGCTGAGCAGCTTGGAACCCTTACTTCAGCGGTACGCGATGCTCCAGCGCCGTCCGAGGCCGCCTCTAGGTGCCGGACCGGCTGCGGCCGCCGCGGGGGCACATTCCATGTTGGACATCTCAGACGGGTTGATGCGGGATGCGGGACGTATCGCCACATCAAGTGGCGCGACCATCCACCTGGACCGGCGCATCATTGAACGTTTTTCGGCGCCATTGCGTGCCGCTGGCTTGCTTCTGGGTGTTGACCCGATGGAATGGGTGCTTTCGGGCGGCGAAGACTACGGTCTGCTAGCCACGTTTCCCGCCGAAGTGAAGTTGCCCGGGGGGTTCGTGAGAGTCGGCAGAGTCTCGGAGGGTGACGCAGCGGTCGAGGTGGGTGGGACCATCGTCTCCGAGGGTTGGGACCATTTCTCCGGCTGACAACAGAAAGGTCCCCATTTGCTTCCAGGCGCGACTTCACCACAGGATTTAATCAGCGTTGAGTCATTTTTGACCAACTATCACACCTCCGCACAAACCCAAGGGTAGGTTCAAAATGGCCCGGAATTCATTCGGGTTGTCGGTCGTTAGGGCTGACCTATGCGGAGGTCAGCTTTATGTCTTTCATCACACGCACACATCGAATGGTTGCCTCGCTAACCGCATACGTCCTGGTGGTCCCTATTCTTGCGATGGGTTCAGCCAACGCCGTCGAACCAGCGGAAGTCGCAGCCGCCTCCGGATCCTTTTTCGATGTAGGCAGCGATAATCAATTCTTTGATGAGATTAGCTGGCTGGCCGCTGAGGGCATCTCCACCGGTTACACCGACGGGTCTTTCCGTCCTCTGCAGCCGGTCAACCGTGATGCGATGGCAGCATTCATGTATCGTCTGGCAGGCGAACCTGCCTACACTCCTCCCGCTAGCTCACCGTTCCGGGATGTAACTACTCGAACCCAGTTCTACAAGGAGATCAGCTGGCTGGCGTCCAAGAAGATTTCTACGGGATATCCGGATGAAACCTACCGACCTGTTCAGCCGGTAAACCGGGATGCCATGGCCGCGTTCATGTACCGACTGGCAGGAAGCCCTACCTACACAGCACCCGCGACTGCAAGGTTCACCGACGTCGGTACGGGCGTTCAGTTCTACAAGGAAATCAGTTGGCTCGCGTCGAAGAAGATTTCTGAAGGCTGGCCAGACAACACCTATCGTCCCGTCCAGCCGGTAAATCGCGACGCCATGGCAGCGTTCATGTACCGCTATGCCGGCAGTCCTGCACCGATACAATCCGCCCCGCCTACCCTCAGTAAACAGAGGTCCGACCTGCAGGTGATTATCGCTGCGGCACAGCAGGAGTATGTAAATTCGCGTCCGTTCATTTCCTCCCTGCCGAGGCCTAATGGGGTTGTGGTTCAAGATGCCATTGCACTGGGAACAGGTGAACTTCAAAAGGTCGCGGTGGCTGTGAGGGAGGCAGACACCCAGGCAAAAATCGATCAGGTTGCACCGAGGGTCAGGGATGAGCGCCTTCGCGCAGCCACGGTCAAGACCAGCGCGGCGCAACTCAAGCGGGTAGTGGAGCTGAGGATAACCCAGCAGGACATTGCCAGGAAGCTCCTGGCTGATCGTGGGGCCGCCCGGATAACCGAGGCGAACTATCAAGCCGGCAAGAGCCGTGCAGCGGGATTTACCACCCAGCTGGCCGCGGACGCCGCGAATCAGCTCAGCGTGATTGGTAAAGTGGTCCAGCCTAAACCCATGCTGGCGACAGGCTGGCTTGACGAACTGCAAGGAGGCACGAAACCTATTCCTTCCGCACCGGGTTGGGTGGGATTTGCCGGAGGATGCGCGCTGCCTTACGCCGATCCAAAGTTCGCCCCCCGGCTCCCCGCGGCTGGACCAGGTGTCGCAACCAACAACAACCTGGTAGCCAGGGCGAAGGTGACAGGTGAGACCGATGCCACCGTGGGTCCTATCCACCGCCAAATGATCCGGGAAGCGAGTCGCCAGGCCGCAACCAGTCTGACGGTTGAGCAACTGTGGCGGGGCTATCCCGAACGCGTGGCGCGCCTCGGCTACGGATGGTTGGAAGCTGGCGACGTCCCCGCGCGCGATTCACTGCGATCCGATGCCAAGAAAATTCTCGCTGCTGGTCCGGAGTCCATGAACACGCTGACCGCCTCCCATCTCCTGTTGGCGGCCGCCACCGGGAGCGACTGGTCATCCGCGACAGGGATGGAAGAAACCGTCCTCATCCGGTGGTTGGGACCGATTACCTGCTTGCATGAAGACCGGGAGAATTTCGTAGACGCTGCATCTAACATCGCAGCTATTCACAACTCTGCGACCTTCGCGGCGGCAGCAGTATTTCTGGAGAAGCAGCCACTGTTGTCGGCGGCACTCGCCCGCGAGTCACTGGTATCGATTCAACCCGCGCTGAAACTGATCCTTACTGACGGGGGAACCCAGGAAGGCCCTGGATATTGGACCTACCAGAGTCGGGCACTTGCTTCCCTCTATTCAACCCTTCCGAATGTCTACTCAACCCTTCCTGTTGCAATGCCCCCCTTGGCAAAGACTTCTGGCTACGCGCTCAACAGCACGGCGCTAGATGGCGTCCCCACCGCATTCGGCGATGCCGAACCCAACAAGCTGATCCCCCTGATGCCCGCTTGGGATGCTTATTCGCGCGGGGACCGGGCAGTGGCGGCCTGGGTCGAAAAGGAACTGATTGAGAAACCGGATGCCTACCTGATGTGGTGGAGGGTGCAGCCTGGAGCATTGCCGGCCAAGAAGTCCAGCGTGTATCCATTGACCGGCCTCGCCGCTCTCCACCTCCCGGCAGGCACGGCCGTTTTGAAAGGCGGCGATAACGCCGCGAGTCATGGCCATCTGGATCTCGGGTCGCTGGCTTTTTACCGGAAGGGAGTGCAATGGTCTATTGACCCCGGTGGAGAACTGGGAAGCCCAGCTGGCTACTACAGTGCCGGAACGCGGTGGAACTTCTGGAAGACAAGTACTTCAGCCCACTCTACGTTGTCCGTCGCAGGGGCCAATCAGCCACTGACGGCCAAGGCAGCAACGACCATGCAATCCCCAACCTCTGCGTCTGTTAACCTTACGCAGGCACTCGCCGGTTCGAACTCAGCCAAAAGGTCAATCGAACACACTCAGACCGGCATGACGGTCCGGGACACGGTAACCTCGGCGGCGGGAATACCATTGACCTGGCAATGGGTAACGGATGCCGCGGTCACCGTTGATGCCAGCAGCAACGTAGCGGTGCTGTCAAAAAACGGCAAACAGGTCACCATTCAGCTGGGCGGGGTACCGGGAGGCTCGAAGCTCAGTGTGGTTCAAGCCCCCGAGACATCGAACACTGGAGCCACCCTGAGAATCGTCCGATTGGTCATGCCGAAAGTGACATCGCTGAACTTGACAGCAATCGTGAAATAGTTCCCATGCCCGGGACTGTCCGATAGACGATGTGTAGGGTCCGGCGGTTTTCATCAGTGAGTGGTTCTTTCGAGCCGTCCAGCAAAGGTGATCGCGAACGCGTTGAGGGCGGGCTTCCACCTGATCACTTAGCGTGCTCTGCCACAGCCTGTGGGGTCAAGGGACCGGGTGACGAGGTAGAGGCACTTCAGCGCCGCGGCCTCGTTCGGGAAGTGTCCGCGCGCTCTGACGGCCCGCCGGTAGCGGACTGTGATCGACTCGATCGCATTCGTCGTGCAGATCATCCGGCGGATCCCCACGTCGTATTCGAGGAACGGCACGAACTTCGCCCACGCAGACTCCCAAAGCTTGACGATCGCCGGATACCGTTCACCCCACTCCGCGGCAAACTCCCGGAACCGGTCCTTCGCCGCTGCCTCACTCGGAGCCGTGTAGTACGGCTTGAGGGCCCTGACGATCCCGTCGCGGTGCTGTCGGCCGGCGTAACGGAAGGAATTGCGGATCAGGTGCACGATACACCGCTGCACGACCGCCTGCTCCCAGGTTGTGTTTATCGCCTTGGGCAGGCCCTTGAGCCCGTCGCGGACGGCGATGAACACGTCCTCGACACCCCGGTTCTTCAGCTCGGAGAAGACCTGCAACCAGAACATCGCGCCCTCCGCCCCATCACCGGCCCAGATCCCGAGCATGTCGCGTTCCCCGTTCGTCGTGACGCCCATGACGACGTAGAACGGGGTGTTGCGCACCTGCCCATCGCGGACCTTCACCACGATCGGGTGGACGAAGAGCACCGGGTAGAGCGGGTCCAGTGGCCGGGAAGACCACTCGGCCAGCTCGCCTGCGACCTTCTCGGTGATCCTCGAAATGGTGTCTTTCGAGACCTTTGCCCCGTGGACCTCCTCGAAGTGCGCAGCGATCTCTCCGGTCGTCAGGCCGCGGGCAGACAGCGAGAGCACGACGAGGTCGAAGACGCCGCTGCCGCCTGGGCACGATCACCGGCTCGAACGACCCTCCCGATTCCGGGGCACCTCGTTCTCGACCGGAGCGATCTCCGTCAGCACCGTCTTCGACCTCGTCCCGTTGCGCATATTCGCCGCTATCGGCGTCTGCCGGTGCTCATGAAGGTGCTCGGTCAACTCCGCCTCAAGCGTAGTCTCAAGGACGTTCTTCGTGAGCTGGTTCAACAACCCGCCCGGCCCGACAAGGCACACGCACTCCTCCCTGGCCTGGACGAGCACCCGTTCGGCAAGGTCCTTCTGATCGATGATCTCTCCCGTCACCGGATCGATCATCTCCTCTGTTGCTTCGGTCGTGAAGTCAGTCACGGTCGTCGCCTTTCGGATCAGGCCGGACCCTCACACACCGTTTTCCTACAGTCCCCGTTTCGGTGGCGGGGATGAATATTCGCCTTGGCGGGCTCCGGGTGTGGTGCGGATGAGCACGACTGTTCAGTTCCGTGATGCGCGTTGTGCAGCATCAATATCATTGTGGTTGAGTGTCGTCTGAGAAGCTCCTCCTACCATGTGATGGCCACATGGCGGAAGGAAACCGGTAATGGTGCGGAAGATCAAAGCGAAGCTGGTTCTGTAGTTATGTAGTCAATCCTGTCGCGGCGACCAATTGAGTCCGCGCACGGGATGTCCCGAAACAGTATCCTGGCGGTGCTCGTTGCTGCGGACCGGCTAGGGCTGGGCTGGGATGATGTCGCGGACATGTCTGAGGCCGAGGTCTATGGGGTGTTGTTTCTCGGCCGCGAAGTCCGCGAGATTGTCTTTGCGCAACCGGACTGGCCACAGGTTCGCCGGAAGTTAGCCAGGGTCGGGGTGATGTGAAGCTGCTGCCCCAGGAATACGTCGACACCAGCGCGCGGGCGGGGTAGACGTAGATGAGTAATGATCGGTTCTGTCGGCTCTACGGCGACTACGCGGCCGTGACCGGGCCATCGTCGAGGGTTGGATACAAGGCCGGGCATAGTATCGAGGTCGGCTGGTCAGGGCCCACAGTATAGCTGCTGGGCATTACCACGGGTGAGATCTCAAAGGCTTATCTATTTTTCGCTTGTCTGCCGTTCAACAAGTACGCGTTCGTTGAGGTGTCTCTGGACATGCGCCAAGAATCGTGGCCACGCGCCCACGTATCTAGGTTCGCCTCCTTCGGCGGCAGCGTCCCGCGTCTGGTGCCCGACAATCTGAAGACCTGGGTGATCTCCCATCCACGAGAGGGCGAAGCCGCCCTCAACGATGCGTACCGGGAGATGGCCGCGCACTACTCGGACGCGGTGCTACCGGGCAGAGTCGGGACGCCGAAGGACAAAGCGAGCGTCGAAAACACTGTCTCCGATGTTGCCACCTGGGTCATCGCTGGGTGGAGGCTCGAGTAGTTCACGTCCCTGGCACAGTTGCGGGAGCGGATCGATGCCTATAACCGGCAGCCGTTCCAGAAGCAGGACGGATCGCGGCTGAGCGATTCACCCTGGAAGAACTAGGCCAGTTGCAACCGTTGCCAGCGGTTGCGTTCGAAATTCGCTCCTGGGCTAAATAGCGCAAGGTGGGCAGGAACGTGCTGTGGCTTGGGTGAAATACTTTTACTCTGTCCCTTCACCTACATCGGTGCCCTTTTTGACCTGCGGGTCACGGACACCATGCTGGAGGTCTATTTCCGCTACGAACGCCTAACGAGCCACGTGATGCTGCCCGGGACAGCAACGATCCAGTATCAGACGAACGCGGCGGACCTTCCCGAAAGGGCGCAGCTTCCAAGCCTGGGAACGAGCCCGGATCTCACGAGTGGGCTGCCAGAATGGGTTAGGCGGCGGAGCCAGTGATCGGGACGATCTTAGAATCCGTGTCCATTGAAGAAGCAGGCTACGACCGGCGTTGGCAGTCTTGCGTTGAATGGTCGATGAGATTTGCTCAACTTTTAGCGAAATCCCAATAGCTTGATAGTCTGAATCTGAGGCATAGATAGATATGTACCACCCGGGATGCCACCGTCTCTCAAGCAGGCGCTCCGCCTCCTAAACCATGCACCGATAAACACTTCAGTGCCTACGGCTGCTCAACCAATGAAAGGGCGAGTAATGGCTGATAACTACACGCCGAGGTCCTCGGACTACTTGATTATCGCTAACGCCTACCCCAGCGACAAAGCCCTCTATCGAAACGCGTTCATCCATTCGCGGCTGAAGGCCTACCAAGCTCAGGGCGAGACCGTGCAGGTTTTCTACCTCCATCCCCCCGTGAAGTCTGCCTACGAGTACCAGTACGATGGGGTGGATGTCCGCGTCGGAGCAAGATCGCACTTGGAAGATTATCTGAAGCTTAAGAAGTTCAAAAAGATCTTAATACATTTTGCATCTCCGGATATGATTGAACCGATACGTAACAATTGCCCGAAGACTCCGGTAATTGTATGGATTCATGGTTTCGAAGCTGAGGCGTGGCATCGTCGATGGTTTAACTTCATTGGATCATCAGCTGAGATCAAGAGTGCGATCAAAAAGAAGACTGAGTACTATGATGGCCAGCTTTCTTTTATGGCTTGGTTGTATCAGACGAAAGAACTCGACCTCACTTTTGTTCATGTATCCAAGTGGTTTAAGGAAAACATCGTCGAACCGGACGCTGGAGTTCCTACTCAAAACAGTTACGTTATCCCAAATGCTATCGATGACCAACTATTCTCATATCAAGAAAAACCATTATGGCAGCGGCAAAATATAATTTCCATTCGCCCTTATGCTTCGCGTAAGTATGCCAATGACCTAATGGTACAAGCGATTATTTTGCTTACACCGAGGCCCTTTTTTGAACAGCTCAGATTCTCGATTTACGGCGAGGGGCAGTATTTCTGGGAAACCGTGGAACCATTGAAAGCAATGAAAAATGTGCGCATCACAAATGGATTCTTGCGGCAATCTGATATTGCAAAGCTACATAAAGATCATGGTGTGTTTCTAGGGCCTACCCGATTTGACTCCCAGGGGGTCTCGATGTGTGAGGCGATGTCAAGTGGGGTCGTGCCCATCTCGAATCACGTCTCCGCAATCCCGGAGTTTGTTGAACATGGAGTTACAGGTTTCCTGGCGGAACCAGAAAATGCCGAGGGCTTAGCTGAATGGATTGAACGTCTCTACTTCAACCCGGAGTTATTTCGTTCGGTATCTTCCGCTGCAGCACAATCCATCCGGTCCGTTTGCTCCGTTAGCGAATCTATTTCAAAGGAGCTTGAAATTGTCAGAAAGTAAATTATCAGAACCTGACGCCTTTGACTTGGATTGGCGTCGTCTTTACCGAGGCTTGGAATCCCAACTCGAAATCATTTTGCTGTCCGTTGCGGACAAAATGGAGGAACTTGAAAGAAGTGGATCGTTGGTTCAAGCGGTTCGAATCGTGGAATTGCAAACGGTCATGGCTGAAGGTGTTATCACAGCAACTTGCGTCGCGAGCGCGGCTAACCCCGAGTTTGCTTTTTTCGTATACGGACCAGGTAATTTGAAAGTGGTCAACGAGTATGGGCGATCGAATAGCCTTAAATACGTTCCGACGAGCAGCGGATCTTTCAGAGTGTGGGCTTATGTTCGAAATATGCATGACAGTGGGAGCGTGGCGCTTATGAAATCCGAGTCTATCGAGGTGCAGCTGTGATGACCGCTTCCTCAAATTCTCACAAGCCATTGCGCATTTTGCTCTTCGGATACATCAACGTAAATGTGATAGACGGCTCCGCCCTATTTCTGACCAGCCTGACCTCAATGCTTGTCTCTGCGCCGGAGATCGAGGTCGATTTGGTCCTCGCCAATCCGCTCAAGCGAACCACAGTTCTGTCCGATATCATAGATCACCCAAGTGTCACCATTATTGACCCCTATCAGGAACCGGATCCTGGAATAAATCTATCCTTCTTACATTCAGGCAGGATGACCACATCAGAGGCTGCTGTCCTGCTCGGCCACTATTGGCAAACAGGATCATATGACCTTGTATTCATCAGATCCACTGAAGTTGGATTGGCATTCGCGGAATACGAACCAGAGGGATCGCATAGGACCTTTCTCTACGTTACAGGCGTGGTTCGCGGTAGTCAGCCGCTGGATGACGACCTTGTAGATGACTTCCGCACAATGGTCTCAAGAGGAATGACATTGGTTTGCCAGACCGATGAGATGCGACACCATATTCTGCAGCACTCCGATCTGAGTATTCCTGAAGAATCCCTTTTTGCTCTGCGTCCCATGGTCCCTGATATCGATCTCACTTTTGATGAAGTTTTCCAAAACCGTGATCGTTACACCCGCTTTGTCTATACCGGAAAATTCGTTCCCATGTGGAATCCCGGGAAGATCATTTCAGGGTTCCGCGAGGCTTCGGTTGACGATCCATCTATGACGCTTGCGGTTGCGGGCGACCAATTTAAGGATGACCCAAAGGATCCGTATTTTGCGAAAGATGTACGCTACCTCTTGCAAAACACGCCTCGCGTTGAATGGATCGGTGGAGTGGACCGGAAACGAGCTCGCGAACTGATCATGTCGTCCGACGTCGGGATTAGTTGGAGATCGAAGGAGTTGGACGACAGCCTGGAGTTGTCGACGAAGTTGCTTGAGTATGGGTCCTTCGGCCGACCATGTGTGATGAACCGGACACCTATGCACGAAGCACTATTCGGTAGCGACTATCCTCTTTTCGCTGATTCAATGTCCGAGTATGTAAATATTCTGAAACTAGTTCGCGATAACCCAGATGTCGTAGAAGTGGCGGCTCGTAGATCGTTCGACGTATCAGCGAAGTTCACTTTCAGTGAGTCGCTCCGTCAGCTTCTTCCTAAGTTGCTTGCAAAGGTTACGGGGGCCCATTCAAAGAGGACGCTAAACAGCTCGTCAGTTGCCCTTCTGCTTACTGAGAACTCTGGCGGAGTTCTTCAGACAGGGGATATCCTGTTTATTGATCTGAGCAGAGTCGGAACTGGCCGGCTTTTACAGCTCGTGATGGCCAGTGAGTCCTTGGAAGTTGTTGATTCGTTGGGTCCCGTGATCGCCCTAGGATTGGGTGCATCAGATCCTGGGATTACCGCTGCAGAGGAGCGACGAGCCGAGCTTTTTGGCGAAGTTTTAGATTTTTTTGTTCGGGACCAAGCACTAAAGATGATCCGAAAAGAATCAGTGAAAGGGAATCAACTAAACGACTCTCTTACTAGCGAAGGGCCTACTCTTGCAAGGTCGGCATCTTTTCTCGCTAAACTCGTCAAGGACCATGATAAGTTGCAGGTAAAGTTTCGGGGGATGCATGCACGGGCCGATGGATACCTGAAGCAAGCTGAAAGGCTGGAGGAAGAATTGGGCTCGATGCAGGTCAAGTATCGTGGGATGCATGCTAGGGCGGATAAATATCTAGCGCGTGTAGGTGAACTAGAAAAACGTCTTGGAAACCCCGATAATACTCGGTGAATTGAAAGTGCTAATGGATTGATCGGACCGCCATTTATACCGTTCAAATTTTTAGATGAATAGCCTATTTTTTGCTCGTATGTTGTATTACAATAGGCAGAAAGAATGTTCCCAGTGGCATCTCCTAGTTGGATTGAACACTCAGTAGCTGATTTGCACTACTTGGAGGTTCATAACGCCGCAGTTCTGCCGACGGCCGTCTCAAGCTCAAATGGATCGGTTCGAGGTGGGCTCGTTCCGATTAGCGGCGCGCCTCTTTATACTCAGCAATTACGTCAGATTGGTCAATCCGTCGGTTCGGTCACTCGTTTCAGACACAATGATCCGACTGGATTCAGTGAGCCAGGGGCGGTCCCTGAAATCGATTCAAGACCTAGCATGTATTTGGGTCCTTTGCATAATCACTATGGCCACTTCATTACTGAGACAATGACTCGTGTTTGGTACTTGTTAGATGGGTCGCACAAGGATGTTCGGGTAGTTGCCATGCCGGAGGTAAGCTCGGTCGAAGAGCGATCTAACTTCGTTTTTGAAAGTCTAAGATCCTGGCAGCAGGAAATTTTTAGGTTTTTTGATATTGACTTGGTGACGTTCATTAAGACTCGGACAATTTTCGAGAATCTTGCCGTTCCGGAACAAGGTGGTTTGTTGTTTTCTGATATTCACAAACCGGACTACTTGGATATTTTATCGGCACACTCCCATAGAAAGCTCGGAGAGCGGGGGAGCCCAGTGAAAATTTTCTATAGGCGACCTCTATCTGACGTTGGAGGAAAGTTGGCGGGGGAGGGGTATATTGCGGCATTTCTGGAGCAGTTCGGCTATGCTTGCATATTTCCTGAAATGATGGATGCATCTGATCAGATCAAACTTGCCTATAACGCAAGCCATGCTATTTCCATTCAGGGCTCCGCCCTACACACTTTCAACCTCCTCGGCAGGTCACCTGTCGATGTCTTAATAATCAGAAGATCGACAGATTTTGCCAGTTTCCTTCGTTGCTTAAAACCTTATGTTAGGTCAACGACAATCTATCAACCCGATCGAAAGTTATCGGGGGTCCGGCCTGATAATGGGCTATTAATTGCAGGCAAGTCCTTAGTCGATTCGTTTGTATTGTTCGATAAATCCATTGATGCCGAATTGTTTGATTACCAAAAATATTTCGATTCAGTGGCGGAAGACGTACAAATATTCTGCGACGTAAAATCCTAAATGTCACGACGAGATTGTTCTCCGTCGAGTACACACAGTATAGTGCGATTAGGGGAAGGGTAGAGAGCTCAAGTCGGCGCCGGGGTCTATTCATCTTTTGGGTGGTATGACAACAGGGCCAGACTGTCGTCCTATCGGTCGGACCGTTCGAACAACGGCTATTGCAGATAGGACAATCCGTAGGCGTTCACTAAGAACTGGATGATCACCGGATCACCGCGTTCTGGCCAATTCACCGCGTTGGCACGCACCAGCACTGGACGCACGTTACCGGGCCTCGGCCGGTGCGAGAACCGCATCCGAACCCTGAAGCACACCTTCTGGCTTCAACTCACCTGCGTTCCCGCGGGACACCGAGCCGCGTTCTGGGACATCAAACGTTGGCGCTATCGGGTTATCGCTACCGCCGGCAAACTCATCACCATTGGCCGCAAACAACGACTCCTGTTCTCAGGACCCCTTGCGCCCGGCTAACCCCTGCCCCTGGGATTAGCCCGACGACCAGAACGAAAGCCCACCCTAAGTGGAAGCGGCGCTGATCCAGAGGGACACAACAGGGCAAAAGCAATCCAGCATCAGCGGCTCTGCCCACCGACGTCAGAAACCCAATCGCTAGCCCCGATGAAAAATCGAGGCTAGTGCGAACGGTCCATTATGAATTTTCGCTCCGAACCAATTCCCCATGATTTACGAGCAAGATCCGGCAAGTAAATGCAAGCGGAGAGTCGGCTGAGGCCAACTCAAAAATAGTTAAATTCACACTTCACGTTCCGCTTGGGCGAGAAATTCTTTCAATTCATCATTAAACATAAGTGGCAAAAATCGGTCAATTTTTTCGTCCGACCAATTCCACCATGCAATCCGCAGGAGCCGGTCAATGGTGGTCTCAGGGAAGCGATACCTAAGAACTCGGGCAGGGTTCCCCCCAACAATCGCATACGGTGGCACATTCTTGGTCACGACGGCGTGACCAGCGATGACTGCTCCGTCTCCAACAGTGACGCCCGAGGTGATGAACGACCCGGCGCCGATCCAGACATCATTCCCAATAACAACGTCGCCCTTGCTGACATGATCTACGGGGGAGCCAGCGGATGGCCACCATCTACGTAATGTCGGAAATGGGTAGCTAGATACCGAGTCGATACGATGGTCACCCAAGGCAATGCCCACTCCGCCAGCTATCGAGACGAACTTTCCGATTTTTAATTTGGAGGTTTTTTCGAATACTATAGGCTTTCCATAAGTATGGTCACCAATTTCCCATCCATACAGCGCTGATTCACCAGCGAAGGCCGCGCGGGTCATTGTCTCCATGCGGCCTCGGGCCTCCCATGTCACTGGCGATAGAATGAATGTCACTTTAGGGTCAACGAGAGAGTTTCCGCAGAAGGTGATGTCTTCCGTATCGCCCACAACGGGTGATAGTCGGCCGGTTAGCCTGCCTTGCTCAGTCATGAAGCATAATTGACCGTCCAAAATTGTCCACCGACGCTCGTTGCGATGGCTATATCCGAAAAGCCTTCCGTCTGGGTGGAAACGCAGGGCGATACTCAGAACCCGATCGTTGCCGGAGAAGTGCCAAATAGAATTGGTAAGCAAGTTGCTAATATCATCTTCGTTCTTGAGCATCGTCAGGTATTCTCCATATTCCATTCAACTAAGCCTTAATGGCCCGAATTGTATTCTCGCCCTAATCGTCCGATGGGCACGGCCTGGCGTGTACCCTACCGACTAACATTCGCCTATTCATCTGGAAACCTTTTCCTAACGATCGAGGAGTATCTCGGAGCCGAATAAACAATTCGGACAGAACCAACCAGATCGAATGCTGATGCTACTTTCTTCCTGTAGATTCGTGCTATTCCCCAGTGAACTGCTGGGATCTTGGTCCAAGATTGAGCATATGGGCAATTGCTGCAACAGATCGTTCCGCTGCCCGGCCATCTCCGTAAGGGTTTATGGCGTTGGCCATAGAATCAAACCATTCCTGATCATTCAGCAGGCGGTCGACCTCCGAAAAAATCCGGTTCTCATCGGTACCAATAAGGGCGACGGTTCCTGCCACCACTGCTTCTGGCCTTTCGGTATTGTCGCGCATTACGAGAACTGGTTTGCCCAGGCTTGGCGCTTCTTCCTGAACTCCTCCTGAATCCGTGAGTACTACATGCGCAATTGACAAAAGTCGAGTGAACTCGCCATAGGCCAGGGGTTCGGTCACAAGGACGTTTTGCTTGTCCGTGAGGAAAGGAAGAATTGCTTCACGCACAGCCGGGTTCTTGTGGACGGGCAAAACGATAGTCAAGTTTGGCTCGGCATCCGCGATTCTCGCTATCGCTCGGCCGACTCCTCGCATCGCGTCACCTTGATTTTCTCGGCGGTGCGTTGTTACCAACAGAATGCGGTTTTCGGAGGAAGCCAAATCCTCAAGAAGCGGATCAGTGAAGGGGAGATTTTTCTTGACAGTCTCGAACAGAGCATCAATTACTGTGTTTCCAGTCACGAAAATATCCTTCTCTTGCACATTTTCCGCAAGTAGGTTCTCTTTACTGGTATGTGTCGGCGCGAGGTGCAGGCTGGCGATTTGAGAAGTCATTTTCCGGTTTGCTTCTTCAGGGAAAGGCGAGAACAGGTTTCCAGATCGCAGCCCGGCCTCCACATGTACCACCGGGATACCTTGGTAGAATGCGGCAATTGCGGCCGCTGTGGAAGTCGTTGTATCACCTTGAACGATTACGGCGTCTGGTTTGGAAGTTTCAAATAACTTATCTAATCCTTCAATCGTTTTCGTCATTATGGAGTTCAAAGATTGACGTTGCTGAATTATGTTTAAGTCGTGATTGGGAGTAATCCCGAAGAGATTGTTAACTTGGTCCAACATGGCGCGATGCTGGCCAGTGACGGTAACCACGCAATCAAATATTTCGGACTTTTCGAGGGCGTCAACGATCGGAGCCATTTTGATTGCTTCCGGACGGGTCCCGTAGATGGGCATTATAGTTGGCACAAGTTGTCCCTATTCTCTTGTAGGCATTTCGGTATATAGACTACCCCAGCAGTAGCAGTGCCAAGATAAGACCCGGCACCGTCGGCCCTACTGTTACGACGCACGATTGAGGAAAGATCCTCTTCGGACTCCACCGACGGCCTGTTTGCAGGCTTCGGCCGGGGCATATGAGTGCCAAGGTCGGATCTCGTGCGGGTCCTAGGGCTGAGCGCGGCGTTGCGCAGTTCCGCTGAATACTGGCTCCGCAGTGAGGTGTCCGGCCGCAGGTAGTTACTAACCATGCTTTGCGGCTTCGACGACGACCCTAGTATCTGGCCTACCCCCGAAGCGTTACGCCACGCCGGTCGACGGGGATCGGGAACCGGCTGACGAAGCTAGCACCCCGCATGGGTGAACGCCTCGCCGCGGACATCATCGCCGCCCTGGATCAGCAAACAGTCACCGTCGTGGGAACGAACGCGGCGACCATCGTGCTACCCCAATTAGCCATGATGCTCGCTGACATCCGCGAATCCCGGGACACGGTCTTCACCCAGGTCGAAGCCCTCGTGGAGGCCCACCCTCTTCACCCGGTCCTGACATCGCTCCCGGCGGTCGGTGTCAGGACCGCAGCGCGAATCCTCATCGAGATCGTCGGGAAAGACTTCGCCTCCGCCGGACATCTGGCTTCCTACGCCCGACTGGCCCCAGTGACCTGGCGGTCCGGAACATCCATCCGCGGGGACCACCTGTCATGGAAGGGAACAAGATACTCAAAAGAGCCCTGTTTCTCTCCGCCTTGGCGGCGCTAAAGGACCCTCCATCCAGGGCCTACTACGACCGGAAACGGGCCGAGGGTAAACGCCATAACCAAGCTCTCATTGCACTCGCCCGCCGCCGCTGCGACACCCTCTACGCCATGCTCAGAGACGGCACCTTCTACGAACCACGACCGGCCACAGCCGCTTGACGAAAACCATAGAGGCACCCCCCGGATCATGGACGACTGGGGGCGGCAACCATGCCGGGGCAACAGGCCAGCACACAGGAACATGCCACGAAAAGGGTGACGGGGGAGGAGGGGGCAGCAACAGCGCGAATCACGCTCACCTCGATCTAGGTACGGTGTCCTTCTTCCGAAGTGGGTTCAGTGGGCCATTGGCCCGGATACCGAACTAAATAATCCCGCAGGTTACTAGAGTGCCGCGGCTAGATGGAACTTTTGGAAGCAGGGGGCTTCGCGCACTCAACACTGTTTTGGGTTAGGCAAATTAGTAGATTAGCGCGAGGGGCGCTAAAACCTCCTATCCTCAACAGCAGCCTCGGTGGACATGATTCCGGCCATACCTGGTACATCTTCGGCCAACCGAACTGTGACAAATAGTGCAACAAGTGTGGTGATCAGAGACGCTGTATAGGCGAGTTCAGGTAAGACGCTGACGTGGCAATGGGAGACGGATGCAGCTGTCCCACTCGACGCGAGCCGCAATATCGCAACCTTGATAAAGAACGGACAGCGGATATCCATCAGTTTGGGAGGGGTCCCATCCGGGTCGAAGTTGACTGGGGTAACTGTGCCGGCAAGGGGCCGGATGGGAAGGTACTCACTGTTATCACGTTGACCATGGTCAACGTGACCAACCTTAGTCTGACTGCGACTGCAAAGTAGGCTCGAAGTCATCGGCATTGGAGGCTCGGTGGCGAGGAGGGGGGCTAATCCCTGCTCGCCACCTTTCCGTCCACCGCTACTCTCCCTAAAGGGTTCACTGCGGTAGGCTCGGTATGTGCCGGATTGCCCGGCGTGACCGCAGCGCCGCAGTCACATGCCAACGTGGGGTGGGATGACTTTGCAGACGAAAATCACCGCTAACGCGACCGCGATGAAGCGATGGTTGAGCAAGGCGGAAGAGTCTCTGGGCAACCACAGCGACCGCCTCAATGCCATCAACATCTTCCCAGTGGCAGACGGCGACACCGGCACCAACCTCTACCTCACCGTCCGCGCCGCTTCCCACGCCGCCTCGGCAACCGACACCACCGATCTCGGCGTACTGCTCCGAGTCGCCGGTCAAGCCGCGATGGAAGACGCACGAGGTAACTCAGGCACCCTCTTCGCTGTGTTCCTCGCAGCTGTTGCCGAACCACTGCACCACCACACCAGACTCTCCGGACCCCTGCTTGCCACAGCTTTGCAGCGAGCCCAGATCCGCAGTTGGTCAGCCCTCAGCGACCCGGTGCCCGGCACCATGCTGTCCGTCCTTGAGGCGACGGCCCGCGGAGCGGCCATGGCAGACGGCGCCCAAAACGGAGACGACAGCAACCACGCCCTCGCCCTCACCCTGCAAGCCGCCGTTGAAGCCGCCCTGGAAGCCGTCATCCAGACCGAAAGCCAGCTCGGCGTTCTCACCGCGGCCAAGGTGGTGGATGCCGGGGGAGTGGGATTCCTCCTGATCATGGATGCGCTGCGGGCCGCCGCGCTCGGCGAAGAGCTGCAGGACGAACTCCTCGACGGACTCCACGGGTACGACATCCAGGCACCCCACATCCACAACGGCGGCGACGCCGAAGGCGTCGAAGTCATGTGCACCATCAACCTCAGCCCCCTCGACGCCGCCACTCTGCGGCTTCACCTGGACGAGCTCGGCGACTCAGTCATCATGAGCGCCGTCACCGAGGTCGAGGAAGGCTATCGGTGGCGTGTCCACGTCCACGTGCCCGAGCCCGAGCCGGCGCTGAAACTCATCCAGGAAGCCGGCCATCCAATCAACGTGTCAGTGACGCAACTGGCGTCGCCACGCCAGTCCGACTCGCCGCAGTACGGCGACGTGACTCAACTCAAGGACCCATCCACTTTCGGTGACTCATCCCCACTCAACGAATCGGCACGGCATAGTGAAGCCCAAGAGGCCAGTGGACAATAACATTACTGAGGAACTCAACGTTCCCCTTGCGGGGAGAATCGGTCTCAAGAACGCCAAGCTGTTTGCCGAGCATCTCCACCTTCATACGATTGGCCATCTGCTCAACCATGTCCCGCGCGCCTATTTCAAGCGGGGCGAGCTGACTCCGGTCAGCAGCGTGCCCTTGGGCGAGGACGTCACCCTGATCGCCCGGGTTCAGTCAGCCAACAAGCGGAAGATGCAGACTCGCAAGGGCTTCCTGTGCGAGGTGGTCATTACCGACGACGACGGCGGACGCCTCGGCAGCCTCAGCCTCACCTTCTTCAACGGACACAATGCCCACCGGGACCTGCGCCCCGGCGTGCACGCCATGTTCTATGGCAAGGTCACCGCCTATAAAAACCGGCTGACGCTCACCAACCCCGGGTACTCCCTGCTTGACGACGACGAGATGGTGGATCCGGCCTTCCTCGAGAGGCCCATACCGGTGTACCCGGCGGCGGCGAAGGTGGAAAGCAAGGACATTCAGAAGGCCGTCGGGAAGCTGCTCGACAGCCTGGTGCACTCCCAACTCAATGATCCGGTGCCACCGGAAATTGCTCGCCGCGACAAGCTGATGAACGTCACCCAGGCGTATGAGCTGATCCACCGGCCGCATGTCATCGAAGACACCTACCGAGCCAAACACCGGTTGCGCTACCAGGAGGCGCTGGTGCTGCAAACCGCACTTGCCCGACGTCGGGCCCTGACTTCGCTGGAAGAGGCGACGGCGCGTCCGTTCAGGTCGGGCGGACTGCTTGACCAGTTCGACGCCGAGCTACCTTTCACGCTGACCGACGGGCAGAAGACGGTGGGGGAGACGCTGGCCGATGAGCTTTCGTCGCCGCATCCGATGAACCGGCTGCTGCAGGGTGAGGTGGGTTCGGGCAAGACGCTGGTCGCGTTGCGCGCGATGCTCCAGGTGATCGACGCCGGCGGCCAGGCTGCGCTGTTGGCACCCACCGAGGTGTTGGCGGCTCAACATCTGCAGTCGATTACCCGAACGCTGGGTCCGCTGGGGATGGGTGGAATGCTTGGCGGTGCTGCCGACGGCACCAAGGTGGTGCTGTTGACCGGTTCCATGAGCACAGCGCAGCGTAAGCGGGCGATGCTCGATGCGGCCACCGGTGAAGCAGGCGTCGTCATTGGGACGCACGCGTTGCTGTCGGAGAATGTGAGCTTTTTCGATCTGGGGCTCATCGTGGTGGATGAACAGCACCGGTTCGGCGTTGAGCAGCGCGACGTGCTGCGGTCCAAGGCAACCAATTCGCCTCATGTGCTGGTGATGACGGCAACTCCGATTCCCCGCACTGTCGCGATGACGGTGTTTGGGGATCTGGATGTCTCGACGATGACCGAGCTGCCAGCCGGCAGGGCGCCGATCACCACCCACGAGGTGGGTCTCACCGAGCATCCAGGGTGGATACAGCGGATTTGGGCGCGTGCTCGGGAAGAGATCGACGCCGGTCGCCAGGTGTACGTGGTGTGTCCCAAGATTGGGGACCAGGAGGAGGATTCCACGGCTCTGGAGCTCTATTCGCCGGAAGCGGTGGGAGCACCCCGTGCGGCTCAGCAGGAGCTGACGTCGGTCAACGAGTTGTTCGAAAGCCTGCAGGAGATGCCGGTGATGCAGGGGGTGTCGATTGGGCTGTTGCATGGGCGGCTGGACCCTGTCGAGAAGTCAGCGACGATGGCTCGCTTCAATGACGGAAGCGTTCAGTTGCTGGTGTCGACCACGGTGATCGAGGTAGGCGTGGATGTTCACAATGCCACGATGATGGTGATCATGGATGCGGATCGGTTCGGTATTTCGCAGCTGCATCAGCTGCGCGGACGGGTTGGTCGTGGTGGGCATCCTGGGACCTGTCTATTGGTGACGCAACTCGATCCGGATCATCCCAGCAGGGAGAGGCTCGCCGCTGTTGCGTCGACCACGGATGGGTTTGAGCTGTCGCAGAAGGACCTGGAGCTGAGGCGTGAAGGCAACATCCTTGGTGCTTCGCAGTCCGGTGGCCGGTCAGCGCTGAAGTTTTTGCGGGTGGTCAAGGATGCGGCGATCATCGAGAAGGCCCGTGAGGATGCGCAGCAGATTGTTGCGGAGGATCTTGATCTAGTGGATCATCCGGAGCTGGCCGAGGCTTTGGATATCTATTTGAATCCCGTGAAGGAAGCGTACCTGGAGCGGGGCTAACCCAGCTAGGGATGGACCAGCCCCAAGCAACAATCTAAAACGGGGATGAGACAAGCAGGTTCAGCAGGTAGCTGCCGTAGCCGCTCTTCACCAGAGGTTCTGCGCGCGCCCGCAGTTCGTCGTCGGTCAAGAAGCCGACACGCCAGGCAATTTCTTCCGGTGAACCCACCTTCAGGCCTTGCCGGTGTTCGACCGTGCGAATGAAGTTGGAGGCGTCGTTGAGAGAGTCGAAGGTTCCGGTGTCCAGCCATGCGGTGCCGCGGGGGAGGATATCCACCTGTAGCTTTCCGGCCTCAAGGTAGATTCGGTTCACATCGGTGATTTCCAGTTCGCCGCGCGGGCTGGGAGATAGATTCTTGGCAATTTCTACAACATCGTTGTCATAGAAATAGAGTCCAGGCACGGCATAGTTACTACGCGGGTTGGCTGGCTTTTCTTCAAGAGAGAGTGCGCGGCCGTCGTCGTCGAACTCCACCACTCCGTAAGCGCTGGGCTCCGCCACCCAGTAACCAAAGACCGCGCCGCCGTCGACATCCTTGAATCGACGTAACTGAGTCCCCATGCCCTGTCCGTAGAAGATATTGTCTCCCAGGACCAAGGCGACGGTGTCGGAGCCGATATGATCCGCTCCGAGCACAAAGGCCTGGGCGAGGCCGTCGGGTGAGGGCTGCTGGACATAGCTGATCGAGACACCGAACTGAGAGCCGTCACCGAGTAAGCGCTCAAACTGGTCGGCATCATGGGGAGTGGTGATGATGAGGATGTCCCGGATACCCGCGAGGATCAAAGTGGATAGGGGGTAGTAGATCATCGGCTTGTCATATACCGGTACCAGCTGCTTGCTGATGCCATAAGTAATAGGGTGCAGTCGTGAGCCGGTTCCGCCAGCCAAAATGATTCCGCGCATGGGACTGATCATCCCGTACCGCTAACCGAACAACCAAAACGGCGCAAAAGGGGTGCGGCCTAGCGGGCGGGAACCGGCAGGTATGGTGATTTCATGCTTAAACTACTCGTCACTGGTGGCGCCGGGTTCATCGGATCAAACTTCGTGCACTATGTCTTGCGCAACACCGACTATTCGGTCACCGTTCTGGATAAACTCACCTACGCTGGCAATAAGGAGTCACTGCGTGGCCTGCCCGCTGACCGGTTCAGTTTCGTTCAGGGCGATATTTGCTACGTCGATATTGTCGATGCCTTGGTAGCTGACCACGACGTAGTAGTGCATTACGCCGCCGAGTCACACAATGACAATTCCTTGCATGACCCCCGCCCATTCCTCGACACAAACGTCATCGGCACCTACACCCTGATCGAAGCGGCTCGCCGTCACGGCAAACGCTTTCACCACATCTCGACGGATGAGGTCTATGGCGATCTTGAGCTTGATGACCCGGAACGGTTCACGGAGGCAACCCCGTACAACCCCTCCAGCCCGTATTCCTCGACAAAGGCTGCCTCGGACCTGCTGGTGCGTGCCTGGGTTAGGTCTTTTGGCCTCCAAGCCACGCTGAGCAATTGCTCGAATAACTATGGGCCCTACCAGCACGTTGAGAAGTTCATTCCTCGCCAGATCACCAACGTGATCGACGGCGTCCGACCGAAGCTGTACGGTGCGGGGGAGAACGTACGCGACTGGATCCATGCTGACGATCATTCGTCGGCGGTTCTGGCGATCATCGACAAGGGCGAGATTGGCCAGACCTACCTCATTGGCGCGGATGGTGAGAAGAACAACAAAGAGGTCATCGAGATGATTCTTGGGATCATGGGGAAGCCGACGACCGGCTACGAGCACGTCGTGGACCGCGCTGGACATGATCTTCGGTACGCCATTGATTCCACCAAACTGCGCTCTGAGCTGGGTTGGCGACCACAATTCGGTGAATTCGATAACGGTCTGGCCGCGACGATCGATTGGTACAAGGCCAACGAGCAGTGGTGGCGTCCACAGAAGTCTGCCACCGAAGCCAAATACAAGGGTCAGGGACAGTAAAGCCATGGAACTAGAATTTTCCCGGCCTCTCGCTGCGACCTCTACACCGATTCCCGGAATGACGGTTTATACCCTGCCCGTTCATGGCGATAACCGCGGCTGGTTTAAGGAAAATTGGCAGCGCGAAAAAATGTCGGCCCTGGGGTTGCCAGACTTTCAGCCAGTGCAAAACAACATCTCGTTCAACGAATCAGCTGGCACCACCCGCGGTATCCATGCGGAGCCCTGGGACAAATTTGTTTCGGTGGCCACTGGACGTATTTTCGGGGCCTGGGTCGACCTGCGCGAAGGTGAATCCCTTGGCACTGTTTACACCGCTGAGCTTGACGCGGGGAAGGCCATTTATATCCCGCGAGGGGTCGGTAACGCGTTCCAGACCTTGGAGGACAACACCGCCTACACTTACCTGGTCAATGACCACTGGAGCGCGGATGCGCAGGCAGCTTACACATTCTTGAATCTGGCCGATGAGACTGCAGCGATCGATTGGCCTATCCCGCTTGTCGATGCTCAGCTTTCCGATAAGGACCGGGCTCACCCTCGGCTCGCCGAAGTCACGCCTATGCCAGGTAAAAAGATCCTCGTCCTGGGGGCTACCGGCCAGCTGGGCAAAGCATTGCAAGAGGCGTACGACGGCGACGCGACGGTTGAGTTCGCAGGTCGTGCAGAGTTCGACTTACTGAATCCAGCTTCCTATAGCGAGCGAAACTGGCGCAACTATCGCGCCATCATCAACGCTGCCGCCTATACAGCGGTCGACACAGCGGAAACAGCGGAGGGGCGGAGGGATGCGTGGGCAGCCAACGTTGTTGCAGTTGCGCGGCTTGCCTCTGTCGCCAACACCCATGGGATCACTTTGGTTCATGTCTCGAGCGACTACGTATTTGACGGCACGCAGGGTCCGCACACCGAGGACGAAACTTTTTCGCCGCTGGGTGTCTATGGGCAGACGAAGGCAGCCGGGGACGCTGTGGTATCCGTGGTACCTCGGCACTACATTGTGCGGACCAGTTGGGTTGTGGGCGAGGGTGCAAATTTCGTGAAAACGATGACCTCCCTGGCGGGGCGTGGGATCAAGCCGAGTGTGGTCGATGACCAGATTGGGCGGCTGAGCTTTACTCAGGATATTGCGGGTGCCATCAGGCATTTGCTCGACACCGGAGCTGAGTACGGCACCTATAACGTGTCAAACACCGGTGGGGAGGCATCTTGGGCTGGCATTGCCCAACAGGTGTATGGGCTCAGCGGGCAGCCGGAGGACTCGGTTACGGGCGTAAGCACTGCCGAATATTTCAAGGATAAAGACGCGGCGCCTCGTCCTCTGAATAGTGTGCTGGCTTTGGACAAGCTGGAAGCGTCTGGTTACCGTCCTGCTGCTGCGGATGAGCGGTTGGCCGCCTATGTGAATGGCCGTGAATAGCGACGGGTCTATTGTTGGCCGCATGAGCACAACTGCGACTCCAGCGGGACTGGGGCGGGTAGCGACCAGCTCACCGGTTCGCCGATTCATGACTTCGTCTAGGAAATCATCATTGCAGTCGCAAGTACAGGGAACAAGATCCCGATCGGCATGAGCGCTATGCCCCCGCGTACGGCCGTTTGACTGGCTTTTCATCACCGCTCGTCTATCCCGCGCAACGTCGGTGACCGGAAGCGCGCAGCGACGCGGGCGTGAAGGTCACGGCGGCAGAGCGCGCCCCCTGAGATCCGTAGGTGGGGGTCTGCAGGACGTCCGACGCTGCGCAGACAGCTCGTTCACTGAGCAACGCTTAGGCCATGGAGCGAATGACTTCTAGGGTCCGCTGATCAAGGTGATGACGACGACGAGGACCTGGATCAGAACGAAGCCCCAGAGAGCTGAGGCGACGGCCCACCATGGATGCCTGGCTCTCAGGGCGAGGGCACCTCCAATCAGCCCGAGCACAACGGGTACGGCAAAAACCCAGATAGGGCGGGTGGCTCCAGACCCAGTCCAATCAGGGAAGAGGAGGACGACGATCACCGCAAGGAGCATCAGCGCCCAAGTAAAAACGGGCTTGGCAGTTCGTGGCGCCTGGTAATCGGCGTGGTCAGCAGAGGACATCGCTTCCCAGCCTCTTTTCTTCATCTCGGTGCCGAAGCATGGGCAACTTCAAAGCATTGCAGAGGCAGTACGTGAAGTAGGTGCTCACGGCTGCCGCTACCATTCGTTCTTGCGTCTTCATGCGGGAGGCGTTTGCCCGGATGTCTCGGACGATGGCTCGGTCGCAGGAACAGGCGAACTAGCCGCGGGAGCCGTAGCAGCGGTCGTGTGTGCGGCAGATCGAGTCAAGGACGTCCACGGCAACGCCTCCACCGTGCCCGGGACCGCACCAGTTTCCCCAGATCGGCACACTCGCCTGAATCGACAACTGACCCTCGGGCGCGGACTGCTGGGATGCTCCGAGCTGGTTGATGATCGTTCCCATTTCCAGCGTCGCCGGGTCGGCATTTGCGGCCTGCGCGGCATCGGTATCGAAGTGGGTGGAACCATCAGGTGCAGTGCGCATGAACTGCGTTGCCTTCTCGACGTCGCGATCGAAGGCTTTTATGGCGTTCCCCTTCGCATTGCCGTGGCCATTGCCGTTGGTCTTGCCGTTGGTCTTGCCGAGCGAGGTTGCAGCAGTATCCGCGGTTGCTGCAACGGAGGTCATCACCGGTGACGCTGCTGTCGCAGGAGATCCACCGGTCAGAATCAAAGCCGCTACCCCGAGAGCCGCCCACGAGCGCATGTTTGAGCAACCAAGGTTTGACGACGAAAATTTTGAGACCACTTCTTCCCCCAAGAAGTAAAATGCTCAGCGCTGCCTGATCAGCATGCGCTAGTAAGGCTGACAGAATGCGTGGAACATCTTCGTCGTCAATGCCGTTCGCATTTCAGCGCACCATCGGCGCCGGTTTCGACCCGGTGCTCAGGTATGGCATCGAATACGCCCAGGGCATCAGGGATCGTCCATAGGGGATCGGCTACGGCACCTCATCCTGGGAGGCCGAGCACGCGGCGCGATTAGCGGCCGCGGCGGAACAGAGCAGCACCACTGTCTGAGCGATGAGCGCAAGGAATGCGACACCTATGCCCGTCGGACCACCAGCTACTAGTTGAACCACCACGGCGGTCAGCAGCCCGGCGCCTGCCACGGGCCACATTATTTTCACCACCGGAAGGGCCGCCGCGTGCCCGGCGACCCACGCCGCGGAGGACGCCCTGGTGTGCCGGGTACGGATCCCGGCGGACCCGTTTACACCGATGGAGCCCTCGGCTGCCTGGCGTGTAACGGCAACGCAGACGGCTGGCAGGAGTAAGAGGGTGAACGAGAGAAAAATCAGGCCGACCAGTTCCTCAGGCACAGTCCTCTAATCTGGCACCGTGAACGGTGCAGGCATCGCGCCACGCTCCACCCAAGGCAGGCGTGCACGTTCGTCGGTAAGCTTTCACAGTCATGCCCTCGAGCTTATCGAGCCACCTGATACTCCACGATTCCTCTGAAGCGGGGTGGTGGCTGCACGTTCATATTGTCCGCACCATCGGCGCCCTCAACCATTCACCAGCAGCCGACGCCATCAGATGCACATGGTGGCAGGTTCTGAAGGTGTGGAGGACTAGTGGCCACTCCTTCTCCACATTGGCCCCAGTCGCTGGATCATTCGAACATGTGTTCGATAAAATTGGACCATGGCAATCACCCCTTTCGAGCAGCAGACCGATACTCCTCGGTATCTCGCCTGGTTGAACACCGAACTGTCGGGGATTGCTGACTCTTTTCGTTCGGAGAGTCTGGTCATGCCCACCCGTGAACTTGCCGAAATCGCGGTGGCTATCGAGCAGGTCGCCAGAACTGCCGAGCAGCTACAGCTGATTGTGGCACACGCGGTGGAACATCAGAATGTGGCGGTTGTCGGTGAGTCCGACCAGCGGATCAGTCTTGGAGTGTCCGACGGCGATTCCTCCAAGGGAGCGCTGAACCGCACGGGGTGCAGAGACAACGCTGAGTATCTTCGGAACACTTTGCGAATCAGCAAGAGTGATGCGAAGCGGCGGATTCGTGTATCTGGCCAGGTTTTGCCCACGGTTCAGCTGAATGGTCAGCCGCTTGCTCCTCGGCTGGAACATCTTGGGGCTGCGATTGCTCGATCGGAAGTCAGCAGCCAGGCGGCCACCTTGATCAGTTCGGCCATGGAAAGAGTCAAGCCGTTTGCTTCGTCCAAGGATCTGGACGAGATGGAGGCCACTCTGACTCGGCAGGCAGTTGTCTCGGATCTGGATGTGCTCAGGGTGTTGATTCAGCGGTGGGAGAGTTTGCTCAACCCTGATGGCTCTGAACCAACCGAAGAGGTTTTGCGTGCACGGCAGGGAGTTTTTCTCCGGGGCAAGCGTCATGGTCTGCACTTCATGGAGATCTCAGCGACCGACGAACAGTTCGAAGACCTGATCACGGTGATGTATTCAGCCACCAACCCAAGGGCCAGGGCAGGGCTGTCGGCTGCTGAAGCAGAAAAGCTGGGTGGCGTGGCTAAGACTTTAGGTGCAGGTGCAGGTGCAGCTGCGGGCACAGGTGCAGGTGCAGGTGCGGGCACAGATGGAGGTGTAGATGCCGGCGCACAGCCGTCTGGTGCCGGGGCGGATTCTTCGAACGCTGAGGCGACTTTGTTCGGTTCATCCGGAGATTCAGCTGCTCAGGGAGCAGGGACCATTCCGGAAGAGGAGCTTGATCGGTCGACGTGGGCGCAGCAGTTGCTGGATGGCTTGGTGGGTGCATGTCGAATTGCCTTGGCTAGCAGCACGCTTTCCGACGCCGGAGGGATGAGGCCGCAGGTGTTGGTCACCATCAACTACAAGGACTTGGTGGCCGATGTCGGTAGAGCTGGTCATGCAGCGTTTGGCGGCTTGATCAGTGCTCGGTCGATTCGTCGGATTGCCTGCGATGCGAATGTCTTACCCGTGGTGCTTGGAACGCAAGGCCAGGTTCTCGATGTGGGGAATCCTCGTCGTTTGTTTCCTCCCACTATCCGTAAAGCATTGGCCGCGCGGGATGGTGGATGTGCGTTTCCGGATTGCATGATGCCGTCGCCCTGGACCGAGGGTCATCACATCCTTCCGTGGAGTCGAGGTGGCCCGACCACCGTTGACAACGGAGTGTTGCTTTGCACCAGGCATCACCATCTGGTTCACCAAGATGAATGGAAGATCGAGGTGAGGGACCGGATTCCGTGGTTTGTTCCGCCGCGGTTTATCGATCCGGCGCAGAGACCTCGACAGAACCACTATCACCGGGATCATCCCCCTGAGCAGGATCGCAATCCGTTGGTTTCGGGTTGATGTGCCGTCTGACTTGCTAGGCTTCGCCGCCGAGGGGCTTCAATTGCCAGCGAATTTCCACTTGCTCGTCGGGGCAGTCCCGTTTGCAAGACCAGATCGTGGATCAGATCTGCGCCATGAGGGCCGGCACCGCAGCCGTGCCCTCAAGCCACTGGGTCTGGTCCTGACGATCAAGGTTGTCCGTTCGTGCCTACAGAAGCCGCTCGTCCATGACGAGTGCGTTTATGAGGCGTTGTGGTTTGCTGAGCAGTGCATGGGACGTCATGCGCGCGTCCGCTGGCACGTTGCGGTCGGCCTAGAGGCCCTCGACGGCTTCCAATCGTCCGGAACGAACCGCGTTGGCGAAGGCCCGGTAATCCTGCTCGTTCTGGTCCGCGTAGCGCTCGGAGAAGTCGGTGATCGACACGTCGAATTTAGCGCTTTTGCCCATATAGGCAGCGATCGCGACCGGGTCACCGGAGCGGGCATGCGCCCGGGCCAGGGTCCAGCCGCAGATTCCGGCGTAGATGGTCATGTTGAGCGGTTTCATTCCCTCCACGACGGCTGAGCCCTTCATATCACGTAACTGGCGCCAGTACAGGTACCGGTTTTCCTGCGCGCCCTCGGTCCACCCCAGGAAGATGTCGCTTGCTGCCTGCATCATCCGCTGCCCCTGCACCACGCGCTCGCCCGGCTGTTTGAACTTGCTCTTAGGTAAGTGGTCCTCGAGCACGGATCGCGTGGCCTCCTTGAGTTGCAGGAACAACGGGTCTTCCTGATCGCGCCCCTGGAGCAAAGCGATGAACGCCCGGGTGCCAACGCTGCCGACGCCGACAACCTTGCGGGCGACGTCGATGACTTCGAACCGTTCGAGCAGGTGACGCCGGTCGTCCTGGAGCGTGGCCCGGTAGGAACGGAGCTGCTCGCTGATCACATGCTCAAGTTCATCGGCAGACATGCCGAGCGATCCGCCCAGCTCCCGGGCCGGGATGACTATCGGCGGCTGACTGACGATCCGGTACTTCCCGTCCACGAGTTCGCCAAGCTTGGAGAGGGCCTGCAGACTGTCCCGGGTGCGGGCCTTGGCGATGTTTTTCCGCGCCGTCTTCTCCAGGCCCTCGGCTTTCTTGAGGGTCTTGCCCTTGGGCGTCGACGCAGCCATGTTGATGGTTTCCAGTAGCTGTTCCTCGGATAGCTGGGCGTACCAGATGTCCAGAGTGCGCATTTGCGCGAACTCGGCCATCGCTTCCCGATAGGCCCGGACCGCGGTCAGCGTCACATCGTGTGTTTCTGTCCTGGTGAAGGCATTGTTCTGGGCAGCGATGGTGAAGCTCGCGGACATGCGCTTGACGTCATATTCAAACGGTCCCGGGAGCGTCTCGTCGAAGTCATTGAGGTCAAAGAGCAGGTTCCGCTCCGGCGAGGCAAATACGCCAAAGTTCGACAGGTGGGCGTCTCCGCACAGCTGGGTGATCAGGCCGGCCCGTGGAGTGTCCTTCAGATCAGCGGCCATGATCTTGGCCGCACCCCGGTAGAAGGTGAACGGCGAGGCCAGCATCCGGCCGTGCCGCACCGGCACAAGGTCCTGTTCCCGGGTGCGGTTCTGCTCCTCGAGGAGCGCGACCGGATCCGGCCGACCGGGATCGGGAACCCACCCCGTTGGGCTGGAGACCGGCGTTTTCTTCCGGCAACTCTTGCCCTTCGCGATCCGCTCCTCAACGCTCCGGTGCTTGATTCTGGATTCGGCCATGACCGGGGACCTCCCTTTGCATCAGGAACCACCACCGGCACTGGCCACCAGGGAATAGGTCCTTGCGGAGCGCGCCCGCGTGTCTTGGCTCAATAGGGCGATTATGGCCCCGACCTGACCCATCGTCAACGCGCGCTGCTGAATGATCCGGCCCAGGGGTCGACATGCTGAAGGCGGGTCGTCCGAAGACACCTGTGATGCTCATGGAGCACAGTCATACGTTCCACCAGAACTCTGTCGAAGCGCGTCCTACGTTGAGTGGTATCCGTGCAGCCTTTGGCGTTAAGAACGTTCCAGCCCGGTCTTGGTGGAACGGCTGTTGCGGGTAGATGGGCAGGGGAGTTACAACGCAGGAGTGGGTGATATCGGCCATGATGAATTACCGGGCGGCGAACACGGTACCGTGCTAACGGCGGCAGGCGTCTCACGGAGTCGAATCCGGGTGACACGCTGCCCCGTCCTCCTGCCCAGAACATCTGCGGTACCGGCATCCTGAAAGCGCTGATTCGGCCTCAGCTGAGCATCGAATACTCACCATGATGGCTGCAACTCAAACGGAAACCACTTCTGCGGTTCGAACTGGGCTCACGTGGCGGCTCGACCGTCGATGCCTCCTTGATGTACCCCAAGGCCCTGGAGCAGGGCGACCACAAGCCGATCGGCATACGGGTCGCTGATACGACAACGAGCGATCACATAACGTCGCCACGAAGCGATCACATAGCGACGCCAAGAAGCGATAGCATCCACAGTCATTGAGTGTCGAGTGTCGAGTGTCGAGTTTTGAGTTCCTGGGTCCTGGCGACTAGCGACTGGCGACAGGTTCTCTCGGCACCGCCGGGGACACCCGGGTTCTTGCTCGGCACCGCGGGACCTTCGACTCTATGTCGTCGGCTGGGACAGCGGTCGAATGAAGAGTGGGTGAATCGGTGGGGGCCGCAGACTCCGGATTGACGGCATTTGGTCTCTAGATGATGATCACCCCTCCAGGAAAGATGAGGATCCCCCTCCAGGAAGCCACGGATATGTCAAAAGAGCAGCGAACCAGTTCGCCGTCCCCGACCGTTCCGGCCGAGCCGAGCCGACTGAGCACCATCCTCGATAGACCATGGGTAGGACTCGCAGCCACTGTGGCTGTGACGGTCGGGTATGCACTGATGGCCGGTTGGCTGACTCCCCGAGGCCCACTGACGGAGGTCGATGCCGTAGCTACTGTGGCGATAAGTCTGCTGGTCGGCACCGCCAGCGGCGTCGCCCTTCGCTCGCGGTGGGCGGTTCTTATTGCGCCAGTACTTTTCCTCGTATCGTTCGAACTCGTCCGTGCAGGTGTTCAAGGCCCAACCGTGGACGAAATTCAGCTCAACTCGATCTACGGCGTCGTCGCGTTTGTTACCGGACGCGGGTTCCACGGCCTTCTGGTGCTGATCCCGATGATGTTTGGCGCAATCCTGGGCGCTGCGCTCGAACGGCGGAGAGTGCAGCGCAACAGCCAGAATCCTAGCGCTCCAATTCGTCGGCGGACACGGACAGTCCTGCTCCGCGGGCTGACGGCCCTGACCGGCGTGTTCGTTCTTCTACTCGGCTTCTTTGTCGCGTTGCCGGGCTCCACAGACGCTATCTTGGCCGAGGACGGCACACCCGTGCCGGGAAGCGTCTCCGAGTTCGCAAGTGTGGATGTCGGAGATCATCAGCTGAGCGTAATGATCCGAGGACGCAGCGATACGAACCCGGTCCTCCTGTTCCTTGCGGGAGGTCCCGGAGGAACCGAATTGGGAGCGATGCGTAACCACGGGGAAGCCCTGGAGGAGGATTTTGTCGTCGCGACCCTCGACCAGCGAGGCACCGGCAAGTCGATGGACCAGTTCGAGCCGGCGTCAACCCTCACGCTGGAGAACGCAATTAGCGACGCACTAACTGTCACTGAGTATCTTCGCCAGCGGTTCGGCCAGGACCGTATCTACCTGGTGGGACAATCGTGGGGTTCAACGCTCGGGGTCCTCCTTGCGGATCGTGAACCGCAGTTCTACCAGGCCTTCGTTGGCGTCGGCCAAATGGTGAGCCAGCGTGCCACTGACATCATCTTTTATGAGGATGCGCTGGAGTGGGCGCGCACCACAGGCGACGTCGGGCTGGCGACCACGCTTGAAGCGTACGGTCCGCCGCCCTACACCGACATCAGGGGCTACGAACCGGCGATCGGAACCGAGCAATTGGTTCATCCGTACGACCGAACGCCGAACGCGGAGGGTTCAGGTCAGAATTCCGAAGGGCTTTTTGTTGAGGAGTACTCCAACGTTGAGAAGGTCCGGAACCTCGGCGCCACCCTCGACGTTTTCGCTGCGCTCTATCCGCAGCTGCAAGAGATTGACTTTCGAGAACAGGTGACGACCCTGGATATCCCCGTGTATCTGGCGCAGGGGCGTTACGAGGCTCCTGGCCGTGCCGTCCTCGCGCAAGAGTGGTACGAAGTGCTGACCGCCCCCTCCAAGGAACTACGTGTGTTTGAGACCTCAGGGCACCGACCAATGTGGGAGCAGCCAACCGAGTTTCACCGGCTTATGTTGGAGGTGCTGCAGGATACGAGCGGATAGGAAGCCCCCGGTTTGCCATCTATGGCAGGTCGACCGCACCCGCTTATGGTCTGTACTTCCGCCCGCAACAGCACCCACCAGCAACCTGATGGCGGCCCCGATCCCGGCGCCGCCATATTGCCGCCACTTTCGGCAGACAAGAATCGGTGGCCAAACGTCCCACCTCATGTCGATACAGTTGAAACATGAGTCGAATTATCGCCGGAGCCGCTGGAGGCATACCTCTATTCAGTGTTCCGGGCACAGCAACACGGCCCACCACTGACCGGGTCAAAGAGGCGTTGTTTTCTCGTCTCGACGCCTACGAGGTCATCGCCGATGCCAGAGTACTCGACCTCTTTGCTGGCTCAGGCTCCCTGGGCGTCGAAAGCGCAAGCCGCGGAGCGAAGATCGTCGACCTGGTGGAATCGGCCGACAAAGCCGCGGCAGTCAGCCGGACCAACGCCGATCTGGTGAACAAAACCCTCAAAAACCAGACTGTCCGGGTACATCACCTCAAGGTAGAAACCTACTTGGATCGGGCTCTTCCGTCGGATCAATGGGATCTCGTATTGATGGATCCTCCCTATCCGGTAGAAAACGACGCACTGACCGGCATCCTTGAAACCCTGGTTCCCCACCTGGCAGAGGGCGCTGTTGTCGTACTGGAACGCTCATCGCGCTCGCAGGAACCTGAATGGCCGGCCGGTCTGGAACGGTTTGCCGAAAAAAAGTATGGCGAAACCAAGCTATGGTTCGCAGAACCGACCGAGGCCGCGGTCTGAGGGACACCAGTCGGAGCCTTGCTGGCCATAGCGACGCGAACCATTGACACAAGCGTGCAAGGGCCGGGGTCATCGTGGGCCATCCTTGGGACCGGAGGGCCTCATGCGAATAGAGCACAACACGGAGTTCTTCGGAAGAGTGCTCGGTCGAGGACAGTTCCTCCAACGAGTGCGTCTGAGACACATGCATTTCCATGGTGGTGACCGATCTTCCCCCGCGGTGATGGAACTGCCGCAGGTTCTCTATCTAGTCAGTCACCTATGAGACGTTCGTGAGCCCCTGATGAGAGAACTCTCATCCGCGCCCGACGGCGACCGGAACGGTCCGAAGGATGTCTGCTGGAACCGCCCCCGCTCATGCACAAACCCGGCCGTCCTAGTGGACAACCGGGTCTGTGACGCTGTGAAACTTGGAGAGACGCTGTGAAACTTGGAACGAGGTCCTACTGCGGTTGGTAGGACAGGCAATCAGCAGTGTCAGCGCCGTGGCCAATGGTCACATTGGTCTTGCCGCACATCAAGTGGTCGTTGAACGTGCATTCGGTGCGCTGACAAGCACCGACGTGAGCCAACACCATCGGCAAACCACCGGTCGCCGACGTGTCGATGAACGTCGAACACGATGCATGATCGCGGCTACCACCGACAGTGATCGCGTAGGCAGTACAGCCGTCGTGATTGAAAGAGCAGGAATCAACACTGCACTCTGAAACACTCGCAACTTCGGTAGTCATGGTTCCTCCATTTGTAGCAATCAGCGGTGGCACAGGATCAACACCCCATGACACGTGGTCTATGCACCAACGGTACTGCTGAATGAATGAAAAAACAGCCGATAAAAGCAATTCTATAGCGCACATTAAATTAGCGTATTTATTGCTTTCGTATTGAGGTCGGGTGAATAGGATATTGCCTGCTCTGGGGTTAGTGCGGTACCGAGGAGAATGCAACAAGTTCGGAACCGGTCACCACAACACCTGGATGCGGACCCGCCGCTACCAGCGGAGCCGACCACTCGGCTGGCCACACCGAATCGGTTCCCACCAGCACGATATTCCCAGCCAGTTGCCCTCCGATCATTCCCGCATCAGCCAGCACCGCGACGTCGTCGGCCGCCTCCTGTAACCGACGAACCTGGGCACGCGCAAACGTCAGCGGCGGATCGTCCCCAACATTGACGAGAACAACTCCGCCCGGAGCCGCCAGCGAGGTCAACGCCTGATAAAACGCCTGATCGGTGAGATGGACTGGAGCATCATCGCCGGCAAACACGTCGAGCACCACTGCATCAAACGAGCCTGGCTCAAACCTGTCGAGCGCCGCCCGGGCATCCTCGATCAGCAGGGAACACCGGGTGCCTTCAGGCAGCGGCAGATGCTCCAGCACAAAGTCCAACAACTCCCGTTCCAGTTCGACCGCAACCTGCTCAGAGCCCGGCCTCGTCGTTTGGACATAGCGAGCCAACGTCAACGCGCCAGCACCGAGATGCAACACCCGAATTGGCTCACCGGCAGGCTTGAAAATATCCAGGACATTCGCAATACGCCGCAGATACTCGTAGAAAACGTGACCGGGGTTCCCCAGATCAACATGCGATTGTTGGGCACCGCCAATACTGAGAATGTAAGCGCCCTCGGTGAACGCGTCTTCATCAATTTCGGCTAGCTGGCCAATGTCGGCCAAATGAAGGGTGGGCACAGCACCATCCTCGTCGGCGCCCAGTTCAACACCCTTCACAGCCGCGACCGCAACGTCGACAGACGGTCAGCTGCTTCTTCGAGCACCTCGGTCTTCTTGCAAAACGCAAACCGGAGCAACGAACTGGTCCGTGCGGCGCCGTCGGGATGGCAAAAGACAGCCACCGGAATAGCCGCAACCCCCAGCAGTTCGGGCAACCGCCGAGCCAACGCGGTGGCATCCGAAATTCCCAGCGGCGCTGCGTCGACGTTCACGAAGTACGTGCCCTGGGGTGTGAAGACATCGAATCCGGCAGCCTCGAGACCGGCACTGAGAATGTCCCGCTTACGCTGCAGCGTTGCTGCGGTCGTCTCGAAGAAGCTGTCGTTGAGACCCAAACCGTGTGCAACGGCGCTCTGGAATGGAGTCCCGGAGCTGTAGGTCAGAAAGGTCTTTACCGTGCGGACCGCCGAAATGAGTTCCCGCGGCCCACTGATCCACCCAATTTTCCAGCCGGTGACCGAGAACGTCTTCCCTGCCGAGGAAATGGTGAGCGTGCGGTCCGCAGCGCCAGGCAACGACGCAATTGGCACATGCCTGACGCCGAAGGTGAGGTGTTCATACACCTCGTCGGTCACGATCACCGAGTTGTGCTTCACCGCAAGATCGACGATCTTCTGCAACACCTCGCGCGTAAACACGGTGCCCGTGGGATTATGCGGATTGTTGAGCAGAATAATCCGGGTATTGGCGTTGACGGCCCGCTCGAGTGCGTCCAGATCGGGCTGAAAATCGGGAGCCGACAACGGAACAGTGGTGTGGGTGGCGCCACTGAGGCCGATCGTCGCGCCATACGAGTCATAGAACGGTTCAAAGGTGAGCACCTCATCACCGGGTCCGGCAAGTGCCAAAACTGTTGACGCAATGCCCTCGGTTGCGCCGGTGCTGACGATAATCTCGGTGCCGGGATCGGGGGTCAGCCCATAGAACCGCTCCTGATGGGCAGCGATGGCTTCCCGCAGCACCGGCAGTCCCTGCCCCGGCGCATACTGGTTGGCGCCAGCCGCAATGGCAGCACGGGCAGCCTCAAGAATCTCAGCCGGACCATCCTCATCAGGAAAACCCTGCCCCAGGTTGATGGCACCGTGCTGCATCGCCAACATGGTGATTTCCTCGAAGATCGTGACACCGAGACGCCCATCGGAGGCCAACAGATTGGCGCCCGACGCCGTCCGTTGCCATGGCGTAGGGGTTGTGGCGGTGCCGGTAACCAGTGAAGAAGTAGTTGAACTCATGCACTCAAGTATTGCGGTTATGACGCCGCACCGCCGCGGCCGGGTGTACCGCAGCGCACTTCACTGTAGATTCGAACCATGCGTCGCGCAGTCTGCCCCGGATCCTTTGACCCCATCCACAACGGTCACGTGGAGGTCATCGCCCGAGCCGCAAGCCTTTTTGATGAGGTGATCGTAGCGGTGTCCAACAACCCAGCCAAAAAATACCGGTTCGACCTGGATGAACGCCTCGAGAGCGTCCGCGAAACCCTCCAGTACCTCCGGGGCGTGTCAGTCCTGCCCATGAGCGAAGGTCTGCTGGCTGACTTTTGCCGCTCACATGGCGCCAACCTCATCGTCAAGGGTCTGCGGTCCAGCCAGGACTTCGACTATGAACTGCCCATGGCCACCATGAACCGCCAACTCACCGGCGTCGAAACCGTCTTCATCCCGGCCGAAAACAGCTACACCCATCTTTCGTCGTCGCTCTTGAAAGAGGTCGATTCACTCGGCGGAGACATCTCGCCGTTCGTTCCCAAGGGTGTGCTGAAAAGGCTCAAACGGCCCTCATCGTAGGGTCCCAATTAATCGGACGAATCTGGGCCGATGAAGTAGTCTGGCCTGATGAACGACAAGACCCGACTCGCACCCGAAGATCCGTTCCCGGAGGACCTTGACGACCTGGCCGACGGTGAAGTGGAAGTGCTGAACAGCAAAGTCCACCGTCAGATCGACGAGGAGTATGTCGACGAGGGCCAGCCACACCCCGAGACCGAATTCCGCAAGGAAGAGCTCGACGAGGAACTCGACGAGCGCGACGAAGACGGCACGTCCGACGACGGCACGCCGCACGACGCAGACGGCACGTCCGACGACGCAACTGAGCCGACGGACGACGCAGCTAAGCCGACGGACGGCGACTCCCAGCAGTAGCGGCTACCTCGCGTACAGCGCAATCTCGGTGGACTTGACCACAAAGAACACCCGCATGCCGGGCACCAGGTCGAGATCCGCCGCAGCCGCGGCCGTAATGTCGGCGCTGAGATGACCGGCCCGGACACCCACCAGCTCGCCGCGTTGATCCAGGTCACTGACCGTCACCGGCAACACGTTGCGTGGACTGCCTGACGGCGCACTGACAAACACCGACACCGCACGAGGGCTGAACACCGCTGCCGCCTCCTGGCCTTCCGCCAACGGTTGCTCGGCAAGGGCGGATAGTCGCAACCCGTCCACGGTGGCCAAACCACCCTTGACACTGGTTCCGGTCACCAGATTCAGCCCAGCCAGCCCGGCGCCAAAAGCACTTCGAGGACGTTCAAGGACCTCACGCGTTGGACCCATCTCGACCACCTCGCCGGCCTGCACAATGATCGTGCGATCGGCAAGCATCAGCGCATCAAGCACATTGTGGGTGACGATAATCGCGCTGCGACCGGTCAGGACCCGTCGCAACGTCCGCCTCATTGCCGGTGTCACAGCAATGTCCAGCGCAGCCATCGGTTCGTCAAGGAGCAAAAGCTGAGGATGGGTGGCCAGCGCCCTGGCAACCGCCACCCGTTGCGACTGTCCGCCGGACAGCTCCGACGGCCGACGGTCAGCGAACTCCTCCGCCTCCACCTCCCGAAGCCACCGGAGCGCTTCGGCCCTGGCGGCAGCCCTGCCCTCGCCCCGGCTACGCGGCCCGAAGGCCACATTGTCCAGCACGCTGAGATGCGGAAACAGCAGCGGCTCCTGCGCCAGCAGCGAGACGCCCCTGTCGTACGGCGGCAGCCAGGTATGGCCGCCGAACAGGACGGTGTCACCCAGGGTGGCGCTGCCGCCGTCGGGACGCAGCAATCCAGCAAGCACGGCAAGCAGCGTCGATTTACCGGCACCGTTGGGGCCCAGGATGGCCACCGTTTCGCCTTGCCCCACCGTGAGCTGCACATCCAGCCCGCGCGACGCCACCTGCACATCGGCCAGCAGACTCATAGCGCACCTCCGCCGGGCGCGCGCGACCGATGCGCCAGCCCCACCACCAGCACCGCGACCACCACCAGTACCAGTGACAGCGCGACGGCGGCATCAGGGTCAGTTTCCCGCTGCAGGTAGATCTCGAGCGGGAGGGTGCGGGTGACGCCCTCCAGACTGCCGGCAAAGGTCAGTGTGGCGCCGAACTCGCCCAGCGCACGGGCGAAGGACAGCACCATCCCCGAGATCAGCCCTGGCAGCACCAGGGGCAGAGTGATTCGCCGCAACACCGTTCCCGGGCGTGCCCCAAGGGTTGCTGCCACCGCTTCGTACCGGTTGCCCGCCGACCTGATCGCACCCTCGAGGCTGAGCACCAGGAACGGCAACGCCACAAACGTCTGGGCAATCACGACGGCGGTGGTTGAGAACGCAATGTCGATCCCCAGGACCTGGAGGCTGTTCCCCAGCAGACCCTGGCGGCCAAAGGTGTAGAGCAAGGCGATGCCGCCAACCACCGGTGGCAGCACCAGCGGCAACAGCACCAGGGCACGCAGCAGCTTTTGGCCGGGAAAGTCGGTGCGGGCCAACACCAGAGCCATCGGCACCCCAAAGATTACGCACAACACGGTGCTGATTGCTGAGGTGCGCAGGCTCAGGCCCAGCGCTGCCACCGAGGATTCAGACGTGATGAGGGAGAAAAACTCCGCCCAGTTCACCTGCGAAATCATCGCCGTCAGCGGCAACATGACAAACAGTGCACCGACGCCGGCAACCAGAAACACCCACCGCGGAATGCCGTGCTGGATCGACCGACGCCGGGAAGGCGGGCGCCGGGATCGGCCCCAGGATCGGCCCCGGGTGGGGGCCCGGGTGGGGGCCGGGGTGGGATTTGGGGTGGGGTCCGGGGTGCTGGCTCTCGGGTTGCTCATGGTGCACCGAAACCGGCGTCAGCAAGCAACTGCCGGCCTGCGGGCCCGGCCACCAGGTCGAGGAAGCCGCGGGCGGCGTCGACGTTGCCAGCCGTCATGGCCGCCAGCGGATAGGTGGTCACCGCCTGGTCGGATTCGTCGAAGTCGATGCCCTCCACCGCGTCTCCTGCTGCCAGCACATCGGTGACGTAGACGAGCCCCGCGTCGGCCTGGCCGGAGCGCACCTTGCCCAGCACATCGGTGACCGAGGATTCCTCGCTGACCGCATTCACCGTGATGCCTGCCGCTTGCTGCGCCTGGGCAGCCGCCGCCCCACAGGGCACCTGCGGGGCGCAGAGGACAACCTTCGTGGTCGGATCCGCCAGATCGCCGAAATCCGCCACGTCTGCCGGATTGCCCGGTGGAACAGCGATCACAAGGGTGTTGGACGCGAAATCCACCGGAGTTCCGTCGATCAGGCCCTGCTGGACCAGACGGTCCATGGTGGCGGTGTCCGCTGCGGCAAACACGTCGGCTGGGGCGCCGGCGGAGAGCTGAGTGGCCAAATCCGAGGAACCGGCGAAACTCAGGGTCACCTCCATCCCCGGATTCGCCGCTTCAAAGTCTTCGGCGAGCGTGGTGAACGACGATTGCAGGGATGCCGCAGCAAAGACGGTCAACGTTTTTTCCGCTGAATCGCCGGGGGCGCCGCAGGCCGTCAGCGCAAGAACTGCCACCGACGACGCAGCCAGGAGACGACGTCGTCCTCCGGTTCGCAACTCAGGTTTGGTCTGCACGTCAGGCTTTCCGGCCGGGGGTTTCGACAATCACGGTTGTCGACTTCACTACGGCGACAGCCACCGAGCCGGGCTCCAACGCCAGATCACGCACGGCTTCGGCGCTCATCAGCGACACCACCCGATGCGGTCCGCACTGCAGCTCCACCTGAGCCATCACCTTGTCCGTCACCACCCGGGTTACCAGTCCCACAAATCGGTTGCGGGCGGAACTGTCCATCCCCGAAGGATCGTCCGGGAGGACCGCCCGCTCACGGGCCAGGTGCGCAAGTTCCAACCCATCGACTGTGGTGATGCCAGTCTCCGACTTTTCCCCGGTCAGGGTGCCATCCTCCACCCAGCGGCGCACTGTATCGCTGCTGACCCCAAGATAGTGAGCGGCATCTTTAATGCGTATCTGCGCCATAAAACACACTCTATCGCAGCAGATGCGGCAATGTAGGGGTCTTCGAGAGCCCTAGTCCTGCTCGAGTGGGTCATGCCCCCAGTTCATCAGCGAGTACCGCCACCGGGAGTTTTCCAGGTCAGCTGAGGGCTTCTGCGCCAGATGCCGGTGGATGTAGCCCACGACTTTGTGCATGTGTTCGACATCAGATTCGCTCAGATCCGCTTTATTGGTCCGCAGCATCTTCACAATCCGCCGACCGGATGCATGACCCACTGATTCCCCGCCGTCACCCTTCTGACCGACCGCTTTGGACTCATCGGTTTCGAGCCACCGCTCCAGGGTGGAAGCATTCATGGTGACAGCCTGTTTCCAGTCGGACCAGATTGAATCCAGTGACTTTTCGGAATCGCTCATCGGTGGCGCTACCCCTCAGGCAGTAGGTGAGGCCGCACTCCATCGGCGGGCCCTGATAGCGCTAAGCATACTGACCAATGCGGTGAACGCACCATGGTACGGGAGGCTGTCAGATGCGGTTGGCGCACACCGGCCGCACATAGCTCGCGGTGAGGGCGGCGCTCTCCTCGACGAAGCGGGGCAGCCATTCGAGGAAGCCATGGTCCGGCTCGGAGGGCACCATGAGAAGGTCCGCCGTGGAGCACTGGCTGAGGTTGGTGAAGGCCCGAAGGGAGTGATAGTCCGACGTCACCACGATCAGCGTGTCCCAGCCCCGATCGGCGGCTAGCCGGGCCAGGGCACGAGCCTCCCCCCGGGTGGTCTGGGGATCAGGCTCAAAGCACACCCGCGACTCGTGGGCCGGGCGCCGGCACAACTTGTCGGCGTCGACGTTTCCCGGGGTGCTGGTAGTGGACATCACCAGGATGGATGAGTGGCCGGCTGCGACAAGCTCCTGCCCCACGGGGAGCCGCTCCGAACTGGCGCCACCCAACACCACCACAGCGTCTGCCTCAACGCTTGCCACGTGGGCAGCGTCGAAGACCGGAGGGTTGATGAAGAGTGAGTAGCAGGCGAGCAGCCAGACGCCGGCGAGGGTCACCAGGACAGCCAGCGATCGCCGCAGCCACAGCCACACGGCACTGGTGGCTGGGGGAATCTTCACTGGACACAGCCTACGTGCCGGGGTGGGGGAGGTGGGGGACCAGACCCCGCCGGAGCGCCGGATGGCCTGGGGCCTACCAGCGTGGCGCGTTTGGCTCTGCCCCCAATCCGTGGTGAGGTGGGGCATGAGCGGCACTCGCCGTCGTCGTCGGCAATAGCCGCATACCGGGTCCGCAGGAACTGGTTTGAGCCGGGCGGGCTTATCAGGCTAAGATGATACGTCGGTCATATGTTCTACAGGAGTTCCCATTAAAAGCGATCTTAGTTCGCCTTTGATTTTCAACGTCAAGGACCTCGGGCGCAGCCCGGGCAGCATGCGAACAATCGAAGAACATGTACCCGCACCAAAGGATTTCGGTGTGGTTCTCATCGGTGTTCAGGAAGGTTCCCCCGTGGAACTGGATCTGAGACTTGAGGCAGTACATGAAGGCATTTTGGTATCTGGTACCGCAGACGTCGAGATCGTGGGCGAATGCGGCCGGTGCCTGGATCCCATCAGGTACAGCAGCAGCATCGATGTGCAGGAGCTTTTCTACTACGACGACGTCGAGTTGTCCGAGGGAGAAGAACCTGTTGAAGAGCACCGGGTAGATCGGGATTCAATTGATCTTGAGCCGGTGCTTCGGGACGCAGTGGTAACGTCGCTGCCGTTCCAGCCGGTGTGCCGGGAGGACTGCGAGGGTCTGTGTTCTGAATGTGGAGCACGCCTTGCAGATGACCCCGATCATCAGCACGAAATTTTGGATCCCCGCTGGTCCGCCCTTTCCGGGTTGACTGGCACTGCAGCGTCAAGCGACGCGGCAGCAAGTACAGAGTCTGTCGAGAGAGAAGAGAGTTAGTCGTGGCTGTTCCTAAGCGGAAAATGTCCCGCTCGAATACCCGTGCACGTCGGTCCCAGTGGAAGGCAACTGCGCCCAAACTGGTGAAGACCGTGGAGAACGGCCGCGTTACCTACAGCCTGGCTCACCAGGCCAAGGTAGTAACCGACTCCGCCGGCACTGCACTGTTCCTTGAGTACAAGGGACGCAAAGTAGCCGACGTCTAACGACCGCTGCGTACCCCGGCAACGGGGGACCCGCAGCGTTCTTATGCGAATGCGTAAGTAGACGTGGCTAATACTGAAGACCTTTTGAAGCGTCTCGGTGTCTCTATAGACGCCGGGACGCTTCGTCTTGCCCTGACACACCGCTCGTTCGCCTACGAGCACGGGGGCATCCCCACCAACGAGCGCCTGGAGTTCCTGGGCGACTCGGTGCTGGGACTTGCGGTCACCGATGCGCTGTACCGGGATAACCCCGACCTGTCAGAGGGCGATCTCGCCAAACGACGCTCCGCCGTCGTCAGCACCCGTGCCCTGGCCGGGATTGCCCGCGAACTGGACCTCGGCGAGTATGTGCTGCTGGGCCAGGGGGAGAAGCTGACCAACGGCAAGAACAAGGCCTCGATCCTCGCTGACACGATGGAGGCCATTATTGGCGCTACCTACCTGGACAACGGTATTGAAGTTGCCCGGGCCATGGTGATGCGGCTTGTCGCGCCGCTGCTTGGCAGTGCTGCAGCGATGGGCGCCGGCACCGACTGGAAAACCAGCATCCAGGAAATCGCCGCGGCACGCCGGCTCGGCGCCATTGACTACAAGGTCACCGGCTCCGGCCCCGACCACGCACGCACCTTCGAAGCCCTCCTCATCGTCGGCGGACTGCCGTATGGCTCCGGGTCGGGCCCCTCCAAGAAGGAAGCCGAGCAGGAGGCAGCCGCCGCGTCGTGGAAGATGCTCCGGCACCTCGCCCACGAACCCAAATCGGCCGCTTACTCGGTGTCGACCCCGGCCAATGGCACTGGCCCTGCTGATGCTTCTGACGTGACTGCCGCCCCCGGTTCGGCCGAGTCAGCCTAAGCCGTACCATGCCTGAACTTCCCGAGGTTGAGGTGGTGCGTCGCGGCCTCGCCCGCTGGGTGTTGGGACGAACCATTGACGACGTCGACATCCTTGATGTCCGCTCCATCCGCCGGCACGGGCTGGGCGCCGAAGACTTCGCCGGCAATCTGGTGGGAGCCCGGGTGCTGGACGTGGTGCGGCGGGGAAAGTTCCTGTGGATGCCGTTGGCACCTCCGGCCGAGGCTGGTGGGACTGCCACGAGTGGTGGCACGAGTGGTGTCGCGCCAGTGGCCCTGATGGCTCACTTGGGCATGAGCGGCCAGCTGCTGGTCAAAGACGCAGGCTTGCCCGAGGAAAAGCACTTGCGGGTCAGGCTCACCCTGTCGGCTGTCGACGATCCTGATGCCGGACCCCTGCCGCAGGAGCTTCGGTTTGTTGATCAGCGCATTTTCGGCGGCCTCTTTGTGACGTCGATGGTGTCGACCACAGACGGCCATCCGGGTGGGCTGGGGGAGAGTCCACTGCCGCTGATCCCGGTTGAGGCCTCCCATATAGCCCGCGATCCGCTGGATCCGGCATTCTCCTTCGATGACTTCTTCGCAAAGCTCCGGCGACGCAGGACCGGAATTAAACGAGCGCTACTGGACCAGGGACTGGTATCGGGAATCGGCAACATCTACGCCGACGAAGCGCTGTGGGCAGCCAAAGTCCACTATGCCCGCCCCACGGATGTCATGCGCCGGGCCGATGCCCTACGGCTGATTGATGCCTGCCGTGATGTGATGCTGCGGGCGCTCGACGCTGGCGGCACCAGCTTTGACTCGCTCTATGTGAATGTCAATGGCAGCTCCGGTTACTTTGAACGTTCCCTCAACGCCTATGGCCGCGAGGGCGAACCTTGTACCCGCTGCGCCGCCGACCCGTTCTTTGACGGCCTTTCGCTGATCCGCCGCGAGATGTTTATGAACCGTTCGTCGTTCAGCTGCCCGCGGTGTCAGCCGAAGCCCCGCAACGGCCGCTGGTAGCGCATCCCTGCAGCCGGGATCCTTGGTTCAGCACTCCCTCGCACCTCACCTGTGCCACGTTGCCCACTAGCCCCAGTCCCACTCCCGCTCCACCAAGGAGACTTACCCACATAGAACGGGTGACGCCGCACTGACACCCCCAAAGAGGGCGACCATTGGGCATGGACACGGTCAAGACACTGCAAGAACTAGGCGGCGTGGCACGCCGTAGGGAACTCACCCGCGCCGGTCTGGGATCTGGTCACCTCCGCGCGGCCCTCGCAAAGGGTGAGGTGGTAAACCCCGGGCCAGGAGTCTTTGCGCTACCCGGCATCACTGGGAGTCTGCTCACTGCATCGTGTGCCAAAGCTGAACTGGCCTGGATCAGTGCCGCAACGCAACCAAACCTCTGGGTGCTGCGTCCATCATCGTGGCTCCATGTGAGCGTCACCCACCTGCGCCGCGCAGGACTCAGCGTCCAAACACAGGTGTACATCAAGGGTGTGGGACGGCTTGATCTGTTCGTCGAAGGACAGCTGGGCATCGAACCCGGCGGACGCAACCATCACAGTGGTCCCGCCGAATTCGCCGAAGACCGCCGCCGATGGAACCTGCTCACCACCGGTCGAGCACGGATTCTCCGTGTCACCTATTCGATGCTCGTTCACGCCCCGGCGGAATTCCTGCAGGTCGTGTTGGATTGCCTCAGCCCTCCACGGTCGGACCCGCGCCCCGACCTGGGACATCCAACAGCATACTGCCGCCGTAACCTAAATGTGACAAACCCGGACCAGGAAATGTACAGTGGACCGCACGTTGGGTTCCGTTCAACTCAGCGTCCTTTCGACAGATTGCCTAATTCTGCCGCCGTCGTAAGGTCCGTTCGCACACATCAGGCAGAAGCGGGGGAACCAGTAGTAGTGGTCGTCGCCAGACGACCTAGGGGTGAAGGCGCACAGCGCCCGGGTGGCTCCCATCCGAATCCGACAGCTAACTTCGCAGGCATTGGGAGAGGCAACATCATGTCCAAGAACCGTTATATCGCGCGCCACCGTGCAACCCCACCAAGCGCCATGCAGACCGTTTCCAAGGCAGTTAGCTCTCACGCTGGCGCCATCGGTCGTCCAGCAGCTGTAGTCGTCGCCGCATCAGGTCTGATGTTCAGCGCCGGACTCCCAGCCAACGCTGCAGGCGAAGTCAACGTCAGCGCCCCGGCCGCCGTCTCCGCACCAGTTGCCCAGACGACCGCCGCCAGCTCCACCACTCACACCGTTCAGTCCGGAGATACTCTGGGCAGCATCGCCAGCACCTACGGCGTCAGCATCGAGGCCATCTTCGCCTCGAACGGTCTCGGCTGGGATTCGATCATCTACCCAGGTGACGTCATCTCACTGTCCGGCAACGCCGGCCAGGCCACTCAGGTATCAGCACCAGCACCGGCTGCAGCACCAGCTCCGGCTGCTGCTCCCGCCCCAGTTGCTGCACCAGCAGCCGCTCCGGCGCCTGCCGAAACCAGCACCCTGGGCATTACCACCGCTTCCGAGACCATCCAGCCAATGGGAGCAGCATCCACCGGCGGACAGGTTTCCAGCGCAGGGATCGCCGGAACAGCACAGGGCCTCGTTGGCTCCCCCTACGTCTACGGCGGCACCTCGCCAGGCGGCTGGGACTGCTCGGGCTTCGTGCAGTGGGTCTACGCTCAGCACGGCATCGACCTGCCCCGCACCAGCCAGGCACAGATGGGCGCGCTGACCCCCACCAGCAACCCTCAGCCCGGCGACCTTGTCGTCCAGAACGGCGGCGGACACATCGGCATCTACATCGGTGGCGGCCAGATGGTCAGCGCACTGAACCCGAGCCAGGGCACCCTGGTCCACGCGGTCAGCGCCATGCCACTGGTTGGGTACTACACCCTCTAAACCCTCCGCGTCAGCGGTACGGTTGTCAGCACCCGAATGCGTCATCGGAGAAATCCGGTGGCGCATTCGTGCTTTCCGGACGCTTTGGTCCCCGATAGGGCAAGCCAATGACACCGAGGCAACCGACGGGTCAAGATACGACAACGGAAAACTGCGTGCCACCACCGAGCCAGCTCACCTGGGGACGAACTGACAGTCAGGGACGTCTCCACGCTCCGATGGATCGCTAGGAGAGGGAAGCCTGGTTCCCCTGGTAATGCTGGTTCCCCTGGTAATGCTGTGCCAGGCGGGCCAGACCTTCATCCACTGACACCGTAGGCGTCCAATCGAGCAACTCGCGGGTCCTGCGCTGATCAAACCAGTGTGCAGTCGATAGTTGCTCCGCAAGGAAACGGGTCATCGGCGGTTCACTCTCGATCCCGCCGCGCTGCCAGAGGAATTCCACCAGGGATCCCGCGACCCGTGCCACACCGCCAGGAACGGCCCACCGCGGCGGCTGAACCCCTCCGGCCCGGCAGATTCCGGCGATCAATTCACCGATCGGGCGGGGCTCACCACTGGTGACCACCACAGCTTGTCCAGCCAACCGATCCATGCCGCTCAAGGCTGCGCCGATCGCTGCGGCGGCGTTATCCACGTAGGTGGTGTCGACCAGGGCGGTGCCGGCGTCAAGGAACGGCAGGCGCCCGGCACGCGCACGCTCCAGCACCCGTTCAACCAGCTGCGTGTCACCGGGACCCCACACAATGTGGGGACGGACCGCTGCCACCCTGAAACCTTCGCTGTTGGCGTCCAACGCGAGCAGTTCGGCTTTAGCCTTGGTCTGCGCGTAATTGCCGCGCACCAGAGCCGGAGTGGCCTCAGTGGCACCTTGACCCACGAGTGCCTCACCCACGTGCGCCACCGACGGCGAGGAAATGAAGACGAAGTCGCGCACACCGGCCGCGCGCGACTCTTCGAGCAGGACACGGGTGCCCTCCACATTGATTGCCTCGAAGTCAGCCGCAGCACCCGCGAAGGAAACCTTCGCCGCGAGGTGCACCACCGCATCCATGCCCTGCACAGCGCGGTGGATTGCCGTCTGGTCGGTGATCGATCCAAGGCTGTCTTCAACGCCAGCCAGACCGGATGGGCGCCGCTGAAACGTCCTGACCGCGTGACCCTGCGCCTGGAGGAGCGCGGCAGTAACCCGGCCCAGCATCCCGCTGGCACCGGTGACGAGAACCCTCACAGCTTGCCGACCCGGCCGCCGGCGAGCACCCCGGCAGCCCACACCGCAACCGCTGTCCGGTCAATCTTCGCGTTGTGCCTGATGTCGGTGGGCAACGACGGGACCGCCAACACTGCCGACAACTCCACGCCGACGGACCGGGCCGCATTCCGTGCCTGAGCCGCCAGCTCAGCTCCGGCCAGGCCAGGCTTCTTGACCGGGGGAATGGTCTCAACCACTGCAACGACCGCCTGGGTGCCTGCCGGACCAACACCAACCACCGCGGCCAGCCCGACGACGTCGACCGATTCCAGCACCTGTTCCACCCCGACCGGGGTCACAACACCCGTCGACGCAGTCACGATGTGGGGGAGTCTGCCCTCGACCCAGAGCCTGCCGTCGCCGTCGAAATGGCCCACATCTCCGGTGCGGTGCCAGCCGCCGCTGCGAGAGCTCTCACGCTGAGTCATCCACAACCGGTGGTAACGCTCTTTGACGTGGGGAGCGTGGACGAGGATTTCCCCAGTGATACCGGCATCGGTGGTGGGGTCGCCGTCGGCGGTACCCTCCTGGTTGAGGGGACTAACGGTGATCTCTGCGCCCGAGACAGCTCTGCCCACACAGACGCCGTTCCCAGCGCCAACCACATTCCCGGCTGCTGCATCGGCTTCGGCCGAGAGGATCAACCCGAGGTCGACGTCGGTCACGGGTAACGCTTCGGTCATGCCGTAGGGCGTGTGCAGCGATGCCCCGGGAAGGATACCCAGCAGCTCGGTCAGCAACCGTGACGGCACGGGAGCCCCGGCCGAGAGCAGCAGTGAAACACCGGCCAATGCCGCCCGGTGCTGGTCAGTGAGTTCTGGCTGGGTGGCGAGAATGTTTCGAAGGGCCGCTGGAGACGCAAACACGGTGGTCGCATGGATGGCGGCGACGGCGTCTGCAAGAGCCGCCGCGGATAGGGTTTTCGGTTTGGTGACGTCCATGTCGGGAGTGATTGACGTCGTCCCCAGGGCTGGACCCAGCAACGCGAACGGCGCGAACCCTGCCACCAGCCCGTCGCCGGGTCGAATGTTGAAGGTCTGGGCCAGGGTGTCCCGCATCGCTGCGAGCCGCCGATGGGTGTAGACGACCCCCTTGGCCGGGCCGGTGGAACCCGAGGTGAAGAGGATGGCCGCGTCGGCATCGGGATCGAGGCCGTCGGGATCGAGACCGGCAGGATCAAGACCATCGGGATCGAGTCCGGCAGGATTGGGACGATCGGGGTCGAGACCGGCAGGATCCAGTCCAGCATCGTCGGTCTCGGTAGACGTCCCATCTCCGCTGGCCGCGCGGAGTTCGGCGAGCGAATGCTGCACCCCGAGGAGCTTCCGTTTCGCGGCCGGCAACGTCGCAACACTGATCCGGCGACCCGGCCAGTTGAAAAGCTTCGCGGCGGTGAGCGCCAGGTCGATGCCGATCAGGAAATCGGGGACCGTGCCACGAACGGCCTTGCTAAGGCCCTTTCTCCCCAGGCCGGCGTCGGCGACGATAATCACGGCGCCGATCCGCAAGCAGGCATACAGGAGCACAGTGAGTTCGACTCCGGGCGGAACCATCAGGCTGATCCGGCTGCCGCGTCGCACGCCGATCTGCCGCAGAGCTGCGGTGAGGGTCTGCACTTCACGCTCAAGGCCTTGCCAGGACAGCGACCGCTCAATCTGGCCGTCGGCGCCCATGTCGGCAACAGCCAACTGGTCCGCGTGGGGGCCGTTGGCGCGCTGAATCAGCTCGTGTTCCAGCGGGCGGAACATGCTGGCTTGAGCTGGTTCCTGATCCGGGGACGCTGCGCCTGGGGGCGCTGCCTCTGGGGGCGCTGCCACAGGGGACGCTGCGCCTGGGGATGCTGCGCCTGGGGATGCTGCGCCTGGGGATGCTGCGCCTGGGGTCCGGGCTCCATTGAGCCACCCGAACAGGGGCGTCGCAATGTCCCGATCCTCGCCGACCAGATGGCTGGCTCCCTCGAACCGGTGAATATCGGCCTGGGGGAGTCGCTCCGCCAGATCGTTGAGGTAGGTGTCGGAGAAAATCGGATCTTCGGGACCCCACAGCATCAGGGCAGGCACCTCAAGGGTGCGAATGCCCTCCGCGATGGACCGAAGCGCCGGATAACTCGGATGCGACGGGCGCGCAGGAATATCCGCGACAAAATCAGCGATCCCCTGACGCCTGGCACCACCGCGGTACGGCAGCAGGAACGCCTTCCGCACTTCCTTGGGCAGCGACGGACGCGCCAGCGAATGGGTGACATCAAGGAACGCCGACGTGTCCCTGGTCCCCCAACGGTGCACCATCGGATGCAGCGCCAGCCGCAGCGGCGCAGGAATCTGGCGATCGGGGTCTTGATGAATTGCGGTATTGGTGAGCACAACACCGGACAGCAGGTCCCTGCGCCGGTCGGCGAACCCGAGGCTCACCACGCCACCCCAGTCATGACCGACCGTGATGACCGGCCCGGTCAGCCCAATCGACTCAACAAAATCATTCAGGTCATCCACACGGTCGGCGAGCCGACGAAAGCGGCCGGTCCGCTCCGACAAACCCATGTTCAACTGGTCGACGGCGATCACTCGCCAGCCGTGCTCAACGCCGGCAGCGAGCACAGACCTCCACAGATACGACCAGGTGGGGTTGCCATGCACACAGAGCAGCGTGCCCCTGGGCGGCTCCAAAAGCTGCGATCCGTTATCCAGGTAATGCCAGCTGTTGGTGGTGCCTGCCGGATCCACGGCAGCGGTCGAGGGGACGTCTCGGTAGGCCGGCCACGAGGGGTCGACGCCGGGAAGTGCTACCACGCAATCTCCAGCATCGCGGTGTTCAACCCGGAACCAACACCCATGCACAGCACCCGGTCACCCGAGGTCAGCGTCTGGGCTTCAGCGGCCAGGGTCATCGGCAGCGACGCCGGACCCACATTGCCCCATTTCTGGAAGGTCATCGGTACCCGTGAAGGATCCAGATCAATGGCCTCAACAATGGCGTTCGTGTGGGTGCTGCTCACCTGATGGGTGATGTAGCGGTCCATCGACGTCCAGTCCCATTCCTGCTGGGCTTCCTTCCAGGCATCGACAACCAGTTCGAGGCCGCCGTCGAGTAACCCCTGAGCATCGGTGTACATGCCGTCCATCCCGCCGATACACAATTCGTGGTGTTCGGTGCCGGCCCGCGCCACTCCGCCCAGCACACGGTGGGCGCCGGGGTGCGCATCGGCAGGACCCAGCACCGCAGCCGCAGCGCCCGACCCGAGGGTGAGGGTGGCAAACTCCTGCAGGAAGCTGGCCCTGGTGGCGTCCGGCTGGTTGAGCCTGCGCAGCGTGGCTTCCTGGGTGGCCTGGGAATCTTCACCGTTGACCACCATGGCGTACTGGATCTGTCCGGCTTCGATCATGTTCGCTGCCAGGGTGATGCCGTTGACGAAACCCAGGCAGGCGTTGGCGACGTCGAAGTTCATCGCCGACGAGGGCAACCCCAGGTTGTTGTGGATTTTCACTGCCACCGACGGTTCCAGGTTGGTCCGGGTCACCGAGGTGTTGATCAGCAGCCCGATCTGCGACGCTTCGATCCCCGAGGAAGCCAACGCTTTGGCTCCTGCCTCGATGGCGGCGTCGTCGAACTTGGTGCCTGGAGCCCACCATCGGCGTTCGGTGATTCCGGCCACCCGCTGGAGCAGGCCGTTGGAGAGACGAAGGCGCTTCAGCGCCGGAGCTAATACCCGGTCGAACTCATTGGAGGTTACGATGACCGGAGCCTCAACACTCTCTACGCCAAGTAGCGCGGTGTTGTGGTGTCGGAAGTTGAAATTGCCGGTCAAATTTCCTGCCTTGTCGACTAGTCAGTGCGCCTCGGTTACCTGCGCTGGATGGCCTCTAGGGCGCTCGGACGCACAAACGAATCTAACGATTCGTTATAAAGCCTACTTGGTGAAGCTGCAACAGGCGGCGTTCGGGCAGCATTACGCGGTGCGTGAACCCTCGCAATGCTGCAAAACGGCCCGTTAACCCAGTAGATTAGGGAAAACCACCATCTTCTGGAGACCTAAGACACTGTGCATCTGAAAAGTCTAACCGTGCGCGGCTTCAAGTCCTTCGCATCCGCGACGACGTTCGACTTCGAGCCAGGCGTCACCGCGGTGGTCGGACCCAATGGGTCGGGCAAATCCAATGTGGTGGACGCCCTGGCCTGGGTGATGGGCGAACAGGGAGCCAAAACGCTTCGCGGCGGCAAAATGGAAGACGTCATTTTCGCCGGAACCTCGGGCCGGCCGCCCCTCGGCCGTGCGCAGGTCTCCCTGACCATTGACAACGCCGACGGCGCCCTGCCCATCGAGTACGCCGAAGTCACCATTTCCCGCACCCTGTTCCGCACCGGCGGATCCGAATACGCCATTAACGGTGACACCTGCAGGCTCCTCGACATCCAGGAGCTACTCTCCGATTCGGGGCTCGGCCGCGAAATGCACGTGATCGTGGGGCAGGGCCAGCTGGACAAGGTGCTACATGCCACCCCCGAGGACCGCCGCGGTTTCATCGAGGAGGCTGCAGGGATCCTCAAGCACCGTCGCCGGCGGGAAAAGACGGTGCGCAAACTCGATGCCATGCAAGCCAACCTCACCCGGCTGACCGACCTGACCGGTGAAATCCGCCGCCAGCTGACGCCGCTGGGCAAACAGGCCGACGTCGCCCGCCGCGCCAAGACCGTCCAGTTTGATGTCAGGGATGCCAGGGCGCGGCTCATGGCCGACGATCTGGTCCAGCTGATGAACTCCTTCGAACGTGACGTCGCTGACGAGACAGCGCTCAAGGAACGCCGCGCCGACGTCGAAAAACTTCTGGCAACCGGCCGGGCGCGGCAAGCCGATCTGGAACGGTTCTCCGCCGACGCGACACCGCGGCTGAACGCCGCCCGCGACACCTGGTACCAGCTGGCCAACACCCGCGAACGGTTCAGGTCGTTGGGCAGTCTCGCCGAGGAGCGTCGGCGGCTGTTGGGAGCCGGCGACGACGACGGCGTCTCCCGGGCCGGCGGCAGGACCCCCGACGAACTGGATCAGCAGGCCGCCCGTGTCAGGGCCGAGGAAGCCGCGTTGCGGGACCACGTTGCCGAACGCGCCGAAGCGCTGGAAACAGCCATCGAATTGCGCGCCGATGCCGAGGATTCGGCGGCAGTCGAGGACAGACGGCTGACCGGGCTGCTCCGCGCCGCCGCCGACCGGCGTGAAGGCCTGGCGAAGCTGATCGGCCAGGTATCCGCCGCCCGGTCGAGGGTGGAATCGGCCGAAGCGGAGCTGGGCCGGCTCCGCGCGTCGGTGGGCGACGTCGACGTCCGCCGGGCAGCCGCCCAGCAGGAGTTCGCGGCACTCGAGGTCCAGGTGGCCGGGGCCGAGGAGGGCGAAGAGAACCTTGACGAACAGTACGAGGCTGCCACCCGTGCACTGGAGACGGTCCAGCAGGAACTTGAGGACCTGACCGGCGCGGAACGGGCAGCCGACCGCGAACGGGAGTCCCTGCAGGCCAGGCTGGAGGCGCTGATGACCGGACTGCAGCGCCGGGACGGCAGCCAGGCGGTGCTCGATGCTGGCCTTGAGGGCGTCCTCGCGGCCGTCACCGACCTCCTGACGGTCGCCCCAGGATACGAGAGCGCTATCGCTGCCGCGCTCGGTTCAGCAGCCGACGCCGTCGCCGTCGGGGACCTGACAGTCGCCGATCGTGTGTTGCGCCGGGTGCTGGAGGACGACGCCGGCCAGGTGACCCTGCTGGTCGCCGACGCAGCGGTGGGCAGCACGCCGCCCACAGTCCGCCCCCCAGAGCTGGATCCGCTACCCGATGGTGCGACCCCTGCCAGTGACCTGGTGACCTGCGACAGCCAGGTAGGCGCCGTGGTAACCCATCTGCTCCAGGGAAGGGTTGTGGTCCAGGGGATTGACGACGCCTTCGAGCTGGTGCAGGCCCAGCCACACCTGACGGCCATCACCAGGGACGGGCACGTGGTCACCGTCGCGTCGGTCAGCGGCGGGTCCGCAGCCGAACCGGGCGTGCTGGAGGTTCAGGCGGCGGTTGACGAAACGACGGTCCGGCTCGAGGCCGCCGCCAACCGGATGGAACGTGCACGGTTTGAGATAGCAGCTACCACCGGACGGCTGAACGACGCCCAAAAGACAGCCGATCAGGCCCTGGAACAGTTGCATGATTCCGATGCCCGACTCGCAGCAGTCGCCGAGAAGCTGGGTCAACTCGGGTCAGTGGTACGGTCCGCGGCCGGCGAAACCGACCGGCTGACCCGCCTGGCCGACGCTGCCGCCTCCAACCTCGGCGCCGAACAGGAGCGGCTGCAGGAAGTCACCGAACGGCTCGCCGCTGCCCAGGACGCACCGGAAGAGAGCGAACCGTCCACCGAACACCGGGACCTGCTGGCGCTCGGCGCGGCGCAGGCGCGGCAGGCCGAGATGGAAGCACGCCTGTCGTTGCGCAGTTCGGAAGAACAGCTCCGCGCGATCGCCAACCGTGCCCTGTCCCTGGAGCGCGCAGCCGTCGCCGAACGGCAGGCACGCGTCCAGGCCGCCGAACGTGCACGGATCCGGCGTCTGCAGGCAGCCAGGGCTGCCGCCGTCGGACAGGCGGTGCACACCGCACTCGGGTACCTTGACGTCTCGGTGGAGCGGGCCGCGCACTACCGCGACGCCGCTGAAGAGGCCCGCGCACAGTGGGACGCCGAGCTGACCGACGTCCGAACCAGCAATGATCGCCTGATCACCGAGCTCGGCGAGCTGACTGACTCGGTGCATCGCGACGAACTGGCCCGCGCCCAGCAGCGTGCCCGGATCGAAACCCTTGAGAACCGTGCGATTGATGAACTCGGCCTCACCTCGGATCACCTGATCGCCGAATACGGTCCCCACCTGCCGGTCCCGGTAGCCGTTGCTGCAGCCGACAAATGGGCGGAGCTGAGGGCGCCAGTGGATGAGGAGGGCAATCCGATCCCCGCCGGGATTCCCTTCGTCCGCCAGGAGCAGGAGAAACGGCTCAAACGGGCCGAGAAGGATCTCGCGTCCCTGGGCCGGGTCAACCCGCTGGCACTCGAGGAATTTGCCGCACTGGAGGAACGCCACCAGTTCCTCAGCACCCAGCTGGAAGACCTCAAGGCAACCCGCAAGGACCTCCTCGACATCATCCGCGAGGTCGACGAACGGGTGGAACAGGTCTTCACCGCCGCCTATCAGGACACGGCTGTGCAGTTCGAGCGCGTGTTTGGGCGGCTGTTTCCCGGCGGGGAGGGACGGCTGGTCCTCACCGACCCGGACAATATGCTCACCACCGGCATCGAGGTTGAAGCACGTCCGGCGGGTAAGCGCATCAAACGCCTCTCGCTGCTGTCGGGTGGGGAGCGCTCGCTGACCGCCGTCGCACTGCTTGTCGCGATCTTCAAGGCCCGGCCGTCGCCGTTCTACGTGATGGATGAGGTGGAGGCGGCCCTTGACGACACCAACCTCAGCCGGTTGCTCACCATCTTCGAGGAGCTCCGCGAATCCAGCCAGCTGATCATCATCACCCACCAGAAGCGGACCATGGAGGTCGCTGACGCCCTGTATGGCGTGACGATGAGGGGCGACGGCGTGTCAACGGTCATCAGCCAGCGGCTGGTGGACGCCTAGGCGCTCGTCTTTTCGGGGAGCGTTTCGCGGGCGCCCAGCCAGATGAGGAACGCCGCGAACGCCACCACGCCGGTGAGGGCGAACGCCCAGCCGAAGGACAGCGCGTCGACGATCAGGCCGGCGATGATTGGCCCGATGATGGCGCCGGTGTCGGCGCTCATCTGGAACGCCGCGAGCACCTTGCCGCCGCTGCGCTGGTTGCCAATCACATCAGCGATCACTGCCTGCTGGGCCGGGTTGAGCAGGCCAGCCCCGAGGCCGGCAACAACGGAGACCGCGAGGAACATCACCAGATCGGTGGTGAAACCGAGACCCGCCATGGCCAGTCCGTTGACAGCCAACCCGGTCAGAACCAGTGGTTTACGGCCCAGCCGGTCGGCCAGCCTGCCGGAGAAGGTCAGGGCCAGCGCGGTGCCGAGGGCGAAAAACGTCAACGCGATGCCCGCCGCTTCCGGTCCTTCGTCCAGGACCGCAACGACAAAGAGTGGAACCAGGGCCATCCTGACCCCGAACGAGGACCAGCCGTTGGAGAACCCGGAGGCGAGTGCCGCCCGGTACGCAGAGTCGCCGAGCGCTTCACGTACCGAAAGGCCGGGCAGTGGGGTCGCATTGGCTGCTTTATCCCGAAGCGCTGAATCCCGCAGCTTGATGAACACCACGGTCGCCGCGACGATCAACGCACCGGCGTAGACCAGGAAGGGCACCCGTAGGCCGAACACGGCCAACAGTCCGCCGATCAGCGGCCCGAAGATACTGCCGAGCAGGAAAGCCGACGCGTACGAACCCGAAACCCTGCCCCGCAACCCCGGCGGTGCCAATCGAACGATCAGGCCCATCGCCGACACCGTGAACATGGTCGAGCCGATACCGCCAAGCCCCCGGAAGATCAGCAGCTGCCAGTAATCGGCGGCAAACGCGCAGGCACCCGTCGACAGCGCCACAATCAGCAGCCCCGACACGTAGACCGGACGCTCACCGAGGCGTTCGACGAGTTTGCCGCCGGCAGGGGCAAAAACGAGGCGGGTGAAGGCAAACGCGCTGACAATGATGGCCGACGCGGTCACCCCCAGCTCAAGACGGGCGACAAACGGCGGCAGGTCGAAGCTCTGGGCGAACTGGGGCAGCACCGGTGCGACCAGCCCGAACCCGATGGCAATGACGAAGGCCGCAGCAATCAGGACCCAGATTTCCTCGGGGATTCTGATGCGTTCTGCGGGTGCGACGGCGGAATCGCCGGCGGCGGGGGAGCGTCTGAGGCTGAACATGATGAGAGTAGTCTTTCACCAGTTTCCCTCGGGCCATGCCAGAGGCGTATGAGAAGCTAGGTCTGTGAACGAGACGACGCTCCAGATACTAATTTACGTAGCCATTTCTCTCGCGGTGATCGGCTCACTTGCCGTGCTGCTGCTGAAGGGACGCAAAACACCCCCGGGTACCTACACCACCACCCGTGACGACGACGACCGCGTTACCGGTGGAACCCCGGGAACCTCCACTGACACGTTGGAGCAACCGACAGACACGGCGCCCGACGTCGTCGTACCCGATGATCTGCGCGATCTCGAAGAGACGACCATCGGCACCGAAACGGTTCCGGTCGAGACCCCCGACGAGGTACAGGGCCGCCTGGCCCGCCTCCGCGCCCGCCTGGTCCGCTCCAACAACGCGCTCGGCAAGGGCCTGCTCGCCCTGCTGTCCCGCGACAACATTGACGAAGACGTGTGGGACGAGATCGAGGAAACCCTGCTGCTCGCCGACCTGGGCACCGAACCGACAATGGAACTGGTCGACGCGCTCCGGGCCCGGGTGAAGGTGGCAGGAAGCCGCAGCCCCGCCGAGGTCAAGGACATGCTGCGCCAGGAGCTCATCAAGCTCGTGGATCCCACCATGGACCGCTCCCTCGCTACCCACCGGCACGCCGACCGGCCGGCCGTCGTGTTGGTCGTCGGCGTTAACGGTGTCGGCAAGACGACCACCGTGGGCAAACTGGCACGGGTCCTGGTCGCCGATGACAAGGATGTCCTCCTGGGCGCTGCCGACACCTTTCGGGCCGCCGCTGCCGAGCAGCTCGCCACCTGGGGCCAGCGCGTCGGCGTGCCGACCGTGCGGTCCGACGTCGACGGCGCCGATCCGGCGTCGGTCGCGTACGAGGCCGTCAAGGCCGGAATCGACGGTGAAGTGGACGTAGTGATGATCGACACCGCCGGGCGGCTCCAGAACAAGGTGGGCCTGATGGACGAACTCGGCAAGGTCAAGCGGGTCATTGAGAAGCTGGCCGCCGTCGACGAGGTACTGCTGGTCCTCGACGCCACCACCGGCCAGAACGGTCTGAACCAGGCCCGGGTATTCGCCGAGGTGGTAAACGTGACGGGAATCGTCCTCACCAAGCTCGACGGCACCGCCAAGGGCGGCATCGTGGTCGCCATCCAGCGCAGCCTCGGAGTCCCCGTGAAGCTGGTGGGCCTGGGCGAAGGCCCCGACGATCTGGCGCTCTTCGAAGCCGAAACCTTCGTGGACGCACTCCTCAACTAGCCCACCCGGCCAAACCAAAGAGCGGAGGAACACAAAAGAACGGAGGGGGGGGAACCTTCGTGGTGGGATAGGGAGGGAGGAGGGAAAACAACAAGG
>NZ_JBTNDD010000010.1:0-151047 GCF_054511195.1 Arthrobacter sp. Sr33 | reverse complement strand
GCCCCATGGATCCCTCGATGGAATGACACCGTCGGCTTACTGGGAAAACTGGACCGCAGGAAACCAACTAGCTATCGCATAGCCACTGGACTGCTAACGGGGGCCCAACCACTGGCAACGGGACCACGCTCTCCTTGGTACATGACGGCTGGAACACCGAGGCCAGGTCCAAGACCGAGCGGGAGCTCTACCAAAACTTCTGGCCCCTAGCCCTCACAAAGTTTCAGCGCTTCATGGGAGGCACCCCATGACCCGCGCGACGATGGCCGAACTGGCCGCGCTCCTGCCCTCCGGGGCAATTCTGACCGAGCCTGCCGACGTCGAGCCGTATGCCCGGGACCAGGGACCGGTCCTGGAACTCCGTCTGCCCGACGCCGTTGTCTGGGCGGAGACCGTTGATCAAGTGCAGCAGGTCGTTCGCTGGGCACACACCCACCGCGTCGCCGTCGTTGTCAGAGGAGCTGGCACCGGTGTGTCCGGTGGGGCGCACGCCACCTCCGGGTGCATAGTCCTGAACCTTGAACGGATGAACCGGATCGTGGGCATCAGGCCCCTGGATGAGATTGCGGTGGTCGAACCGGGCGTGATCAACGCTGACCTCAACGCCGCCGCAGCGGCGCATGGGCTGATGTACGCACCCGACCCAGCCAGTTACCGAATCTCCACCATTGGTGGCAACGTAGCCACCAATGCCGGCGGGCTCCGGTGCGCGAAGTACGGGGTGACCCGGGATTCGATCCTGGCCCTCGACGTCGTTCTCGCTGACGGTAATCTGATCCGGACCGGTGTACAAACCTTCAAAGGGGTGGCCGGGTACGACCTGACCTCGTTGTTCGTTGGATCGGAAGGGACACTGGGGATCGTCGTCGGCATCACGGTCCGGCTGAGATACCTTCCCCATAGCGTGCAGACCCTGGCAGCGTTCTTTCCCGACGTGCAGGCTGCTGCCGCGGGTGTCCTCGCAGTGGGACAGGCGCGGGTTCAACCGGCAATCATGGAGCTGCTGGACGGGATGACCCTGACCGCGCTGGACGGGGCGCATGGCTCCAATTTGCGGGGGAGAGGGGGAGCCCTGCTGCTGATCCAGACTGATGGGTTCGGTGCCGATGCGGAGGCTGCCGTGGTCCGACGCGTTCTGACATCGCTCGGGGGCACGGTTGACGCGCAGGACGTCAGCGAGGCGGCCCGGCTCATCGATCTGCGCCGGCACAGTCGGGGCGATGAGGTCGACGACGAATTCCGGGTTGGTGAGGACGTTGCAGTTCCGCGGTCTCAACTGGTGCACTACATCGCCCAGCTCGAGAGGGTGGCGTCCGATCACTCGGTGTTGCTGAAGGTTGTTGCCCATGCCGGTGACGGCAACCTGCACCCTACGTTTTGGGTATCCACTGCTGAGGGTGAACAGGGGGTGGCCCGGCTTGAGCTTGCACTCGATGAGTCTGTGCGTCTGGCCCTCGCAGTCGGCGGCACCATCACTGGCGAACACGGGGTGGGCCAGTACAAACTAAGGTGGCTACCCTGGGAGCAGGGCGAACAAGTGCTTGAGGTGCAGCGGCAGATCAAGGACGTGTTCGATCCTCGTGGCATCCTCAATCCCGGAAAGGCAATTACCGCGAGAGCCTAGCGATGGTGGATAGAATGAGTCCAGTATTCGCTGCCAGCGGGCGGCGTCATAACCATGAATGGGGATTCAACGTGTCGGAAAATTACCCGGGAAACCAGCCTGACCAGCAGGGCGGCCAGGGCGACGACTCGAAGAAGTACCCCGCGGGCCAGCAATGGCAGCAGCCAGCACCGAGTAGCCAGCCTACCCCTTACGGGCAGCAACAGCCTCCGTATGGTCAACAAGACGCAAGCCAGCAGCCACCCTACGGGCAGCAGTCCCCCTACGGACAGCCCGTTGGCTACGGGCAGGGCCCTTATGGGTCCGGACCGGGCTATGGGCAGACGGCCGAAAATCCAGGAAAAACCCTTGGCATCGTTGGCTTCATTTTGTCGTTGATTCCGCTCTTGAATGTTGTCGGTCTGGTCGTCAGCATCGTGGCTATGGTGAAGTCCCGCAAAGCACGGATGGGCAATGGCTTCGCGTTGGCAGGCATCATCATCGGGGCGCTGGCGGTTATCGCGACCGTCGTCGTCATCATCGGGATCGTCGCATTCATTCCACTGATTTCTGAGGTCGCTGAGTTCTGCGAGCAGGCTGGCTCCGGCCCCCAGACCTTCCAGGGCGAGACCATTCAGTGCCCGTAATCGCCGGCTAGGGCGAGTCCCGGGCACCGCCGCCGAGGATGTCCATGGTCTTCGTATCAGCCGTCAACATGATGGCGGCCTCATCGCGGCGGTGGACCAGGATCGAGTCGAGATAGGACTGGACTGCTTCGGCCATCGGCACATTGCGGTCCTGCTTCTCCGACATGTACCAGCGGTGCTCCAGTACCTCGTGGACCACCTCGGCCGGCTCCAGCTTGCGGCCCAGCTCCCGAGGGACAGCCCTGACAATCGGTTCGAAGACCTGAGTGACCCAGAGATGTGCGCTGAGTTCCTCGTCGACGTCTGGATTGTTGTCTGCCCGGTAGGCATCCATGTCGTTGAGGAGCCGCCGTGCCTGGTTTTCCTGGGCGTCCAGCCCCGTGAGCCGCAGCAGCCGCCGGCTGTGGTGACCTGCGTCGACCACCTTGGGCTGCAGCTTGATCTGGGAGCTGTTGGCTGCGGTCTGGATGGCGTATTCCTCGACGTCGAAGCCCAGCTCGTTGAGCCGGCGGATCCGCGCGTTAACCCGCCACCGGTCGTTAAGGTCGAAAGACTCCTGATCGGTGAGTTCGGCCCAGAGCCGGCGGTAGCTGTCCATGATGAGCTCACTCGTGGCGAGAGGATCGATCTTTTCTTCGATCAACCCGCCCTCGGAGAGATCCATGAGTTCCCCGGCAATGTTTACGCGAGCGATCTCGAGGTCGTATTCGCGCTGACCGGATGACAGCCCGGGGTAGAGTTCACCGGTTTCTGCGTCGACGAGGTAGGCAGCGAAGGCGCCGGCATCACGGCGGAACAGGGTATTGGAGAGGGACACATCGCCCCAGTAGAAGCCGATCAGGTGCAATCGGACGAGGAGCAGCGCCTGCGCATCGATGAGCCGGGTCAGCGTGTCCCGCCGAAGCGTCTGGGAGAACAACGCTCGGTAGGGCATCGAGAACTTCAGATGCCGGGTCACCAGCACGGTATCCAGATCGGTCCCGTCCCGGGCCTTCCGCCCGGTGATGACGGCGACCGGCTCAACGCTCGGCACATCCAGCCGTCGCAGTTTCCGCAGCATGTGGTACTCGTGCCGGGCGATGTGCTCGCTGGTTTCCTTGATTGCAATCACCGATCCGCCCAAGTGAGCGAAGCGCACAATGTGTCGGGAAATACCGCGTGGCAGGGCTGCCAGATATTGGGCTGGCCAGTCCTCAAGGGCAATGTGCCACGGCAAGTCCAACAGTTCGGGATCGGTGGCAGCGGCCGTGATGTTCAGGGAACCAAGGGTGCCGGGGTCCGGGGCATCCTTGGTACGCGGCAGTTTGCCCGGCTGGTCCCAGTCGGTCGGCTCGTCGTGCCACTCGGCGTTTGGCGCATCGTTCATGTGTTGCCCTTTGTTGTAACTGTGTACGTGTTAACGAAGTACGGTGGCCCCTGAATTGAAAGTCAATCCACAGACCACCGTACTCGGGTCAGTTCCGCTCGGACAGCGGAGCCAGGCTAGACGTGGTCCGCCAGGCGCAGTCCGTCCTTCATGTCGAAGAGGTGCACGTGGCCCTTTTCTGGGGTGACGTAAATGGTGTCACCCTTCATTGGTGGGCGCCGGCCGTCGACTCGCGCCACAATGACCTGTTCCTCCCCATTGAGAGTGGTGTGGCCGTACACATAAGCGTCTGCGCCGAGCTCCTCGACGACGTCGACCTCGACCTGGAGGCCCTGATTGTCCTCGGCAACCTGCAGGTCTTCCGGCCTGACGCCCAGCGTGACCGTCCCGCCGTGCGCTGCGTCGAGCACCTCATGGGCAACCGGGTAGGTGATTCCGCCGAACTTGACGCCACCGTCGGTGACGGGCAGTTCAAGAAGGTTCATCGCGGGCGAGCCGATGAAGCCTGCGACGAAGACGTTGACTGGCCGTTCGTACAGGTTACGGGGGGTGTCGACCTGCTGGAGAACGCCGTCCTTGAGGACCGCGACGCGATCGCCCATGGTCATTGCCTCGACCTGGTCGTGGGTCACATAAACGGTGGTAACTCCCAGCCGGCGGGTCAGCGAAGCGATCTGGGTGCGGGTCTGCACCCGGAGCTTGGCGTCGAGGTTCGAGAGGGGCTCATCCATCAGGAACACCTGTGGGTTACGCACAATGGCGCGGCCCATGGCGACACGCTGACGCTGACCACCGGAGAGCGCCTTGGGTTTGCGGTCGAGGTACGGCTCGAGGTCGAGCAGCTTGGCGGCGTCGCGAACCCGCTCAGCACGCTCCTCCTTGGAGACGCCGGCAATTTTCAGCGCGAAGCCCATGTTGTCAGCGACCGACATGTGAGGGTACAGCGCGTAGTTCTGGAAGACCATTGCGATGTCGCGGTCTTTCGGGGGGACATCGGTGACGTCGCGGTCACCAATGAGAATGCGGCCCGAGTTGACGTCTTCGAGTCCGGCGAGCATCCGCAGGGATGTGGACTTGCCGCAACCGGAGGGGCCTACGAGGACGAGGAATTCGCCGTCGGCGATCTGAATGTCGAGCTTGTCAACCGCGGGCTTATCTGTGCCGGGGTACAGGCGTGTTGCCTGGTCAAACGTTACCGTTGCCATTTTGTTTTTCCTTTTCACGGGCAGGTACGTGCCCGACGATCCGTTGTGAATGGAGAATATTCAGTTATCCGTGCAGCAACCACTGGCCGCGCTGCTATGAGCTGGCAGGTGGCATGCGTCACACAATCTGAGTATGGCAGATAAATCAGATTTGCGCACCGGCGCCGCGGAGCACCAGGAGGTGCTCAAGGACGGCGACCAGCTCCTGAGGTGATCCGATACGGTGGTGCGCCTGAGTTGGTCCGTCGCCGATTTTGATGCCGAGGTCCTGTGCCTCCAATGCAGCGAAGGCGTGCTCGTCGGTGACGTCGTCGCCCGCGAAAAACACAGCCGTCGCGCCGGTGTACATTCTCAGTGATCTGACCCCCTGCCCCTTGTCGGCGCTGATCACCGAAGTTTCCAGCACCCGCTTGCCGTCGGTGATGTGAGCACCTTCGAGCTGATCCAGGGCCGTGCGGGCGGCATGGGTTGCGGCGGCGGCGACGTCGTCGTCGGCGGTGCGGGTGTGGAGTACGACGCCGGCCGGCTTGGTTTCGAGCACGGTTCCTGCATGTGCGTCCACCACCCGCTGGACGGCGTCGGTGGCGCGACGCAGGAGGTCAGACTGCTGCTTGGTGAGGGTGAGGGGTGCGCCGTCGGGGCCGGTCCAGGTTTCGGCTCCGTGGCTCCCGATGAGGAGAGTCTCCGGGTCCGGCGTCGCGACAGCACGGAGGCTGTCCAGGGCGCGACCGGACACGAGGGCCGTCGTCGTCTCAGGCAGTTGACCCAAAGCCGAGAGCGCCGTGGCAGACCCCGGCAGCGGCCTGGCGTCTGCTGCGTGGGGAACCAGCGGCGACATCGTCCCGTCGAAATCGAGGGCGATCAGCAGGTGATCGGCTCCAGCGATGGTTTCCAGCGCGGTCAATAGTTCGGCGCTGAGCTGTTCAGGCATGGGGTGTCTCCTGGGAATTCTCGTGGTTCCCTTCCTGCAACGCTGCGAGGAAGGCTTTGGACCAGCGTTCGACGTCGTTCTGGAGCACCTGACGGCGCATGATGCGCATGCGACGAGTCGATTCGGCGGGGCTCATGTTGACCGCGGTGACGATTGCGGCCTTGAGGCCATCAATGTCATGCGGGTTGATCAGGACCGCCTGACGCAGGGTATCCGCCGCGCCAGCGAACTCACTGAGGACCAGGGCGCCACTGTTACCGGTCCGGGCGGCCACGTACTCCTTGGCAACCAGATTCATGCCGTCCCGGAGCGCGGTGATTAGCATGACGTCCGCGGCCAGATACAGAGCGACCATTTCTTCGACCGGGTAGCTGTGGTGCAGGTACCGGATGGCGGTGTTCTTGATCGTGTCGTAGGTGCCGTTGATCCGGCCGACGGCGCCCTCGATCTCCTCGCGCAGCAACCGGTACTGCTCGACTCGTTCCCGGCTGGGGCTGGCTACCTGAATGAGTGCAGCGTCCTCCACCTTGACGTGGCCATCAGCCAGGAGCTCTTCATAGGCCTTGAGCCGGTGGCCGATGCCCTTGGTGTAATCCAAGCGGTCGACACCCAGCAGGATGTGCTTCGGGTTGCCAAGTTCACGGCGGATTTCCTTGGACCGTTCGATAATGTCTTCGCGGTTTGCCAGGGTGATGATCTGGTCGACGTCGATGGAGATGGGGAATGCCTCGGCCCGGGAGGTGTAGGTGGGGCCGCCCTTTTCGATTTCCACCTGAACCTGCTGCTGCCTGACCGTGTGGCCGACGAAGCGGCGAACGCAGCGCAGGAAGTTGCTCGCATCGCTGGGACGCTGAAAACCGATCAGATCGGCGCCGAGCAATCCTTCAATCACCTGGCGTCGCCATGGCAGCTGGGCGAAGATCTCCAGGGGTGGGAACGGAATGTGGTTGAAGAAGCCGATCTTCAGGTCCGGGCGCGCGGCGCGAAGCAGCTTGGGGACCAGCTGCAGCTGGTAGTCCTGGACCCAGACGGTGGCCCCTTCGGCGGCAACAGCCGCTGTGGCCTGGGCGAAGCGTTCGTTGACCCGGCGGTAGGAGTCGTACCAATGCCGGTGGAACTCGGGCGGGGCAATGACATCGTGGTACAGCGGCCACAGGGTCGCGTTGGAGAAACCTTCGTAGTAGAACTCCACCTCGTCCGCGGTGAGCGGGACAGGGACCAGACGCATGTTGTCGTGGTCGAAGGCGTCAAGGGTCTCGTCGGGTGCTCCGTGCCAGCCCACCCAGGCGCCGTCGGCCTTGGACATCACGGGTGCCAGGGCGGTAACAAGCCCGCCGGGGGAGCGGCGCCAGGTGCTGCTGTCGTTGGTGGAGACACGGTCGACAGGCAACCGGTTGGACACCACGATGAACTCGAATTCGCCGTAGGCGGTGGTCTTATCTGGCGAGGGTTGAGCTGAAGGCACGCTGACTCCTGAACATAGTAGGCCTACTTAGCACTTTACCGTTTAGGCGGCGTCGCCCGGTCCGTAGTCGTCGGCGGGGATGGATCGCTAAACTTGAGACTACGCGTACCCAACCATGACGAGGACTGATGACCCCCAGCTCGAGCCATAGACCGACTAAATCGCAGCGATCGTCGCAGGCCCGTGAGCAGGCGAGGCTGCTCCGCGAGGCGCAGGAGCGTCAGGAGAAGCGCAGGGGACTGCTTATTCGCTGGGGTGTGGTGGCGGCTGTGGTAGCCATTCTGGTGGCTGTGGCGTTGATCGTGACCAACACGATCCGCGGCCAGGTTCCCGATGCTGGTGCTGCCCCCGCCGGGGGCAACGAGTTTGGCGGGATCGTGTTGACCTCAAGCACGGAGGTCGAATCCTTCGAAACGGGGACCGTTGATCTGGCCACGCTGCCGTCGGAGCCGCGTCCAGCAGGCGAGTTGCCCCCTGGTATCGCCGAGTCAGCTGACGGTGAGCCCGTGCAGGTGGTTTCGTATGTCGATGTCAACTGTGTGTTCTGCGCCGAGTTCGAGAGTACCCATGCCGATCAGATCAAGGCATGGCTTGACGCTGGCGAGATCAGCATGGAGCACCGCAACGTGGCGTATCTGGACCGCAACTCATCGACTGACTATTCCTCACGGGGCGCCAATGCGCTGGCGTGCGTGGCCGAAGAATCCCCTGAAGCGTATTTCGATTTTTCGACCGGGGTGTTCGCCAACTATGAGAACGGTGAACTGGACGACGACGGGCTGACAGCTCTGGCGTCGTCGGTGGGTGCCGCTGACATCGCCACCTGTCTGTCGGAGGGGGCTTTCAGGCCATGGGTCAACTTCACGACCGAGGCCGCCGAACTGGATGGTATCGCGGGAACTCCTACCATCTATGTCGACGGTGAAGCGGTGCCCGAGGCAATCGACAACTTCGCTGTGTTCACCCAGGAAAAGATCGACGCCAAGGGCTAGTTTTCGCTGACGCGCTGGCTGGGCTAATCTTGTCTTTGCGCATTCGATCGGTTTCATCACGACGACGGCGCTCGCTGGTATAGCCAGTTCGCCTCCTTAGCTCAGTTGGCCAGAGCACCTGTCTTGTAAACAGGGGGTCGCCGGTTCGAATCCGGCAGGAGGCTCCACGAACCCCTTCTGACTAGGCAATACGCCTGACAGGAGGGGTTTTCTATGACCAGCAAATCGTTGAACCGACGTTTATCGGACGTTTTAGCGTCCATCTTGCCGGGAACATCAATGCGGGATACATGGTGTCCATGTTCAGACAGCCTAATAGGATAGGCTGCCCGTCCCCGAGCCGAGATCAATGACATTGCAGGGACGATGGAGCTCGACCGGCGCGGAGCCGAACTCCTCTGCCCAGCATCCTTATTTCTCGTGGATGTCCTGATCTGACGCGCGGGCCAGCGCGGAACCGAACCGTTCGAGCGCCTGTTCTCCCACGATGTCTCCAGGCAGTAGGGGCACTTGCAGCAGCGGGATATCAGGCAGGGACTCGCGCAGCGTCACCAGATGGTCGTCCTCCAGTGCACGTCGATCCGCAAGGAAATCGCCGGCGTCGGAGGGGGATCGTTTGTTGACCACCAGCGCGCCCACATGGACGCCTGCGCGGACCAATTGCTGGTGCAACTCCACGGTCTCAAGCACGGGAAGCCTCTCGGCGGCAAGGACAATGACAAAGGCGCAGCGCTGCTCATCCATCAGGACCGTGCGCAGCGACTCGAACCGCTCACGCCGACGCAGGAGAATCCGACGAATTTGCACATCGCGCTCCTCCGCCGGCTCTGGTGACCGCCCGGTTCCCACGACGGACTCAGCTGAATCACGATCCTCCAAACCGCGCAACGCGGCCCCGAACCGCTCTGACCGCCCACGACGCCGCAGCAACCCTTCGGTCCAGGCAGACATGATTTCGGGCAGCGCCATCAGGCGCGCAGTATGTCCTGACGGTGCGGTGTCAAAGACCACGAGGTCATACTCGCGCAGTCCAAGGTCAACCAGCTCTGCGATGCGTTCCAGGACCGCTGACTCGTGCGCTCCCGGGGAGTCCCGGGCGAGTTGCATGTGCTTGTCGACCTCACCGGCGAGATGCTCGGGCATGAGCCTGCGGATGGAGGTCCCCACAGCTGCGAGGTGTGCCTCGGTGGTGGCGATTGGGTCTACTTCAATCCCATCGAGGGCGCCAGATGCCCCCGGGCCGACGTCTATCCCCCGCGCGAGCGAAGTGATTCGGTCCCCGACGGCGCATCCCCACAGGTGCCCCAGGTTGTGGGCTGGGTCCGTGGAGACGACGAGCACCCGCCGGCCCGCACGGGCCTGAGCGAGCGCGACAGCGGAGGCGACTGCGGTCTTGCCGACGCCGCCCTTCCCGCCCACAAAGAGCACCCGACGGGCAGCGGCCAGGTCTAGCAGCATGAGATGTGGTCGAGTGGCGAACGCTCCATGCCCATCCGGCGGTGCCAGTCGTGAAACCGGTCATACACCACTGGCAGCAACTCCACCGTGTAGTAACTTGCCGGGTTGGGCACGCCCAAAGCCTCCGAGAGGACCAGCATCATGAAAAGATCCTCCTCATCCCGCTGCGCGCGAGCGAATGTTCGCCGGTAGGGCGCCACGTAGAACTCGTGCAACCCGGCCCGCACATGCTCCTGCACGGTGTGCAGCCGGTGCAGGAGCATGTGCGGTTTCACGGTCAGGAGCGCGTCCGGGTGCTAGCGCGCTCGCGCTCATCGTCTTCCAACTCCGGCGGGTTCTTCTTTGCCTGCGACATAGCGATCGCTGACTCGAAAATAACCCACACCGCGGCAACCAGTATGATCACGTCAAGCACGAGCAACAGCCAGTTTTCGGCGGCGTAGAACTGTCCCATCTGAACGATGAGCGCGTAGACGGACATCGTCAACAAAAACAGGAGCGGCACGAGCACAGGGGTCACGGGACGGCCCTTGCGCAGGAGGATCACGGCGATCATCGATAGCGTCAAACCTGCCAGCAACTGGTTGGTGGTGCCGAACAGCGGCCAGATCAGCATGCCGCCCGCACCGTCTGCGCCAGCGCCGAAGGTCAGGCCCATAGCAATGGCCAGCACAATGACCGTTGCCAACAACTTGTTGATATTGACGCCCATAATGCTCGCGGCTTCCTGCACCACAAAACGTTGCAGACGGATGCCGGTGTCCATGGTCGTCGCGGCGAAGAGGACAGCCATGGTCGCGAGGATGGTGGCGCTCAGTCCTGCAGGAATACCCAGGCCGCTGTTGACGATGGCGCCGCCGCCCTCGACGAACGCGCCCACCCCACCCTGGCCGAACGCACTGTAGACCTGCTCCCATTCCGCGACGGTGCGGAAGCCCGCCGTCGTGGCGATGATGGCACCCAGTGCCAGCAGGCCCTCTCCAACGGCCCCGAAGTAGCCCACGAAGCGGGCATCCGTTTCCTTATTTAGCTGTTTGGAGGACGTGCCCGAGGAGACGATGCCGTGGAATCCGGAGATCGCTCCGCATGCAATGGTGACGAAGAGCAACGGGATGAGGCTCGGTGTGCCCTCCGGCACGGCCTCATTGAACGCAGGGGCCACCAGGGTCGGGGCCGAGATCAGGATCGCACCGTAGAGGATGCCGAGCGCGATGAACAGCTGGAGGCCGTTGATGTAGTCGCGAGGCTGCAGGAGCATCCATACAGGCAGGACCGAGGCGACGCCGGCGTAGAGGAACAGAACCACGATCCAGAAGGAGGTGGCCGAGAGCCCGAGGATTGTCTCCGGCAGGACCACTGGTACCTGGTCCCCGATCAGGATCAGGGCGTAGAGGGCGACGACGCCCACAACGGAGACCACCGCGAGGTTCCACTTGTAGCGGTAGATGGCCTGACCGATGAGGAGGGCGACGACGATAGCACCCCAGGTGGGTATGACAGCGGTAGGAGTACTGGTAAGCAGGCCGGAGATCACCACGGCGAATGCGGCATTGACCATGAGCAGCACAAGGAAGATGATCACGAGGAACAGATTGCGCCCGCGCGGACCAATGTATTCTCCGGAGAGCGAACCGATGGACTTGCCCTTGTGCCGGGCGGAAGCCCACAGTGCACCTAAGTCATGGGCGCCGGCGAAGAAGACTGTGCCGATAGTCACCCATAGGAAGGCTGGCAGCCAACCCCAGATGACGGCAATGGCGGGGCCCACGATGGGCGCCGCCCCAGCAACCGAGGTGAAGTGGTGGCCCCAGAGGACGAATTTGTTCGTGGGAACGTAATCGACCCCGTCACTCAGTTCATGAGCGGGAGTGACGAAAGACTCCTGCAACTTGTAGATACGACGGCCAAGGAACCGTGAGTACAAGAAATACCCAAGAATCATCATGGCTACGCCAGTCAGCGCAAGGACAACGGAATTCATGATGCTCCGATCTAATGGGCCCCCAGCGGGTGTGACCAAGACTATATAGAATTTGCCCCGTAGTTGCCAAGAGCACCTACCCGATACCCGCGACGTCCTTACCCGATGCAGAATCCCGGAACCGCGCTAGGTCGGATTCGAAATGTCTCTACGCGTCCCGAACGGGGGTTCGGGTAGTTGCTGCCTGGCATCATCCGTCACAGGGAGTGTATACACCCTCAGGACTGGAACTACGAGGAAGCGACGGAAAAGGGACTGGACCAGGCGCTCGAGGAAGCGTTCCCCGCCGGAGCTCCCTCCGTGATCGAACGACGGATCGTCCGTGGCAACCCATGCCAGGTCCTCATCAAGGAGAGTGCAAACGCCTCCATGGTTGTCGTCGGCTCGCGGGGTCATGGGGGATTCGCCGGCCTATTGTTGGGCTCCGTCAGTTCCGCAGTCGCTGAACGGGCCGCCTGCCCGGTTCTCGTATCGCACGGCGCACCCCGACAGGCTGACGGCGACGTCGACGCATCGCCTATCGAGGCCACCAAACAGTAACGAGAGGGCTGTTGTTAACGCCAACCCAAAATGGGGCCATTAGTGCATTTGAAAACAGGGCCACTGGTGGTTCTGAAATCCGGCAGGAGGCTCCACGCGCCCCAGGTATGCCCCAAAGCCGCATCTGCCATAGCAGATAGAACGAAGCTCGCCGGCTGTGCACTATTGGCTTTTTTCAGCCTGCTATCGGTTCAGGTTGTCGTCACGGAAGGAATAGATGATGGGCACAGGGCACTCGGCCGCTGGGCATTGCATCTCCTGAACCACGGGGTTGAGTGGCTTGCCGCAGACAAGGCCGTTTGCATTGCCCTCGGAGTCAATCACCCCGGGGAGTCGGTAGCCCTTCTTGAGGAGGTCCGCTACGACCAAGACCTGGTTGCTGGCCGGACATCCCGTCGCCGACGCAGGCTCGGCGAAGGACGCCGTCGACGGAATTAGGGCGAACGCCGCGGTTGCCGCGGCGATGAGGACGGAGCGTTTCATCGGATTCCCTTTCGGCAGGGCCGCACCATTACGGCCATCTTAAGTGTGTCCCTCCGCAGCCCAGCCCGCCATACAACAACGCATATCTGAACAGCGCTTCGCCGTAGAGGTTTATGGCAGGTCAACCGATACCCCGGGAAGCACTAGAACCGCCAGCGACAGGCCCGAGCAGCAAGGAGAAGAGTGAGGACCGTTGCAACATTGAGCGGATTCTACCTAGTCAACGGCCCGAGGCGGCCTCCGCAGGAAACTGGGAGAATTCCCGGCAAGTCCATCGGCGAGACTGCAAACCGGCCGGAACCCTGTATGTCAGCTCGGTTCGAAATGATTAATGGGCGGTGTAACTAGTGCCCCGCGCCGAGCTTGCCGGCGAGCCGTTCGCGCATCAGCACGGAGGCGTCGTTCAGGCCGATGACCCGGACGTCTTTCCCATGGTTGTGGTATTTCTCGGTGATCGCATCCAGGGCGGCAATCGTTGACGCGTCCCATAGGTGTGAGGCGTGCATGTCGATGACCACGTGGTCCGGGTCGGTCGCATACTCGAACTGCGTGTAGAGGTCGTTGGAGGACGCGAAGAACAGCTCACCGTCCACGGTGTAGGTAGCTGTCTCCTCGCCGTTGAGTTCGATGACCGTCCGGTCGACGGTGACGAAGTGCGCGACGCGGCGTGCGAAGGCGATCATCGCCACCAATACCCCGACGCCCACACCGATGGCCAGGTTGTGAGTCCAGACAACGACGACGACGGTGCTTACCATTACCAACGTCTCGCTCTTGGGCATCCGCCTCAGGGTGGTCGGCTTGATGCTGTGCCAATCGAAGGTGGCTATGGCGACGAAAATCATCACGGCGACCAGGGCTGCCATGGGGATGAGTGCCACAATCTCGCCGAGAGTTACAACCAGGATCAACAGGAAGATACCGGCCATGAACGTGGAGATCCGGGTCCTCGCGCCGGAGGCTTTCACATTGATCATGGTCTGACCGATCATCGCGCAGCCACCCATCCCGCCGAAGAATCCGGTAATGATGTTCGCCGCGCCCTGCCCCCAGCTCTCGCGGGTTTTGTTGGAGCGCGTATCGGTGATGTCATCGACGAGCTTGGCTGTCATGAGTGATTCGAGCAATCCGACCAAAGCCATGGCGAAGGCGAACGGCGCAATGATCTGCAGCGTCTCGAGGGTCAGCGGAACATTGGGGAAAAACAGGGTGGGTAGGCTGTCGGGCAACTCGCCCTTGTCCCCGACGTCGGGGACGGCGATGTTGGCAATAACGGCGAACACGGTGAGCACCACGATGGCGACCAATGGGGCTGGCACCACCATAGTGAGCCGCGGCAAGCCGAAGACGATCAGCAGCCCGACTGCGACCATGGGATAGACCAGCCACGGGACGTCAATGAGTTCCGGGACCTGGGACATGAAGATCAGGATGGCCAGTGCGTTTACGAAGCCCACCATCACCGAGCGCGGGATGAAACGCATCAGCCTCGCGACGCCGATCAGGCCAAGTACTACCTGAAAGATCCCAGCGAGGATGACGGCCGCAATGAAGTAGTCAACTCCGTGGCTGGAAACCAGAGGGGCAATGACCAGCGCAATGGCACCGGTTGCCGCAGAAATCATCGCGGGGCGTCCGCCGAGGAACGCAATTGAAACAGCCATCGTAAAGGATGCAAAGAGACCAAGCCTCGGGTCCACACCTGCGATGATCGAGAATGCAATCGCTTCAGGAATGAGAGCGAGAGCAACCACCAAACCCGCCAACACCTCGGTTTTGAGGAGGCGCGGATGCCGGAGTGTGCGCATCACCGACTGGCGTTCGACAGGAGTGGGTGCCAAAGTCGGCGTGGTCATAGGGATAGTCCTTTGTAAACGGAGCAGGCTAGGTGAATCCCCACGGTTCGGGGGTGTCCGGTCTGGGCCGGTAGGCTGAACGGCAATGTACACATCGATCCGCGCAACGCAGATCGGTCGATCTAAATTCTAACTTAACGTCACGAGAGGTTAACGCCGGTGGGGCACAGGGAATCGAACAATGGGTGAATCTTCGGAACCGGCACGGCCTCGCGCCATGCATATCGGTGAAGTAGCTGAGCGGACCGGTCTCTCGCTCCGCACGATCAGGCACTATGACGAAGTGGGACTACTCCCGGCATCCTCGCGCACCGAGGGTGGGTTCCGTGTCTACACAGACGGTGATATTGAGCGCCTCTTGGTAGTGCGCCGAATGAAACCCTTGGGATTCACCCTTGAGGAAATGGGAGACTTGCTCTCGATCGTGGATGGTCTGACCGCTGCCAGCAATGACGACGACACGAGTAGCCTGCGGGAACGGCTGGCTGGCTACTTGACGTCGGCAGCCGCCCAGCGAGAGAAGATGGCCGAGAATCTCCGGCGAGCAGATGAATTCATCGCGACCCTCGAGACCTACTGACCATTAGGTCAGCGCTAGCCTCCACTCCAACCAGTCTCGGCTAGGATCCGTCGTTCCAGGGCCGGAATCAACGTTTCTACATAGCTTCGGTTCAGGTGGTCGAAGTCGCGGTACACAAAGACGTTACCGATCATCGCTGGGCAGGTGTTGTCCGTGCAGATCCGGTCAGTCAGGTCCACCGAGTGGAACAGCGGTTCGGTCTCGGCGATGGCGTCCGCCGGGTTCTCGGGCAGTAGCACCTCGGCCCGGTCAGGATTGCATTGCGGAGCGTCGACGCCCTGCAGCTCCGCGCACTCAAACATATTGAATGGGAACCGGGGATTGTCTCGGATGGAGATCACCTCTACGCCCTCATCGAGGAACGGCTGGATTCCAGCCTGGTAGTCCGGCACCAGAGATTCGCGCGGCTCGTCTGTGTAAGTGATGGTGCCCAAGGTCAGGATGGCATCAGGATTCTGGTCTTGCGCATACTCTCGCGCAGCGGCGTTGAATGCGTTGCATTCGTCGTCGCGCTCAGCCGATTCGCCCCCGTAGCGACAGGCATCCTTCAGCAAAGCAACCACTCGCCAGTTGTTTTCAAGGGCGATGGGCCCAATGGCTGACATCAGCTGGAGTGCGTGCGAGTCGCCGATGACGATGATGGTCTTGTCCGGTTCCGCGTCGGGCTCAATCTGGTGGCAGCGTTCGAGGAGCGGGTCTGAGGTCAGATAGGGCGGGGTGCAGCCTGGTCCAGCATTACCCCACTCGTTCCCAAGGTCTGTAGCCGCAGGGATGGGGTCGGCGTCGGGAACCCCGCCGGCTGGGTAGTCCGGGGCTAAAGCCGCCGCCCCTGGGTTCAGTGCGTCCGGCTGGGACTCCAACTGGTGTTCGTTGGACGAAATCTGGGTTTCCCAACCGGTCAGTGGCACTGCGACGACCAACGCAAGCGCCACGGTCAATGTTGCATTACGACGACGACGTCGGTGCACCCAGCGCCACGACCGTATGGGTCGTTCAACCAGACGGGTCGTTACCGCCGCCAGTAGGATCGATGCGCCAATAATCACCGCGCCAACGCTGAATGAAGCTCGCTCGGCCCCAGAGACCACCAGATAGGTAATCAGGATGGGCCAGTGCCACAGATAGAGCGCGTAGGACATGCCTCCAAGGCGAAGAATCGGAGGCGCTGAGAGAAGCCGATCGATACCCCACCTGCTGCCTGTCTGACCGGCGGTAATCACAAATAGAGCACCGACGGTCGGAACCAGGGCTATGTAGCCCGGAAAAGCGTCTCCGACGGGAATGAGGATGCCGCAGAGGGCTATTGCCAGAAGACCAATCCACCCCATCAACACGCGCGGAATCTTGTGTGGCCGCAACCAGGGTAGGGCGAGGGCTAGGAGGGACCCGAGTGCGAATTCCCAGAGACGTGCCCGCGTATCGAAGTAGGCGAAGGCCTGGTTCTGGATCGTCTCGCTCACCGAAAACGACAGCGACATGATGAATATCGTGGTGAAGACTGTGCCCGCTACCACCCGGAAAGGCGACCGTAGCGCTCTGGCGGCGGCTGCGCAGCCGGCGAGCAGCAATGGCCACAGGATAAACACTTGCCCCTGAATCGATAACGACCAGAAGTGCTGCATCGGGCTGACAGCCGCGCTCGCTGCCTGGTACTCAACAGCTCCGAGCGCCATTGACCAGTTCTGAAAGTACAGGAGGGAGGCCCAGCCATGGTCGATGATTTCTCCCCACCTGGCCTGAGGAAAGACGAGCAGGGCGGCCGCGATGGTGGCCAACAGTACGATCACCGCTGCCGGCACAAGCCTTCCAAGCATCCGTACCCAGCGCCCCAAGAGGTCGAGTGGTCGCTGGGTCTCGACGCGCCCGGTAAAGGACAGTGTCAGCAGGAACGCGGAGATCAGGAGGAAGACGTCGACGCCGCCCGAGACTCGATCTAGCCAGATGTGGTAGACGACCACCATAAGGACAGCGACCGCCCGTAGTCCCTCTACTTCAGGACGGAACGCCTGTTGGCTCTTCCGTGGTTCCGCGGCGGAGCCCAAAACCAACCTCTTTCATTGCTATCTGCGTGGATATTTCGCCCATGAATGAGCTGCGGAGAATCTTTTCGTTCAGCGCGAAGGGGAACCATGAGCGTAACTACTCCAGCAGCCAACGTCGAAGTGTGCGAAATCCGTCGGGTCTAAGCGGGGTAGAGCTGGTATGGGGGGAAGTGTCAACGTGAGTCCCTGGCTTGATCGGTCATTGTTGCGATGAAGTCGTCGGCGCGGTCAAGATTCACCGCCATGGCTTCGCGCCGAACCCGCACCTCTTCAAGGAACCTGATCAGCGTTTTTTCTGCTGGCCCTTCAGTACCCTTGCTCCGACTGATGGCGTCGAGCAGATCGGCGACTTCGTCGAGACTAAACCCCAACGCGCGTGCCTGTCTTATTAGCACCAGCCGCTTGAAGTCGTCTTCTGAATAGATTCGGAAACCACCGTCAGTTCGGGCTGATGGGTGGAGTAAGCCGATCTCGTCGTAGTGCCGGATTGTCCGCAGGGACAGCTGCGCGCGTTCGGCGAGTTCGCCAATCTGCATCATGCACCGTCCTTCGTAGGTAAAGTAATGGATTTAACTCTACCATTACGTTAGGGTAAGGTCAGTAGTGGAGCTGGCGAATCCGCACCTCCCACCTTCTTCTTTGGCGCAGTGCAGCGCCCGTTTTCCCTATCAAACCGGAGGCACGATTGTGTCCGCCCGAGCACGAAATGGAGCCCGCATGGCGACCAATGCCTATGCCACCAATCTGGATACGAAGTTAACACCCGAACAAACCCAGTCCGTCTGGCGCACCCTGCGCTCACCCCGGCGTCTGCGGACCGAAGTCCTCGCCGGTTTGGTAGTCGCTCTCGCCCTGATCCCCGAGGCCATCGCGTTCTCGCTCATCGCCGGAGTGGACCCCCGCATAGGCCTCTTCGCCTCCTTCACCATGGCCGTCTCCATCGCTTTCCTTGGTGGACGACCAGCGATGATTTCCGCCGCTACCGCTGCTACCGCCCTAGTGATTGCACCGCTGGTGGCGAGTCACGGGCTGGACTACTTTATTGCAGCAGTAATTTTGGCAGGTATTTTCCAGGTGGTTCTGGGACTTGTCGGCGTCGCGAAGCTGATGCGGTTTATTCCGCGCTCGGTCATGGTGGGGTTCGTCAATGCACTGGGTATCCTGATCTTCACTTCTCAGCTTCCCGAGCTCCTTGGGGTACCTTGGCTGGTTTACCCGATGGTGGTCGTGGGCCTACTGGTGATCTACCTTCTTCCCCGGCTCACCAGAGCCGTTCCCGCCCCGCTTGTCGCGATCGTGATTCTTACCGTTGTCGCCGTCGTCTTCGCTCTCAACGTGCCAACTGTCGGCGATAAGGGCGATCTGCCGGAGAGCCTGCCTTCCCTCTTTTTCCCGAATGTTCCACTGACTTTCGAGACCTTCCAGATCATCGCTCCCTTTGCTCTTGGTATGGCTGTAGTTGGTCTGATGGAATCTCTGATGACCGCCAAGTTAGTTGATGACATCACTGATACCCGGTCCAATAAGGTTCGTGAGTCCTGGGGCCAGGGCACGGCAAACATCATCACCGGCTTCTTCGGTGGCATGGGTGGCTGCGCCATGGTCGGGCAGACGATGATCAACATCAAAGCCTCGGGCGCACGCACCCGAATCTCGACATTCCTTGCGGGAATATTCGTTCTGATCCTCGCCGTTTCGCTTGGCGACATCGTTGCGCTCATCCCGATGGCCGCCCTGGTGGCGGTAATGATCTTTGTCTCCGTTGCAACGTTCGACTGGCACAGCGTCAAGATCGACACGCTCCGTCACATGCCAAAGAGCGAGACCACGGTCATGGTGGCGACCGTCGTCTTCACGGTCTTCACCCACAACCTGGCCATCGGTGTGATCATCGGTGTGCTCGTAGCGATGGTTGCTTTCGCACGCAGGGTTGCCCATTTTGTCAGCGTTGAGCGGACGATCGAGGAACACTTCGGCGTCACCTTCGCCAAATATGTTGTCAGCGGGGAATTGTTCTTCGCTTCTTCCAACGATCTGTACATGCAGTTTGAATACGCCGAGGATCCAGAGAAGATCGTCATTGACATGTACCAGTCGCACCTTTGGGACGCGTCTACGATCGCTGCACTGGACGCGATTATTGAAAAGTACCGCCATTACGGCAAAGAGGTCGAAATACAGGGCCTTAACACTGCCAGCGCCGCCATCCGGGATCGCCTCGCAGGGCGACTTGCAGGAAGCCACTAACGGAGCAAAGGTGTCCTGCGGAGGGCCGAGAGTAGCTGGCAATAGATGAGGAAACAGTGAAAAAGCCAAGGGGCACCGGATCATGGTCCGGCACGGTACTTGCCGCCGCACTGATTACCGCCGCTACGGCGCCGGGTCAGACTGCGGGGCTCTCACCATTCACCGATCCGTTGATCGAGCAGCTCGAAATCTCCAGGACGGACCTTTCGTTTAGCTACCTCATCGGTACGCTCGCCGGTGCAGCAGCCCTCCCATTCATTGGGAGGGGGCTGGACCGGTGGGGTGCACGAAAAGTGATTACCGTGGCGGCGCTGGTATTCGCGGGTACGCTGCTGGCTCTGAGTTTCGCTACCAACATTGCCGGTCTGACTGTCGGGTTCGTATTCCTTCGCATGGCCGGGCAGGGGGCGCTAACCCTGGCCGCCACAACTGCGGTGGTGAAGGCTCTAACCACCCGACGTGGTCTCGCGCTCGGAATAACCGCAGCAGTCGGTTCAGCCGGTATCTCCTTGACCCCAGTTCTCGTGAATCGGCTGATCAGCGCCGGTGGGGTGGAAATGGCATGGCGCTATCAGGCAGTTGCCGTGCTCGTGATTATCCTGCCGATGGTCCTCCTGCTTCCCAGACACCGGAAAACGGCGCCCCCAAGGCTCGCTTCCGGGGAGTCCCAGCCCCATCCTGAGACAATTCCGGGCGCCGACTGGTCCAGCAGCCAGGCAGTTCGGGCCCCCATTTTCTGGGCCATAGCTGCAGCGCTGGCTGCAACCGGAGTGCTCACCACCGGTCTCGCTTTTCACCAAATCTCTATCCTCACCACTCAGGGCCTAACCAGCACCGAAGCCGCTGCGAACTTCATCCCCCAAACCATCACTGGCATCCTCGCGACTTTGGTGGCGGGGGCGCTTTCTCATCGCGTTGACCCACGGTTTGCACTGGCTGCTTCGATGGCGCTTCTTGCTGCAGCGCTAGGTTTCCTGCAGGTTGTCAACGGACTACCTACCGCACTTATTTATGGCTTGATACTTGGTGCGGCATCCGGCTCGATCCGAGCTATCGAGCCAATCGCCTTGTCGCACTACTTCGGCACAGAGAATATCGGCGGTATCCGAGGCATCATTACCGCCATCAACGTCGGGTCGACAGCTCTGGGTCCGATACTTTTCTCACTCGGGCGCGATCTGACAGGGAACTATTCTGTGCCTAGCCTGATATTTGCGCTATTGCCGGTGTCGGTAGCAGTATTTGCGCTGCTGTGTCCCGCGCCCGGCCGGAAAGGCAAACTAATGGCCAGGGGTGCCAGCCGCTAGTATTCGGATGCCCTGCTGGTGAAACGCATTGGGGCGTTGAAGGTATTCCTGTGGGCCCAACCTTTGGGGACCGCCCAACACGACCCTCTGGGGGCTGATCGGATTCACGGGCCCGGCTGCTGGTTCCGGGACTTTTATCGCCTCTGCTTGGGTGGCGCCGGACACCCAGTCTCAATGTGGCGAACCCGTTGGTGACCCGTCGGGCGAATGAGGGCTAGGAAATTCGATGTCGTGTGTAGTAACCGGGTGCAAGGAAAAAGTTAGCGGAACCAGTGTGGTCCCCCAGTCGGTCGCTGGCGCCCAGCCCGGTGATCGGGCGGCTCAGCGCTCAGGCAGCGTTTTGACTGAATTCCTCGGTGCAGTCCTCGCAGAAGACTTCGTCAACTAGTTCGCCGCAACACTGACACCTGTGATTAATGTTTGTCATGGATAGACATTACGAAACGTACCCGCCGGGTCACGAGTAGGGAATACTCGTTTTCCCCATCCGTGATGCAGGTAGAGAGTGCCAAATCCACAAATGAGGCATCACCAACCTTGCAGACGGTCTAGGGTTTTGCCGCGGTCGCATCGTCTGCCGGTACGACGACGGTGTCCTGGTGGTTGTCCATGTCGTCTATCTCGCCATTTGAATCGGCGTCTGACTCCTCTTGACCATCGCAGGGGGGAGCTGGAACGGCCGGATCGCCGTCCCCGGCCTCTTCCTCAATAGCGTCATCCGCCTCAGTAGTGCCATCCACAGGAGTGGCCGAGGCATCGGAGGCAACCTGTTCGTCGTCGGTCACTGGTACGGGAATCGGTACCGGGAACGGCGACGCATCCTGTCGGGGGCCGTGTCCCGGCGTCGAGTCCTCACCGGATCCACTTCCAATAGCCTGGACTGTCTCAGGTTCGGTGCAGACCAGAGCTGGGTCAGGGTCCGGTTCAGGAGCGGGTGAAGGCTCAGGTTGGGGTGTGGGCTCGGGGCCGGGAGCGGGCGGGGGAGTAGTTTCATTTTCTGGCTCAGGCCCCGGGGAGCTGGGCGACGGTGCAGGTTCATCCTGTGACGGTGCAGGTTCATCCTGTTTCGTTGGGGCCGCTGACGGACTTGGGCTCGAAGAGTTCGGGCTCGAAGGACTCTGGCTTGACGGCCCCGGCTGAGGCTTATCCTGTTCTGACAACTTGGGTTCGGATGGTCTGGCAGTGGGTCGGGGAGTCGGCTTGGAATCATGAGCAACCGGGTAAGAGTGCCGTGGCGGGGCCGAGCCGGCAGCAGGCTTCGGAACTGCTGGCGCGGCAACAATCGCCGGTCCATGCACCCCTTCGATGCGACTGTCACCCGTATCGTGTGACACCTCGTGAGGCATGGCAATTACCCATGGCACTGCATTGCTTGATGCACCCCCACCCGGTGCGTAGGAGGTCATGTCCGGTGTTCCCACCTGGGATGCGGGATTCAGCGGTGTGAGCGTCCATCCTCGAGGATCAACGTGGGACCCATCGCGAATGGTTTCAAAATGCAGATGACAACCCGTTGAGGACCCGGTTGACCCGACGGTCGCCAGAATCTCGCTGACTTCAACGGTAGCCCCGGCTTCAACCGAAATCCCCTCAAGGTGGTTGTAGGTGGTGATCAGCCCGTTGCCGTGATCGATCTCCACTCGATTCCCGCCACCCCAGGGGTGCCACCCGACGGCCCGTACCGTTCCGGCATCCGCCGCATGAACTGACGTACCGCAGGGTGCGGCGAAATCCAGTCCGTAGTGGAACTCGCCCGCCTCGCCGGTGAGCGGGTTGATGCGCTCGCCGAATGGGGAACTGGGGCTCAGTGTTCCCAACGGTGACATGAGTGTTCCCGGCCCGGGGCGGGCGGGGCCGTCGGAGGGAACGCTGGTGACCTGAAGCCCGTTATCAGCTGCCCTGGCCTCCTCCGACGCAATACCGCTGTTGGGTTGACCGGGAACCAGGAAATCCTGCAGTCCGGGAGTTGGGGTGGCTAGCAGTTCGCGGCCCACCCATCCGGTAGGCACAACTGCCGACACGGCAGAGTGGGGTGCCGCGGCTGCCAACTGCCCAGTCGTGCCAGAGAGGGAGCTTTGATACCCGGACCCACAGACCGCTGCCACGGCTACGCACACTGCGAGAGTTGCCCGCGTTGCGGACTTGCGCGGTCCCGGGGTTCTCGGGGCAGTAATTCGTCCGACAGGTGTCACGAGCAGCTCCAGGCAGATCCCCGCTGAGCGAGCTGACCGGCATTTGAAAACCCGTCGGGGCGGAAGCGAATTGGCCCCCACCCACTCACCCCTATGCGGGGAAGTTCTTATGTACCCACTCAGAGTGACGCACCACACCCGGATACGCAACGGCTGGAGAGCATGCATTTGAGAAATCGAATGACTTCCTAGGGTTTTACCAAGCTAGCTCTCTTGAGTGGGTGTGCATATCCTGGACGGCCGGGACTCCTAGGCTGTAGCTTCGGCCAGCACATCCTCGTAGAACGGGTAATCGATGTATCCCTCGGCGCCGTGTGAATAGTAGGTCGCAGGGTCGGGCTCGTTCAGCGGTAGGCCTTCCTGCCACCGGCGGGCCAGATCCGGGTTCGCGATCGCCTGACGGCCGACGACGACGGCGTCTCCGAGCCGGGATGCGAGGATGCTCTCGGCTTCGTCACGGTCGGTAATCACGCCGAAGCCGCTGTTCACCAGGAAGGGTCCGCCGAAGCGCGAACGGAGTCCCTGGATCAGTGAACCGGCTGGGTCTTCGTGGAGGACGCTCAGGTAAGCGAGGTTGAGGGGTGCGATAGCGTCGACCATTGCGCCATAGGTAGCGAGGATGTCGTCGGGATCTGCGGGTAGCACGTCCCTGCCGCTGGTGCCCGGGGAAATCCGGAGTCCCACCCGCTCGGCGCCGACCGCTGCAACTACCGCCTGGACTACCTCGGCCATGAAACGGGCGCGGTTGGCGGGGGAGCCGCCGTAACCGTCGTCGCGCTGGTTGGTTTCCGGGAACATGAACTGGTGGAGGAGGTAGCCGTTGGCCCCATGAAGCTCAACACCATCCATGCCAGCGTCGATCGCGTTCCGTGATGCCTGGACAAACTCTTCGATGACGCCGGGAAGTTCGTCAGTGGTCAGGGCGTGGGGAATCGGGTACGGCAACTTGCCATCATAGGTTCGGGTTTCGCCATTGATCGCCACAGCGCTCGGAGCAACGACCGTGTGCCCGCCAGTGGTTGCCTCGTGTGTGACCCGTCCGGCATGCATGACCTGGGCAAAGACCCGCCCACCGGCGTCGTGCACAGCAGAAGTGACATTGCGCCAGCCGGCCAACTGTTCCGCTGTCACTAGGCCTGGCTGGCCAGGGAAGCCTCGGCCGGCGTCACTCGGGTAAGTGCCCTCGGTGACGATCAGCCCCAATGATGCGCGCTGCCGGTAGTGCTCAACCACGAGAGGGCCAGGAACGCCCTCCCTGCTCGAGCGGACCCGGGTGAGAGGGGCCATGACGATACGGTTGGGCAGTTCCATGGCACCAATGGTGAGCGGGGTGAAGAGAGTCACGAGCAGCACTTTCCGTTGTAAATAGGTTCTGCAAGGGGCAACCCCGTCCACGTCCGACCTATTCCGGGGGCCCGTGTAGGCGGGAATAGCTAGCCACGGATATCGCTTACCTAGCTGTCACCCCGTAGGCCCTTTCGGGATGCTCAGAGGGGGCCCAATTATGCGTAATCGTGCAACAATATCTCCTGCACATTGGTCAGGAATTTCATGGTTATACTCGGTGGCTGCATCAACCACACAGCTTCAGCGATTTTCAAGAGAACGGCACCGGAATGGCAACGGATTACGACGCACCACGCAACAACGATGAGGACAAGGAAGCCGAGTCCCTCGAAGCCCTTCAGGCTAACCGTGGCAGCAAATCCCAGTCGGCTTCAGTTGACGTCGAGGATGCCGACACTGCCGAAGGGATTGACCTTCCCGGTGCGGATCTTTCGGGTGAGGAACTCCTGATCCAGGTAATTCCGCCGCAGGATGATGAGTTCACCTGCTCCTCCTGTTTCCTGGTCCGCCACCGCAGCCAGGTTGCCCGCCAGAAGGGCGACCTCCTGTTCTGCCGGGAATGCGAAGGCTAACCACCAGAAGACTTCTCCACTGCGCCGTCGACGGACCACCCCTCGGTCTGTCGACGATGCAGCGTGAGGATCGGGTGTGACGGCTAGTGGCCCAGCAGATCCTCATCGGCATGGCTGAGGGGCGAACCGCCAAGGTTGGCGCTGTCGTCGCTGCCATCGATCTCTGATTCGTCAGCGGGATCGCCGAAATCGACGTCCGCGGCGGCTTCGCCCAGCGTCGGTACGGCGTCGTCGCCCTCAGATCCATCGCGCAGTACCTGCTCAGCAACGGTGCCTTCCGCGGTCACCGTCGCAGCCGGCTCGTCCTGAAGTAGCGGGTCGTTTCGCCACTGGTCAGGGTTGTCTTCCGCAGCTCCCGGGTAGTTGTCGGGCTGTCCCGAAGCCACCGGATCCAGCTCCTCGGCTTCCGCTGTATCGATTGCGTCGGTGATACTCAGTTCCTCTTCGGGGAGGTTTGATTCAGTCATGACATGCACCTTTCGAGTCAACACGTGAACTACCCAGCCTACTGACCTCTTGGCGGAGGAGATAGTTTTATCGCGGTCAGACCGGTTCAATAGAGGTATGAGAACCCACACATCAAGCAAGGAAAAGACCAGCGCTGACCTGTATCGCCAGATAGCTGTCACTGCCAGCTTGATCTTCTGCCTGGTGGGATCGATGATCGGTGTCGGAGTCTTCGGCGGGACGCCCATCGCAGAGGCAGCTGGCGGGGCATTGGGCACGGATGCCACCCTTCTGGCCCCGGCGAGTGCTGCATTTTCCATCTGGTCAGTGGTGTACGCGGGCTTGGTGGCTTACACCGTCTGGCAATGGTTGCCGTCACAGCGATCCGCGCAGCGGCAACGATCGCTCGGCTGGATGGTCGCAGTGTCAATGGTGTTGAACGCGGTCTGGATTCTGAGCATCCAGGCCGGGTGGCTCAATGCGAGTGTGCCGGTGATTCTGGTGCTGCTTGCAGTCCTGACCGTCTTATTTCTGCGCTACAGCGGCCGGCCAGCATCATCGTGGCCTGAGGCAGTGATTGTCGATGGCACGCTGGGCCTGTATCTTGGCTGGGTCTGCGTAGCGGTGTGCGCGAACATCGCTGCAGCGCTGACCGCTGCAGGCTTCGACGGGTTTGGCTTGAACAAAGAAGTTTGGGCTGTCGCTATCCTTGCCGTCGTTGCACTGGTTGGCCTAGGGCTGGCGCTCAAAGGCAAGGGTCGTCTCGCCGTCGCGGCGGCTATTGGTTGGGGACTCACCTGGATCGCGGTTGGGCGCACCAGCGGCGACATGGAATCGGCGACGACGTCGATCGCTGCCGCCGTCGTGGCGGCAATCGTCCTGCTTGCAACAGTCATCATCAGGGTGCGCTCCCGCAGCCATGCAGGAGCGGCGACTTCCGCGCTGCGGTAGAGCTTCGCGCCCCGCCTCTGGCTGCGCCGCACCCCTGGCCGCGCCCCGTCCAGCCCAGCCCCGTATCCTCTGGCCGCACCCGCCCGCCAGAGCCCCGCATCCTCTGGCCGCACCCACCCGGCCAGAGGTGACATGTGGTGGGCCGACGGCTTTTTGAATCACCAGATCTCACGTCTGGGGCGGAGCTGCTAGGCACGCTGGGGCTGCCCAGGGGGCGGTGCTGGCTCAATGGGTGCTTCTAGAAGGGCGGGGGCATGTCGGCTGGTGGGGCTGGTGGTGGGTCGGCGGTGGTGAGGTAGGTTTCACCGGCAGGCGAGATCGCGATGATGGTCCCGGGCTCGGGTTGTTGGTAGTGCCAGTAGCCTTCGGTTTTGAACATGTGGTGACGTTTACACAGGGCCGCCAGGTTCCCGTAGGACGTTTTGCCGCCTTGGGACCAGGGGGTGGTGTGGTCGAGTTCGCAGAACACCGCCAACCGGTTACACCCCGGATGCCGACACGTCCCATCCCTAACCCGGACCGCATCCTTCAGGTCCTGCGGGACCCGGTACGTGGTCGCATCAGCTCCTAACCTGGCCCCGGTAAAGGGGTGGGTGAGGATCCTGGTGAACGATGGTGCGTGCCCGGCGAGCTTCCGGGCGGTCTCGGGATCAATCGGCCCGTAGCCTTCCAATTCACCCGGGGTATCCCCGCCGAGGAGAGTCATCACCGGGACGGTGACAAACACCTTCGCCTGCACACCCCAATACGTGCTGGCCTCCCGCGGCTGGCTGGACCCGCTGCCACCGTTGGACCCGTTGGACCCGTCGTCGCCGTCATGATCGTTGCCGCCCCTGCCGGGTTCAAAATCGCTCCTGGGCACGGAATCTTCGGGCCCGGAGGATTCGGTCCCGCTGGTCCCTTTGGCCGGGCCGCTCATGTGTCCGGTGGGTCCGGCACTGGTGAGGACATCCACCAGAACGTCGGCCCTGAGCTGGGTGAGAGTCCTGGCCTCGTCGGGTCCTTGCAGGGCCCGGGCTGCGGTGTCGACCCGGTGGAAGATCCCGGCCGCGTGTTCGGTGGGTAGGTACGCGGCGAGCCAGGCCATCCCGTCGTGGGCGGGGTTCAGGACCACCTCGCGTTCCCGGAGAGCTTTCCGGTGCCGGCTACTGATGGGTTCGGGGTGAAGTTTTTCGCGTAACCGGTGGGCCTGGCGGCAGAACTTCGTCACGGTGGTCTGACCGGCCAACGCGATCAGCCTGGTTTCATAGGCGGCGGCGAGAGCGGGGTCGGTGTCGGGCATGTCTGTGGCTTCTTCGACAACGGCCCAGGCATGGCGGCGTGAGAGTCTGCCGTCCTCTAACGCGTTCAACGTGGCCGGGTAGTGGCGGGTCAGCAGGGTGCTGTGTTCGACCAGGAACCCGGCGGTCCGCTCCGGCAGGTGCAACGTGGCGCCGATCTCGGCTGCGGCCAGGGTTTTCTCAAACCCGAAAGCCCCGCGGCCGCAACGGGTTTGCTCGGTTTGCAGGTCCAGGATCCGGGTAACCAGTTTCGCTTCCTGGGCATCGAGCCATGACCGCGCCTCGGCGACGTCATTCAACGCATCCAAGACCTGGGCAGAGTCAAGGCCGGCCGGGGCGGCGAGCCCGAGTTGGCCGGTCAGGGCGGGAGGTTCGTCGCTGGAGCGCACCCGCTCGCCGGGCACGAAGGCCATTCCCCAAAAATCCGATGCCTCATCATCCGCATCGGTCGAACCCGCAGCCTCAGCCTCCGACTCCGGCGGTTCAACAGTGGGTGCTGTCCACACCGCGTCCACGCCTAGCGGTCCCTCCGGACCATACCCAGCAGAAGACCCAACAGAAGCCCCGGAGGAAGACGCCGCGGAAGCCCCGGCGTGAGTTCCCGCAGTAGACCCCGTGGCCGTGTTCGCGGGCCCGCTGGTCGAGGCGGAATCCGCGCCGGATTCGGGAGGGATTCCCGATCCGGGAGCAGAAGCTGCACTGCTTTTCATACCCCAATTCCATCATCGAGCACCGACAGTATGAGGGGAAAATAGGGGGCCCGGAAAAAACTTTCTCGAAGTTTTTTTGCAGGCTGATTCTTCGCGGCCAGCGTGATGTGTCGAGGTCATAGGGGCCAAGGCTATGCAGGTGAGGCGGGCCCCTCGTAGGTTCCGAAACCCTGAACTCATGAAAAAGCCGCCCGGCGTCGCTGGGCGGCTTTTCACGGGTTCAGCTAGCCGACGTGATCCCGCCAACTGTGCTGAGGATCGAAGCCGAGCACGCTGCGGGCATGATCAATGGACAGCAACGTCTCGTGCTCGCCCACGTCCTTGACCACCTCGACGTCCGGGAACACCTCGGCAGCGAGTGATGCGCTGGAGCGGCTCATCACCGTGTCAGCTGCGGCGATGATGAACGTGTCGAAGCCCGGCCCTGCGTTTTCCAACGCCCGTTGCACGGCCTGCGCGCCGTCGCGACCGTCAATGTACCCCCAGAGATTCCACTTCCGAGCCATAGCGTCGGCATCGAAAGAAGGGAACTTCGCATAATCCTCGGGGTCCATGACGTTCGAGAACCGCAGCGCGGTAATGCTCAACTCGGGATCCCACCGCGTCAGCTGGATCGCCATCTGCTCTTCTAGGTGTTTGACCAGCGAGTAGGTGCTTTCCGGCCGTGCGGTGTACTTCTCGTCGACGGGGATGTAGGGCGGGTCCTCGTCGAAGGGTAGCCCCAGTACGGTCTCGCTGGACGCGTACACAACCTTCTTGATTCCAGCCCGGCGGCAGGCCTGGAACACGTTGTAGGTGGCCGGCATGTTGTTGTGGAAGGTCGCAGCATCTGCGTAGATGCCGGGAGCGGGAATGGCCGCCAGATGAACGACGGCGTCGAAGCCGGTATGTTGATCGTCGACACCCATGAAGGCATCAATGACGTGTCCATAGTTGGTCAGGTCGATCTTCACGAAGCCAGGACCACGTTCCCCCTGCACGTCCATACCAATAACCTCATGCCCCGCGGCTCTCAGAACCGAGGTGACCGTGCGGCCCAATTTGCCGGTGGCACCGGTTACCGCGAGCCTCATACGGGCCGCTGCTCAGGCGAAACAGTTTTCGCCGGATCGGTCTCCGCCATCGAACCAACCGCATCGTCAATCTTGGCCATGACAGCAGCGTCGAGGGTCACTCCCGATGCCACAGCATTTGACTTGACCTGCTCAGGCTTCGACGCGCCGATGATCGCTGCAGCAACGTTCTTGTTTTGCAGCACCCAGGCGATAGCCAGTTGTGCCATGGTGAGCCCAACCTCATCGGCGATCGGCTGGAGCTTCTGCACTCCGGTGAGTGTCTCGTCGGACATCCACCGCTCGATCATGTTCGAGCCGCCCTTGTCATCAGCGGCCCGCGATCCTTCCTCAGGGGTGCCACCTGGCTGGTACTTGCCGGTCAACACGCCCTGCGCCACCGGTGACCAGACAATCTGGGACAACCCCAGCTCCTCGGACACGGGAACCACTTCCTCCTCAATGACCCGCCACAGCATCGAATACTGAGGTTGGTTGGAGATCAGCTGGAAGCCGAGTTCCTTGGCCAGCGCATGCCCGGCGCGGATCTGGCGGGCATCCCATTCGCTGACACCGATGTACAGGGCCTTGCCCTGGCGAACGATGTCCGCGAACGCCTGCATCGTCTCTTCCAGCGGCGTCTGGTAGTCGTAACGGTGCGCCTGGTACAAGTCCACATAGTCGGTCTGCAGGCGCTCCAGCGAACCGTTGATTGACTCCATGATGTGCTTACGGGAGAGCCCGACGTCGTTTGGCCCCTTCGGCCCGGTGGGCCCCCACACCTTGGTGAAGATCTCCAGAGACTGGCGCCGCTCGCCCTTCAGGGCTTCGCCGAGCACCGTTTCGGCGGCGGTGTTGGCGTACACATCTGCCGTGTCGAAACTGGTGATGCCCACATCCAGGGCTGCGCGCACACACTGGGTGGCGACGTCGTTCTCCACCTGCGATCCGTGGGTCAACCAGTTGCCGTAGGTGATTTCCGAGATCTTGAATCCACTGTTTCCGAGGTATCGATAGTCCATACATTCGATGCTAGGGCACCACTCGAGGAATGAGGTGGATCACACTGCAGTGTCGTTGCCTAAGGTGACGATTTGCGGCGCGGTGGCCAGACAGTGGCGAAGCTGACCGAGGCAAACAGGGCCAACCGGTACACTGAATTGTCTTTGTTTCACCACCACTGATTGAGGGATTTTGGTTAAGTTCACCGCGCGTCTAGCCACGGCCGAGGAGCGGGACAACTGGGACGCGTTGGTGACGTCGAACCCTAACGGGGGAAACATGCTCCAGTCGGCATCCTTCGCCGATGTGAAGTCTCAGCACGGCTGGACTCCCCGGTTCCTGGTCTTTGAAAGCGCCGAGTACACCACCTACAACCTGGTGATCGAAAAGCGGCTGCCTCTGCTGGGCGCCCTCTGGTATCTCATCAAGGGCCCTGACGTTGCCGATCCTGCCCATGTGCCGGCGGTGCTTGACGCTTGCCGGGACCTGGTCCGAACCGGGCGTCACAATGTGTTCGCAGTGAAGGTGGAGCCCGACATCCCTGCCGACGACGACGTCGACCGGCTGTTTCTCAACGCGGGCCTGATCAAAACCTTCGATCTGCAGCCCAACGACCACACTGCGATCCTGGACACCACCCCAGAACCGAACCAACTGCTGCGCAACCTGCATTCGCGCGGCCGCAACGCTGTACGTCGTGCCAGCCGTGAAGGCGTCGAAGTGCGCCGGATGGAACCCACTGACGAAAACTTTCGCCAGATGTACCAGCTGATGGCCCACATCGAGGATCGATCGGCCGCCAAGCTCCGCTCCTACCAGTACTACAGCCGGTTTTGGCGGAACTTCGCCGACGCTGGCCAGGGTCGCCTGTACTTCGTCTACGAAGATGGCAAACCCGCCGTTGGCGCGTTCGTCATCAACTACGGGCTCAAAGGCACTTACAAGGACGGCGGGTCCAAGCCCAAACGATCCCAGTATGGTGACTCCCATTTGGTGCAGTGGCAGGCGATCACTGACCTCAAGGAAGAGTTCGGGATAGTTGAATACGATTTCTGCGGCACTCCGCCCAGCGACCGGCTCAAGGACCCCACCCATCAGCACCATGGGTTGGGTCTGTTCAAGACCAGCTTCACCAAGACTGTGACGGACTTCGTCGGCTGTTATGACCTACCGCTCAGCGCGTGGAAGTATCGACTCTGGAACGTGATCGGCGAGAAGGTCGCTCGACAAATCTACTGGCGCCGACACCAGCAACCGTTCTACTAAACAAACACTCCCGCTCCCTGCGGGCGCACCGGATGAAGGGGTGAATTCCATGGGAGAGAAGACCGAGGCCGACGACGGCCGCAACCCCAACACCAACCCTGCGCCGGTAGCCGAACAGCTGCCGATCGTTCCCACCGCGGGGACCCCGGCCAGCGTTGCCCAGCCCGCAGCACGTCCGGTTCATTCGCTGCCCGGCACCCCTGGGGGCCCGGGATACGCAGGCCGCTCGGGATCGGCTGGCAAGCCTGGCAGGTCTTCCGGAGCCAAGCCCAAGTCCCGCCCACGTCCGGCAAATAACAAGCCGGATCGCAGGACCTACTCGACGCCCACCGATGCGCTGCCGACCACGCCCCGTTCGGTGCGCCCCGACCGCTCGAATGCCGCAGCCAGGAAGGTACTCCGCCGACTGGTGCAGGGGGAGACTCCGCCCACCCAGGCGATGAGCATCGTTGAACGGCTGGCTGGCAGCCCCTATGCCAATCCCACCATCCAGGTTTCCGGGCCGGACATCAACGCGCGACGAACCCTTGATTTCGCGCTGAGCCTGGCCGAAACGATGTTCCGGTACGGCGCCGGCGCCCTTGAGGTCGAAACCAGCATCATCGCGGTCACCGCAGCCTTTGGGCTGGACAACATTGAAGTGGACATCACCAACCAGTCGGTCATCCTGAACTATTCGGCCAAGGACCAGACCCCAGTCACCGTGCTGCGGGTGGTTCGTTCCTGGACCAATAACTACGCCGGCCTGCTGAAGGTGCATCAGTTGGTGACCGACGTCGTCAACGGCGGAACCTCGCGGATCGAAGCTGCAGCTCGGCTCGACGAGATCACCCACAAGCCGAAACCCTTTCCCCGGTGGATGGTGACGGCTGCCTTCGGTGTCTTCGGGGCTGCCATCGTGAGTTTCATTGGTGGCGGACCGTTGGAGTCGCTGATCAGCTTTGCCAGCTGCATCGGCGTCGACCTCCTCTTGCGTCAGTTGGGGAAGTGGCGGGTTCCTGAGTTCTTCTCGGTAGCTACCGCCTCGGGTATGGTCACGATCATCGCGATGTTCTTCTGGTGGCTCGATATCGGCATTGCGCCGTCGTTCGTGGTGGTGGGCGGAATCCTGCTATTGCTGCCGACTGGCCGGCTCGTCTCCGCAACCCAGGACGCGATCAACGGATTCCCGGTCACCGCGGCGGGCAGGTATCTATCAGCGTTCCTCGTGTTTGCCGCGATCATCTCCGGGATCGCCGTCGCGTTGGTCGTTGGCGCATTGGTGGGGGTGCCAGAGCTGGCGCTGACGACCGAAGGGTCAATGTATCCGCTGCCGGTGGCGGCAGCGCTGGTGCTGATCGCCGTCGCCATGATCGGAGTCGCAGAACAGACCGACATGAAACTCCTGCTCCCCACGGCCCTGATCGGTGTCACCGGTTTCCTGCTGTACTCGCTGGTGGTCAGCCTGGGCGTGGGCTACCGCCTAGCCCCGGCAATCGCCGCAGTGCTGATCGGGATGCTCGCGAGAATGGTGGCGTTGCGGATGGGCGCACCCCAGCTGGTCGTGGCAGTTCCGGCGGTCATGTTCCTCTACCCGGGCCTGATGGTGTTCAGGTCGATGTACGGCTTGACGATCGAAACCGAGCTGATTGGGGCTGGCACCAACAGCCTGTTCAATGCGTTGACGATCATTCTTGCCATTGCCGGCGGCGTGGTGCTGGGTGACAACCTCGCCCGTCCGCTGACCAAGGGAGTCAGCAGTAACGAACGCCGGAACCGGCGCCGGTAAGTCAGCGCAACTGCCAGTCCACCGGTTCGGCGCCCTGCTCCACCAGGAACGTGTTGACCCGGGTAAAGGGCCGGCTGCCGAAGAACCCTCGCGACGCCGACAGCGGGCTCGGGTGCACTGACTCGATCACCGGAGTGCTGCCGAGCAGGAGCTTGATCTGCTGGGCGTCCCTGCCCCACAGCACCGCAACCAGAGGTAGGTTTCTGGCAACCAGGGCTTCCACCGCTGTATCGGTCACTACGTCCCAGCCCAGTCTGCGGTGTGACGCCGCGCCGCCGGCCCGCACCGTCAGGACCCGGTTCAGCAGCAGCACTCCCTGCTCGGCCCACCCCGACAGGTCGCCGTGCGCAGGAACCGACGTGCCGGTGTCGGCAGCGAGTTCCCGATAGATATTGGCGAGGCTCCGTGGAAGCGGTCGGGTGCTTCCCGCTACCGAGAAGGACAGCCCGACGGCGTGCCCCGGCGTCGGGTACGGGTCCTGACCCAGGATCAGCACCTTGACCTGATCCATCGGGTAACTGAACGCCCGGAGGATGTGCTCGGCTGGCGGCAGGATCTCGTGTCCGCCGTCGACTTCCGTGCGGAGCCGATCGGCGAGCAGGTGCAGTTGCGGCTCGATCGGCGCCAGCGCGGCAGCCCAGGACGGATGAACGACGTCGGCCACCGGAACGGGGGCGGCGAACGGGAATTTCGAGCCGTCCCGGATCGGGGACGCCGTGGGGGAGGGGGCTGGCTCGGGGAAGAGGGCGCTCTGGTATTCGGACACCCTCCCATCCTTGTGCCCGAGCCCGCCAAATGACAACCGTGTTATTCCCAATTACCATGAAGGTCAACGGCAGCGTTCCACTAAGCTGCCTTCAACTAAGGGGCGATAGGCAGTGACTGATGCGGTGCGCGCTGACAGTGCGGTACACCCTGATCCGGAGGGTCACCGTCAGGCGTCTGTGCTGGGAGACCGCGAGCAGCAAATGCTCGCCCTTGAACGCCAGTGGTGGAAGTACTCAGGGGCCAAGGAACAAGCCATCCGCGAACTGTTCGACCTGTCGGCTACCCACTACTACCAAATCCTCAACGCCATGATCGACACCGAGGCAGCATTGGCTCACGATCCGATGCTGGTCAAGCGACTGCGTAGACTACGTACATCGCGTCAGCGCGCGCGCTCAGCCCGCCGCCTCGGCGCTGACATCTGAACGCTCCCGGCGAACCCTTTACAGCGCCAAAACCCAAGGATGACGCATAACTATGAGCCAGTACCCCCGGGACGAGTTCGACAAGATCCCTGAATCCGCATCGCGGCAGGGCGTTCACCGGGAAAGACTGGTTCCTCCGCGGTCCAGTGGGCTGGCGTTGAAAATCTTGGTTGGGGTACTCGCGCTCGCCGTCGGGCTGGCCGCCTACTTTATTCTTCCCCGTCTTGGCATTGGCCAGACGGAGTCATCCGCCAGCCAGACCACCACCGCGCCGGTCGCCGAGACCACCTCGAACGCGTCGCCTGCCCCGGCCGACGACGACGCTTCCGAGCCCGAGCCGACCCCGTCCAATCCGGCGACCCAAGCCCCAACAGGGGCTCCCACTGATGAGCCCACCGAGGCTGAACCCACTCCCAGCGAGGAACCGGCAGCGATCGACCGGGCCCAGGCAGTAAACGTCTACAACTCAACGGGCATCGGCGGATTGGCCAGTTCGGCAGCCGGCCGGGTCACGGCTGGTGGCTGGACTGTGGGCCAGATCGCAGACTGGGGCGGAGCGCCGCCCCAGACCTCAGTGATCTTCTACAACAACGCCTCCCAGCTTGCAGCGGCACAGGAAGTAGCCGGCATCCTCGGCATCCCCACCCTGGTCGAAACCACCGAAGTGTCTTCGAGCATCACAGTGGTTGTCGGCCCCGGATTCCAATAGGCATTGAGTAGGAGGCACGGTTCCGCGACGCACGAGTGGTCCGTGGTGCCATTTATGACTCGGTGGTGTACGGCGTCACCCGTGCCCAGTGGGAGGGTCTTCACTTGCACTCAGGCAGCCAGAGTGCTAATTATTGAGTTAGCACTCTAAGCCGCTGACTGCTAATTGTTGGCGGGGTTGGATGTGACAAGCACACCACTGTGGTGAGGGTCGTGGCGGGACGTAAAGAGATCGTCCTGCTGATACCCGTCCGTCGCGGGCACCGCAGCCGGTGAGCATAAGTTTGCTGATAAGCAGTACTGTCCCCGAAAGGACCTAAGCCACTATGGCCAAGATCATTTCTTTTGATGAAGAGGCACGCCGCGGCCTTGAGCGCGGACTCAACATCCTCGCCGACGCCGTCAAGGTAACGCTGGGCCCACGTGGCCGCAACGTCGTCCTGGAAAAGAAGTGGGGCGCCCCCACGATCACCAACGATGGTGTATCCATCGCCAAGGAGATCGAACTGGACGACCCGTTCGAAAAGATCGGCGCAGAGCTGGTTAAGGAAGTCGCCAAAAAGACTGACGACGTCGCCGGCGACGGTACCACCACCGCCACCGTCCTTGCACAGGCACTGGTCAAGGAAGGCCTGCGGAACGTTGCTGCTGGCGCCGATCCACTGAGCCTGAAGCGCGGCATCGAGAAGGCTGTTGAAGCCGTCACTCGCGAGCTGCTGGCTTCCGCCAAGGAAATCGAAACCAAGGAAGAGATCGCTGCAACGGCTTCCATCTCTGCCGGTGACCAGCAGATCGGCGATCTGATCGCTGAAGCGCTGGACAAGGTCGGCAAAGAAGGCGTTATCACCGTTGAAGAATCCAACACCTTCGGCCTTGAGCTCGAGCTCACCGAGGGCATGCGGTTCGACAAGGGCTACATCTCCGGCTACTTCGTTACCGACGCAGAGCGCCAGGAAACGGTACTTGAAGATCCGTACATCCTGATCGTCAACTCCAAGATATCCAACGTCAAGGACCTCGTAGCGGTTCTTGAGAAGGTCATGCAGTCAGGCAAGCCCCTGCTGATCATCGCCGAAGACATCGAAGGCGAAGCGCTGGCTACCCTGGTGGTCAACAAGATCCGTGGCACGTTCAAGTCGGTAGCCGTCAAGGCTCCAGGCTTCGGTGACCGCCGCAAGGCCCAGCTGGCTGACATCGCTATCCTCACCGGTGGCCAGGTTATCGCCGAAGAAGTTGGCCTCAAGCTTGAGAACGCCACCCTCGACCTTCTGGGTAGCGCACGCAAGGTTGTTGTCACCAAGGACGAGACCACCATCGTCGAAGGTGCAGGCAACGCCGAAGAGATCGCCGGACGCGTCAGCCAGATCCGCGCCGAGATCGAGAACTCCGACTCCGACTACGACCGCGAGAAGCTGCAGGAACGTCTGGCCAAGCTGGCCGGCGGCGTTGCAGTCATCAAGGCCGGAGCTGCAACCGAGGTTGAGCTCAAGGAGCGCAAGCACCGCATTGAGGACGCAGTCCGCAACGCCAAGGCAGCAGTCGAAGAGGGAATCGTCGCCGGTGGCGGCGTTGCTCTCATCCAGGCCGGCGCCAAGGCTTTCGCATCACTGCAGCTCGAAGGCGACGAGGCAACCGGCGCGAACATTGTTCGCGTTGCCATCGACGCTCCTCTGAAGCAGATCGCCTTCAACGCCGGCCTTGAGCCAGGCGTCGTTGTCGACAAGGTCCGCGGACTGCCTGCAGGCCACGGCCTGAACGCAGCAACCGGCGTGTACGAAGACCTGCTGGCAGCCGGAGTCAACGACCCCGTAAAGGTCACCCGCTCTGCACTGCAGAACGCGGCATCCATTGCTGGTCTGTTCCTCACCACCGAAGCCGTAGTAGCTGACAAGCCTGAAAAGGCTCCAGCCGGCGGCGGCGGCGGCGACGAAATGGGCGGCATGGGCGGTATGGGCGGCTTCTAGTCCCCACCGGCGAGGTGTCACCACCTCGCCTTGCTGAATCTGGAAGGACGGTACCCTCACGGGGTGCCGTCCTTCCGGCGTTAACCGGGAAGCTCGGCCTGCCGGTCACCGTGGGCGGGAGGGTAGTCCAGGCTCAGTACAGGAACATCCGCGCATTGCTCAGTTCGGCGTCGGCGTATTGCTGGGTGGCCACCGTCAAGGCATGATTGATCTCCGCCAACGACTCCTCTACCCGGGCCTGGGTGGCACGCCATTGAGCCACCGCCTGTTGGAAATTCGCGGCGGCCTGCCCCTTCCACAGCATCTCCAGTTCCAGCAGGCCCGCCTGCATCGTATTCACCTCGGACTGCAGCCGGCCGATGGTTCCCTGCACTTCGCTGCCCTTTGCGGCGAGTGCATCTGTGTCGACCTGAAAGTTTGCCATGTGCTTCCTCCTCATTGACGGCCACTCCCGGACCATTGCTGGTTAGCTTCGACCCTAGGCCGAGCGCTCAGGGGTTTGGGGAGGGAAAGCCGGAAAAGTGGGCAGCGCCCATGCCTAAAAGGCTGTGGAGGAGGAGTCATCCGATTCGAGGGCGCTATACGGCAGCCGGATGGACAGGGTGGCTCCGCCGCCGGAGGTCTCCTCCAACCGCACAGAGCCGTCATGCTGGGCCACCAGGGCAGCAACAATCGCCAGCCCCAGGCCGGTGCCGCCGGTCTCGCGGTAGCGGGATGAGTCGGCGCGGTAGAACCGCTCGAAAACCCGCGCCGCGTCTTCCTCGGAGATGCCCGGGCCGTGGTCCCTGACCTCGATCACCGTGTCCATCCGACCGTGGATCACCGGCGCCACACCAATCGCGACTTCGATCGGGGTGCCATCGGGGGTGTACCGCAAAGCATTCGTCATGAGGTTGGCCACGACCTGACGGAGCCTGGCCTCGTCCCCAACAGTTGGTGCCGAATGCGCAGGACCGCCGTCCAGACCAATGACGGTGATTTCACGATCAGGGGCAATCGCACGGGCATCGAGCGCTGCATCATTGCCGAGAATGACCAGGTCCAGAGGTTCGGATTCCAGCGGGCGCTGTTCGTCGATCCTGGCGAGCGTCAGCAGGTCCTCAACCAGCTCACCCATCCGCTTGGCTTCACTTTCGATCCGGCCCATCGCCGCCCGCACGTCGTCGTCGTTCTGCAGCGCTCCGTGCCGGTACAGTTCCGAGAACCCTCTGATAGTTACGAGCGGGGTACGCAGTTCGTGGGACGCGTCAGCGACGAAACGACGCATCTTGCGTTCGGATTCCGTTCGGGCCGAGAACGCTGTCTCGATATGGGCGAGCATGGCGTTGAGTGAACGCGACAACCTCCCCACCTCAGTGGCCGGCCGTTCTACCTCGACGCGTCGGGAAAGGTCGCCGGCGGCGATCGCCGCAGCAGTCCGTTCCACCCGACCCAGCGGCCTGAACTGACGGGTTACGGCAACGAAGGCGATACCGCTGGCCACCATCGTCGCCCCGAGGCCGACGAAGAAGATGATCTGCCCGGCTTCCTCCAGTGATTTGTTGACCGTAGCCAGGCTCGAAGCAATGGCCACGCTGCCCTGGCCGTTGCTCAGTGCATAGAGCTTCACCCGCCAGCCAGGGCTGCCGGGAGCGCTCCCTGGCACCGTAAAGCCCTTCTGCTCCCGGGCGGACACTTCCTCGACCGGAATTTCGGGGATGACCGGGAAGTCCGCCGATTCCTCGGACAGGGTTCCCCTGAGCTTCTGGCCGTCCACGTCCCTGAGCTCGCCGTAGAACCGTAGCAAGGTTCCATCGGTGGCACCGTCGGGAAGGATGTTTTGCGCCACGGCGTCGGCGTTGGCCCGGATATCCAGATCCATCTGCTCAATCAGGCTGCCGCGCAGCATCGAGACCGTGACAATGCCGGTAATCGCAACAGTGACCACCATGAGCAGAGTCATGGTGGCCACCAGTTGGGTGCGCAGCGATGCGGCTTTCCACCGATCAATCACGTGGGCCGGTACCTACCGCTTGTCAGAGGTACGCAGCAGATAGCCGACGCCCCTCTTGGTCTGGATCAGGGCCACCGCGTCAGGGTTCTTGTCGATCTTGCGCCGCAGATAGGAGATGTAGGACTCGACAATCGAGGCATCCCCGTTGAAGTCGTACTCCCACACATGATCGAGGATCTGGGCCTTCGAGAGCACCCGGTTAGGGTTCATCATCAGGTAGCGCAGCAGCTTGAACTCGGTGGGGGAGAGATCGATGACCTCACCCGCCCGGCGTACCTCGTGGGCGTCGTCGTCGAGCTCCAGATCGTCCACGCGGATCACGGCGTCGTCATCGTCCATGGGCTGGGTGCGGCGGAGGACGGCACGGATCCGGGCCACCACCTCATCGAGGCTGAACGGTTTGGTGACGTAATCGTCGCCGCCCACGGTCAGCCCGGTGACCTTATCGTCGGTGTCGTCTCGAGCGGTGAGGAACACAACGGGGAAGTGCCGTCCGGCGGCACGAAGCCGGCGGGTCACTGTGAAACCATCCATGTCCGGCAACATGACATCGAGTACTGCCAGGTCGGGGTTATGGGTCTCTGCAGCGGCCAGCGCTTCGCGGCCGTTGGCGGCAGCGACGACGTCGAAACCCGCGAAACGCAGGGAGGTGGAGAGGAGCTCACGAATGTTTGGCTCGTCATCCACTACGAGGAGTTTTGCTTCAGGTCCAGTCTTTTTCACAGTTCCCAGTATCCTCCCAGACACTGGGAGTTGTCTGGATAGTGCGTGAAAGCTTCCCGTATGTCAGCCCTGAGGAATGTCCGCGGCGTCCATGATCCGGTAGGCATAGCCCTGCTCGGCCAGGAACCGTTGCCGTTTTGCGGCGAAGTCCTGATCAATCGTGTCCCGCGCGACCACGGTGTAGAACCTTGCGGCCCGACCATCGGCCTTGGGGCGCAGCAGGCGACCCAGTCGTTGAGCTTCCTCCTGCCGGGATCCAAAGGACCCGGACACCTGGATGGCGACCGAGGCCTCGGGGAGGTCGATGGAAAAGTTGGCTACCTTCGACACCACAAGAGTGTGGATTTCCCCGTTGCGGAACTCACCAAACAGCCGCTGCCGTTCCTTCACGGAAGTGTCCCCCTTGATCACCGGGGCATTCAGGCGCTCGCCGAGCTCGTCCAGCTGGTCGATGTACTGACCGATTACCAGCAGCTGCTCGCCCTGGTGCGAGGCGACCAGCTTTTCGACCACGCCGCTTTTGGTCTCCGACGTGGCGCACAGGCGGTACTTGTCGCCGTCCTCGGCCATCGCGTAGGCAACCCGCTCGTCGCGCGGCAGATCCACTCGCACCTCCACACAGTCGGCCGGCGCGATGTAGCCCTGCGCCTCGATGTCCTTCCAGGGGGCGTCGTAGCGTTTGGGGCCGATGAGGGAGAACACTTCGCCCTCCCGGCCATCCTCCCTGACCAGGGTCGCGGTCAGGCCGAGTCGGCGTCGTGCCTGCAGATCGGCTGTCATGCGGAAGATTGGGGCAGGCAACAGGTGCACCTCGTCATAGACGATCAGCCCCCAGTCATTCGCGTCGAGGAGTTCGAGGTGCGGGTAGAGGCCACCCCGCCGCAACGTCAGCACCTGATAGGTGGCTATGGTGACCGGCCGAATCTCCTTGACCGCGCCCGAGTACTCACCGATCTCGTCCTCGGTCAGGGATGTGCGCTTCAGCAGCTCATCCTTCCACTGGCGGGCGGAGACGGTGTTGGTGACCAGGATCAACGTGGTGGTCTGGGAGGTCGCCATCGCTGCAGCGCCCACCAGGGTTTTGCCCGCACCGCAGGGGAGTACGACGACGCCCGAGCCGCCCGACCAGAAGTTTTCCATGGCCAGCTTCTGATAGGGGCGCAGCGTCCACCCGTCCTCGAGCAGGGCGATGGGGTGGGGTTTGCCATCCACATAGCCGGCAAAGTCCTCCGCCGGCCAGCCCAGCTTCAGAAGCAACTGTTTGAGCTGACCGCGCTGGGAGGAGTGCACCACCACCGTTTCTCCGTCGATACGCGGGCCCAGCAGGGGCTGGATTTTCTTGGCGTGCAGCACCTCTTCAAGGACCGGGTAGTCGTTGGTGCGCAGGACCAGCCCATGCTGGTCGTCCTTCTCAAGGCGGAGCCGCCCGTACCGTGACATGGTCTCTTCGATGTCCATCAGCAGTGCGTGGGGTACCGGGAACCGTGAGTATTTCAGCAGGGTGTCGAGGACATGCTCGGCGTCGAGCCCTGCCGCACGGGCATTCCACAGCCCGAGCGGAGTCAGCCGATAGCTGTGGACGTGTTCAGGGGCGCGTTCCAGCTCAGCGAACGCCGCGATCGCGTGCCGTGCTTCGGTGGATTGTTCGTGGTCCACCTCAAGCAGGATGGTTTTGTCGCTTTGGACGATCAACGGGCCGTCAGGCATCAGTTACTGCCCCTTCATCGATGGAAAGTAGTTCAACGTCCATGATCCGGTGGATCGAGACGACTTTTTCGACCTCGTTGGCCGGGTCAATGACCCGGACCCTGCCGCCGGATACAGATAGTGGAACAAGGACCTGCCGGGTGGAATTCCCCTGGCTGTCGGCGAACCCGAGCCGGACCGGGCGTCGGAGCCGGATTGCCTTGCGGAGGGTCTCGAGCCCCAGCAGGGTGTCACTCTCAGTGGTCGACATTCCGTCCGCAGGCGCCACCCCGGCACCGCGAAGCACTGCCACCTGGTTGGCGATGTCCTCCGATGAGAGGGTCCAGGGGTTCAACGTCACCCGCGACGACGCCGCCGTCACGCTTCCCGGCCCGCCTGCGGGGCCGGACCGTCCGGGACTGGATGGCACAGCCAAGCCCTCGAGGGCGGGTGCGTACCCCAGGTCACGCAGGACCGCCGCGAGCTCCGGCCCGGACGCCTGGGAAATCACGACTGTCGGCGCGAGCTGCACCAGGCCAAGTGCTGCGGCCCGGGGATCGGTCAGGAGGGCTGAAAGCGCCGCATCATCGTCGCTGCGAACATAGCTGCTGGCCCTGCCCACCCGGAGGCGGCCGTACCTCGACGCGGTGTCGTCGACCAGGTACTTCAACGGCTGTGGAACGTCGGTGGCCGAATGGCGTGCCAGGAACGACAGAATCGTCGACGCATCCTGGCCGTCGTCGAACGCGCGGCGCAGCGACTCCGCCGAGAACCGGTAGATGCTGGCCGGCCCCTGGCCCTCGGGGGTGGAAAGGAGGGCCAACTCGGTGGCGACCTCGGGCTCGAGATATCCGGGGGCAACAGCGGTCAGGTCTGCCTGCAACATGAAGTGCCGCAGCGGGGCGGGCAAGGCGCCGCGCAGGACGGCGGCGGCGTCGTCGTGCCTGCCGGCTGCGGTCAGGGAGCCTAGCTCAGTCAATGCGCCGGACCCCATCAGGCCAAGGCGGGACGCCTCCGTGAGCATGCCCGGAACCAGCCGGGCAAAGCGCCGCTGCAGGCGCGGCTGGCTCCACGTAAGCCACTCAACGACGTCGCGGGTCTGCAATACGGCCGACATGGCGCCGTCAATTGGGTGCCCGCTGGCGTCGTCGCTGAGGGCAGCCAGCGCCGCCAGCATCCGGGACCGGATGTGGGGGGCGTCGGGTCGGCCGGCCTCGGCCGCCAAAGCGTTCACCGTGGCACCGGCGGTGAGCTGGGTTCCTACCAACGACGGCGCGCGTTGCGCATCCAGCCACGTGGTCGCCAGACGGTGCCACTGCTCCACCCGGTCCTGCGCCAGCCAGAGAGTGCCTGGTTCAATGCGCCAACGGGAGGTGTCGACGTCGAGTACCAACAGGCCGGCGAGGGCCGCGAGCTCCACCAGCCAGGCAGCCTGCTCGGTGTCGACCCGCAGGGCATCGGCGAGCCGCCGGATTTCCCGGACGCCCACCCCACCGGACCGCAACGTGGTGATCGGGGAAACCTCGACGGCTGCGACGAGATCGGTGACCAGACGGAGGGTTTCGGCGACCGCGCTGTGCGCGGCGTTATCCCGCAGACTGTTCCGGATGGTTCGAAGCTCGGGAACCGGGGGGTCACAGCGCAGCTGTTCGATGATGGAATGACCACGCGCTGCCCGTCCCACGGCGCGGGGGAGTTCAACATGGCTCGCATCCAGGCGGGCGAGGAGCCCGTGGGTGAGTAACCACTGAATCGGTGAACCCGGGTCCTCAGCGCTCACCGGGGAGGCACCGACCGCCGAGACACTGAATTTGCCGAGCAGGTCCCTGGTGCGTTCGGGTGCCAGGGACAGCAGGGCCTCCCAGCCGGCGGGAGTCGAAACGACGTCGTGGAGGACCTCGGCTGCGGCGCCGGCTGTGGTGGCCTCACCGATCTCCAGCCCGAGCTTGCGGAGCCGGTCGACGCCGACGGGCAGCTGTTTGGCGTACCCGGGGAGAAGTCGGACCAGCTGGGTGATCTCCCGGCCCAGCCCGGCAGGGTAGGGGCCCAGGGCCTCGGTCAGGGAGGCAACGGGAAGGTAGAACCGGCGGTTCTGGTCAGCGGCCGAAGCCTCCGGCGGGGCCGGGGCGCGGCGGAGCAGAGCGAGCGCATGTAAATGGGCCAGGAATCCGTCCAGGATCTTCACGGTCGACCCCTTGATGTCCGACCGGAGCCAGGCCGCAGTGGTGCTTTGCCCGGTGTCACCATGAGTTGAAAGCTGCACGGCAGTGAGCACGTCCAGCTGGGGTTCGCTCAGGTTTTCCAGCGCCCGCTGGACGCTGACCCGGGTGGAAGCGCGGGCGGCGAGGGCGGCAAAATCGGGGACCGGTGGGAGAACGAGGTCCGGGCGCGCTGTGAGAAGGTCACGGAGCCGTGCGTCGCTGCGTGCAGCCAAATCGGTGGCCAGATCGCGGATAGCGGACATTATGACAACGTTACCCCGTTTGCCTGTGCTCGCCCCGCCCGATCACCCGGTGGGAGCCCGCGGCAGGAGCTGGAGTCAGGCCCGCCTGCGGGTCCGAATTCCCGAGATCACCATGAGGATCATGAGGATAAAGGCCACCGGAAGGCAGATGTAGGCTCCGGCAACAAAGCCTGGCCACACGGTGCCCTGGAAAAAGGCAGTGATCAGCACGGCAGTAAGCGAAAGCAAGCCGATGATCGCCAGGGCCACTGCTGTCACCATCAGGATCAGGCGCGGCAGGTTCCGCTCCGGAGTGCTGGATCCGTGGTCTGGAAGGGGGCGGGGTGAGGTATTTGCCATAACGCTAACAGCGTACAAGGTGTGCCCCTTTCATGAAGCACACTGGTAGAGAGGATATTCTGGAAGGCAGAGACTTTCCCGACGAGACGCTGGCCCCGCCGCAAGGACATGGGCACCAGATCCTTTTCCAAGGATCGGCACGGTCACAGCAGTGTCCGACGCAGCACCTACAGAACGAGGTAACGACGTGCCTATTGGCAAGGTCAAGTGGTTTGACGCTGAAAAGGGTTTTGGTTTCCTGGCTACCGACGACGGTCAGGAGGTCTTCCTTCATGCCTCGGCGCTGCCCGCAGGAGTGACCGAGGTGAAGGTGGGCACCAAACTGGAGTTCGGCGTCGCCGACGGCCGCAAGGGACTTCAGGCGCTCTCCGCCCGCATCCTCGAGGCGCCGGCCTCGGTTGCGAAGGCAACACGTAAAAGCGCCGATGATATGGCCGTGATCACCGAGGACCTCATCAAGTTGCTCGACGACGTCTCCAATGGGCTGCGCCGCGGCCGGTACCCCGACAAGTCGCACGCCGGCAAGGTCGCAGCGGTCCTCCGCGCGGTCGCGGACGATCTGGACGCGTAGGCCAGATCGTGGATTCAGACCTGGAAATCGTCGCTCATTCAGCGGACGTCGCTGACCCAGCGATCGCGGAGGCGGACGACGACGCAGTGGTTCCGCCGAAACGTCGTGCACCCCGGAAGCCGTCCAAGCCCGACGCTCTATTGGCGGATGCTGTGGAATTCGCGCGAAATGGTGTGAATGAGATTGCCGAGCAGGGGCAGGTCGGCACCCATGTGGGCGCCTATCCCGACGCCGAACGGGTGGTGACCCACCGGTTCGAAGCCCACCTGCCCGGCTACGGCGGCTGGCACTGGTTTGCCACCCTGGCCCGGGTACCCCGCGGTAAGGAGCCGACGATCTCCGAGGTTGGCCTGCTGCCGTCCGAGACGTCATTGCTGTCCCCACCCTGGATTCCCTGGGCCGAGCGGGTACGCCCCGAGGACTCCGCCAAGGACGAATCAGTTTCCCCTGACGCTGCTGGAGGAGAATAACCAGTTGACTCAGGGTAGTTGCGGACGAGACCGAGCGGAACTCACCTGATGGGGATGTTCCGCTCGCTGCATATCCATAACTACCGGGTCTGGTTTTTCGGAGCACTGGTCTCCAACATCGGCACCTGGATGCAACGCACCGCCCAGGACTGGCTGGTGTATGACATCCTCACCGATCAGGATGCAGCAGCCATGGGCATTGTCATGGCGCTCCAGCTCGGCCCCCAACTGCTCGTCGCCCCCTGGGCAGGTCTGATCGCAGACTCGGTGGACCGGCGGAAACTACTGATTATCACCCAGCTCTCGATGGCGGCACTCGGCGTCGGACTCGGGCTGATGGTGGTGCTCGGGGTGGCCGAACTCTGGCATGTGTACGCCTTTGCCCTCGCCCTCGGATTCGTCTCCGCGGTCGACGCGCCAGCACGGCAGACCTTCGTCTCCGAATTGGTCAGGGACGACTATCTCCCCAACGCAGTCGCTTTGAATAGCGCCTCTTTCAACGGTGCGCGGATGGTTGGCCCAGCGGTGGCGGGTCTGCTCACCGTGGCGGTGGGCCCCGGCTGGGTATTCATGATCAACGCGCTCACGTTCGGCGCCATGATCTTTGTGCTGATGACCATCAGACGGTCCGAGTTGCGAGTCCTGGAGAAGTCTCCGCCGGGCAAGGGCCGGATTCGGGAGGGCTTCAGATATGTGCGTAACCGGCCCGACCTGATGATGGTGATGCTCGCGATCTTCATCGTCGGCACCTTCGGACTCAACTTTGCCGTCTACATCGCGGCGATGGCACGCACCGAGTTCAACAGTGGCGCCGGAGTGTTCGGCGTGCTGTCATCGGTGATGGCCGTCGGCTCGGTAGCGGGCGCTCTGCTCTCGGCCCGCCGCAGCAAACCGAGGCTACGGTTCATTTACGGGGCGGCAGCAGCTTTCGGGGTCGCCTGTGCCGCAGCAGCGCTGGCGCCCACGGTCTGGCTGTTCGGTCTCACCCTGATCCCGGTGGGCCTGTTCGCGCTGACACTCATGACCAGTGCCAATGCGTACGTCCAGACCACCACCGAGCAGGTGATGCGCGGCAGGGTCATGGCGCTGTATTTCGCCATTTTCCTCGGCGGCACACCGCTCGGCGCACCAATCGTCGGCCTGGTCTCCAACACTTTTGGTCCACGGTGGAGCCTCGCCGTCGCCGCAGCGGCCGGCATCATTGCGGCGCTGGCGGGAATGATCTGGGCCTGGCGGGCCCACCATCTACGGCTTCGCTACGATCCGGCCCCGCGGCGTCGGCTGCGGATTGAAACTGACTTCGGCAAACCTCTCACCGATCCCTAAGATCCGGTCCAGCCACAGGCTTTTGGGATCTTAGGGGCGGCGGAGGGCTAGCGTCCGCCGATCACGAAGTCGATGCAGGCCAGCAGGGCTGAAATATCGTCCGGTTCAATCGAGACGAACGTCGCGATGCGCAGCTGGTTCCGGCCCAGCTTCCGGTACGGCTCGACGTCGACAATGCCGTTGGCGCGCAACACCTTCGCGAGTGACGCAGCGTCAACGGAGTCGTCGAAGTCGATGGTCGTAATGACATTGGAGCGGTCCTCGGCGCGGGTGACGAAGGGGGTGGCGACGTCGGACGCTTCCGCCCACTGGTAGACCCGCCCCGCGGACTCCGCGGTGCGGGCCGCAGCGAACTCGAGACCGCCGCTCTGGTTCAACCATTCGACCTGGGCGTTGAGAGTCACCAGGGTGGCCAGGGACGGGGTGTTGTAGGTCTGGTTCAGTAAAGAGTTGTCGATGGCCGTCTGGAGGTTCAGGAAATCAGGGATCCAGCGGTCGGTCGCCGCGATCCGGGCTGCGCGCTCCAGCGCGGCCGGCGAGAACAGGCCAAGCCACAGGCCGCCGTCGGACGCGAAGTTTTTCTGGGGAGCGAAATAGTAGACGTCGGACCCACTGACATCCACGTCCAGGCCGCCGGCGGCCGACGTCGCGTCGATGAGGACCAAGGCATCCGGTGCGGCGCCGTCGACCCGGTGCACCGGTGCTGCCACACCGGTGGAGGTCTCGTTCTGCGGCCAGGCGTAGACGTCCACGCCTGTTTCCGCTTCAGGGGTGGGGCGCGTCCCCGGGGCCGAGGTGATCACCGAGGATGCCTGGAGGAAGGGCGCCTTGTTGGTGGCGGAAGCGAACTTCGCCCCGAATTCCCCGAACGACAGGTGCTGGGCCTTGTCCTGCACCAGCCCGAAGGATGCCACATCCCAGAACGCTGTTGACCCACCAACGCCCAGCACCACCTCGTAGCCGGCCGGCGCGTTGAACAGCTGGCTCAGGCCTTCCCGGACCGAACCGACAAGGTTGCGCACCGGCGCCTGACGGTGGGACGTGCCAAGCAGGGTCCGTCCGGCCTGCGCGAGGGCCTCCATCTGCTCGTCGCGCACCTTCGACGGGCCTGCTCCGAAACGCCCGTCGGCGGGAAGGAGGCCAGCGGGGATCAATTGGTCCGGGGAAATGCTCATGGTCTCTCCAAGGGGGTAAGCGTGCGACACAAGACGGGATACATTCTGCCGCACTACCCGCCCCTGGTGGCATTTGTGAACATGTCCCGACCGGGCACCCGGTTGCCGCTGATTGCCGCGGCCTCTGGTAAATGGGTTAACCTTGGTGAGCGTAGAACTTGTGTTCGGCGCTGGCGATATGTGCCGCGCTCCCACCGCGAAAGCTGCCCGCTGTTCCATCCCGCACCAGTGCCTAGGAGCTGAACCGCATGACGGACCTCATCGATACCACTGAGATGTATCTGCGGACCATCCTGGAACTGGAGGAGGAAAACATTGTTGCCCTCCGCGCCCGGATCGCTGAACGGCTCCGCCATTCCGGTCCCACCGTCTCCCAGACCATCGGCCGGATGGAGCGCGACGGGCTGGTGATTGTCTCGGGCGATCGCCACCTCGAATTCACTGACCTTGGCCGCCGTCGCGCCATCGGGGTGATGCGCAAGCACCGCCTCGCCGAACGTCTCCTCTCCGACGTGATTGGCCTGGATTGGGCTTATGTCCACGAAGAGGCCTGCCGCTGGGAGCACGTGATGAGCGAGCGGGTTGAACAGCGGTTGTACGAGCTGCTGGGGAAGCCCACCGAGTCTCCATACGGCAACCCTATTCCGGGGCTTGAGGCCCTGGGCGGCCCGCCAACCCAAGGCTTCACCGACGGTGTCCGCAGCCTCCTGTCGGTGATCGGCGCCAATCCTCAGGGGTCAGTGATTACCCTTATCCGGTTGGCCGAGCCCATTCAGGTGGACCCGGAACTGCTCTCCCAACTCGATGAGGGTGGGTTGCGGCCCGGAACGGTCATCGGCGTGCAGGCGGCCGGCGACTATGTGTCGGTCAGGGTCGAGGGTATCGAGGGCGCGCTGGAGCTCCCGCCGGAGGTCGCCGCACACGTGTTCGTGTCGGTCGCCGGGCCGGCTCTCTAACCCTCCACGGCACAATATTGCCGCAAGTTATCCACAGGAAAAGATAACGAACGTATCTCTTTTGCTTCTGGTCGTGGATGATGGAAAGCTGACGTTGATACATCAGCGTTATCCAAACCGCACGCCTAACCCTGTCAGCGGATTTGGATGCTGAGACCCGTGACAGGGGCGGAGGACCCATCAGACGGCGGCTGATAAGCCGCCTTGGGGTGAAGTCCGGACGCGGTGCTGCTTCGGCGGACCGGTCAGGGCCGAGTTTCTTCCCGAACTCGAATCCGACAGCTAACTTCGCAGGCATATACGAAAGGGACCCTTTGTCGAAGCACCATGCTTCGGGACGCCGCCGTGCCGGCGCCCCAGTACCTGCCGTGCGTCCTCGGGACGCGCAACGACTCGAACGACGACGACGAGCAACCCGGGTCAGGGGCGACTTTTCGCTCACCGGGATGAGCCAAAAATTCGCCATCGCCGCCGCCGCGTCCGGGCTGGTGCTGACCGTTACGCTACCCACCACCGCGGGGACGGCCCCGCAGGACGACAATGCGGCCGCCGTAGCCGTTGCGCCCACCGTGCAGGCGACTGTTGCGCCCCGGGAAATCAGCGTTCCCGACGCGGCGCTGGTCGACTTCAGCCGCACCGCATTGCAGAGCACCTTTGACGCAGACGCCAAGCTCAGCGAGATCATGACCGCTGCAGACTCAGCGGCTGTACCTGCAGCGGCCCGCGGCTCCCTGTCAGCTCCCATGGACAAGCTGATTGTCACGTCCCCGTTCGGTTACCGGGTCAGCCCGATTACCGGTTTGGGTGGGGAACTCCACTCAGGTCAGGACTTCAGCAGCTCGTGCGGCACTGAAGTGTTCGCGGCAGCGTCCGGCACTGTCACCTTTGCCAGCTGGCACCCCTATGGCGGTGGAAACCGCGTGGTCATCGATCACGGCAACGGGCTCGAATCCACGTACAACCATCTCTCGTCCAGCAGTGTCCAGGAGGGGCAGTCAGTGGACCGCGGTGAGGTTGTCGCCCAGAGCGGTAGTACCGGTGCATCCACCGGCTGCCACCTGCATTTTGAAGTGATGGTTGACGGTCAGGCCGTGGACCCCATGGGCTGGCTGTAACCAAGGACACACCGTTTCGTGACCGGAATGTGACATTGCGGTCAATCTCATGTACCGTCAATCTCGTGCCAAATTCTAATAGGTTTGGCACCCTCGAGCAGATCGCCTAGCTCTGCCACTGCCTGAGGTTCCGTTCGCACAATTCGCATGGCAGAGGCGGGGGAACCAATTAGTGGATTTCGCAAGAAATCCTTGGGGTTAAGTCGTCTGATTCCACTGGGAATCAGAGGGCCGGGTGACTCCCATCCGAATCCGACAGCTCACCTCGCAGGCAATTGGGAGAGGCAATCGAACGTGTCAACTAGCTCTTCTCTGGGCCGCCACAGGGCCGCCCGTACGCACACCAGCCCCCTGACAGCCATCTCAAGCGCCGTCTCCTCGAACGCTGGTTCCGTCGGCCGCCAGGCAGCAGTCATCGTCGCAGCGTCAGGGCTCGTCCTGACCGCCGGACTGCCAGCCCACGGGTTCGGTGAGTCCGAGCGTGTCGTTCAGCTCTCCACCCCCCTGATCTCGATTGCTGCTACGGCTGACGCCGTAAGCGCTCCCGCCACCGCCGAGATCACCTTCGAGCGTGCAGCCGTGTCGGCGACGCCCGCCGCCGTAGCTGCTCCAGTCGTCGAGGTGCAGGCCGACGTCATCGAGCCAATAACAGCCGCCGCTGAGCCGGTAGCCGAAATGGTGGCAGAGCCCGCCGTGCAGGAAGCAGCGCCAGTCGAGGCAGCGCCAGTTGAGGCGCCCGCAGCAGAAGCAGTAGTCGCACCAGCTGCGCCAGCCCAGACGCCCGCAGCCGAAAAGCCAGCCCCCAAGGCTGCCCCTTCCGGTAACATCGCCGCTGGTCTGGTCGGATCCGCCTACTCCCAGATCGGTGTCGGGCAGGACTGCACCGCCATGGTTGAGAAGGCACTTCGCTCCGTCGGCAAGTCCGTTGGCGACATTGCGCCTGGCGATTTCTTCGCCTTCGGATCAGTTGTTGGCTCTCCAGCGGCGGGCGACCTGGTAATCACCGCCGGCCACGTAGCCATCTACGTCGGAAACGGCCAAGTCATCAGCGGTGGCCTGAACGGCATGAACACCGACCTCCATTCCCTTTCCGACCTCCCCGGCGCTAGCTTCGTCCGCGTTAGCTAAGACCACACCGAACCCTGGAGAACGCAAAAATGACAACTCGCACAGCTATTGCACGTCACCGTGCCGATAAGCGCCACAACACCAACTTCTCGGCTCTGGCCAAAGCAGTAACCGAGAACGCTGGCGGCATGGGCCGTCAGGCAGCTGTAATCGCCGCAGCATCAGGCCTTGTCCTGACCGGTGGGGTATCGGCCAACGCTGCTGAGCTCTCCCTCGAATCAGCCGAACGGACCACCCTGACCTCCGCGCTGGAGATCCAGGCCGCTCCAGCCGCCGTCGAAGCTCCCGCAGACGCCGACATTGCGTTCAACCGCACCCCGGTCAAAGCCGTAGCAGCCCCAGCAGTCGTCGAAGCCCCAGCAGTCACTGTTCAGGCTGAGACCGTTGTGGAGATCGAAGAGGCTCCGGCCGTGGCCCCGGCCGCTGAGCCCGAAACCGTAGAGCCGGTTACCGTAACACCTGCAGTGAACGTCGAGCCGGAAGCGCCCGTCCGGACCACTCCAGCACAGGCCGCTCCGGCAGCCGAGGCCCCCGTCGCGCAGAAAGCCCCAGCCGCATCCTCAGGGAAGGCAGCAACAATCGCGGCCGCAGCACAGGCTCAGCTGGGAGTCACCCAGGACTGCACCCGTCTGGTGAGCAACGCCCTGGCAGCAGCAGGGATCAACTTCCACGGCTGGCCAGCCGGGTACCTGTCCCTCGGACGCACGGTCAGCGCCGGCGAAGCCATCCCAGGTGACCTCATCTACTACACAGATGGCGGAGCCGGAGTGGCCCACATCGCTGTGTACATCGGTGGCGGCCAGGCAGTCCACGGTGGGTTCAACGGCAACCAGACTGTGGTCGCTCCAGCCGACCTTGGTTCGGGCCCAGTCTTCATCCGCGTCGGCGGCTAGGAACACCCCGCATGACGACAAAAGACCCGGAGGAATTTCCTCCGGGTCTTTTTGTGCGTCTGGCAGCCGCCCGGACTGTCAAGGCGATCGGTCCGCGACGACACGCGTGGACCAGCTCCATCAAAATTAGCTAACCGAGCGTCAGCCGAACTACCCTTACTCAAAAGGAGTCAGGATTTCGGCCTGCGACCCCGGCGATAGGGGTAGAGGCCTGATCGGCAAAGAGGAATGTGCATGCGCACTCTCGTTCTGAATGCTGGATATGAGCCGCTGGCGGTAGTGACCTTCCGCCGGGCGCTGGTCCTTGTGCTGGCCGGCAAAGCCAGCGTCGTCGCGGAAGGGGAGGAACCGGTCATCGGACCCAATGAGATTCTCGGGCGCCCCTCGGTCATCCTGCTGAACCGGTACGTGAAAATCCCCTACCGGCAAAGTCTTGTGGTCACCCGCAGGGGTGTGCTGCGCCGCGACAACCATCTGTGCGCCTACTGCGGCAAAAGCGCCTCCACCATCGATCACGTGTATCCACGCTCCCGCGGCGGGGACTCCAGCTGGGAAAACCTCGTAGCCTGCTGCCTCAGGTGCAACAACGACAAGGGTGACAAGACGCTCGCCTCTCTGGGGTGGCAGCTGGGGGTCACCCCACAACCGCCCCGAGGTCCATCCCACCACTTCCGTGAGATCGAGAAGCCAGCCCCGCAGTGGAGCGCCTTCCTCCGGTCGGAGAGCGCCGCTTGAGCGCTCAGGTACCCGTTGCCTTCAATGCCGTAGTGCTCTCGGGTGGCAGATCCTCACGCCTGGGAGGTACACCCAAGGCCCATCTCGAGCACAAGGGGCAAAGCCTGCTTGACCTGACCTGTCAGGCCGCGGCAGCTGCACGACGGATCGTCGTCGTCGGGCCAGACGACGTCGAAGGCGCAACCTTCCGGGCTCGACCGGTGTCGCGCGAGTTTGTCCGCGAGTCGCCACCGTTCGGCGGGCCGGCCGCGGCGCTGGCTGCCGCCGTCGACCATTTACAGGACGACTCGACACCGTGGCTGCTGGTGCTGGCGTGCGACATGCCGCGCATCGCGGAGGCGATTCCTTCGCTTCTGAAAGCGGCGGTCGATCGTCCGGATTCCTCGGCGATGGCGCACGACGGCGGCCGGGACCAGCCGCTGGCCGCCCTCTACCGTTTTGCTGACCTGCGGTTAGCGGTGCAGGAGATCCACGCCTCCGGAGGGGCCCAGAATCTATCGATGAAGGCACTCCTTGCTAGGGTGCAATGGAGAGCAATTGACGTTCGGCCGGGCAGTACCGCCGACGTCGACACCTGGGCTGACGCTCAATCCCTCGGTGTCTCAGGCACAGCACCGACCTAGATTCAGGAGCAGCGATGAAAAAACAGGATCAGATCCTTCAGGAATGGAGTGCCCAACTCATTGAGGCCTTCGAGCTTCAGGGCACCACCATCGATATCGATGCCATCCTTTCCCTCGCGGGGGACGCAGCCCATTCAATAGTGCGCCCGGCAGCGCCGCTGACCACCTTCATTGCTGGCTATGCCGCTGGCCTCGCCGTGGCCAGCCAGCAGGCTACCGAGGCGGTAGCCATGGAGTCAGCGATTGAGGCTGCCCGTCGCCAGTGTCCCACCGAAGACGCGGCCACCCCACCAACGGCGGAGGCCCAGTGAGCGAATCCCCCATGAGTGAATCCCCAGTGAGTGATACTGCCACCGACAACTCCACCGGCCGGAACCTCGACTGGGAGCAGGCGCGACGCGTCGCCTACGACGCCGGAACGCCAATGGCCAACCAGACAGTCCCGCTCTCCGAAGCGCTTGGACAAACACTGGCTGAGCCGGTCACGGCTTTACAGGCCATCCCGCACTACGCGTCGTCGGCCATGGACGGTTGGGCAGTCAACGGCAATCCACCGTGGCAACTGGTTAGTCATGCACCAAAGGAAGAGCACCCCTGGTCGCGTCCTGCCCCGCACCAGGATTCGGGTGCGGGACCGCTGGTTCCCGGTGAGGCGACATTCATCCTGACCGGCGGCGTGGTACCGGAGGGGACCACCGGGATCCTCCGGATGGAGCACGGCGCCGTCCGCGGTGATTCCCTGGACCGCAACGAGCGGGCCCGGCCGGACGAGCCGAGGCCCCAGGAACACATCCGACCGGCCGGCGAGGAGGCCCCTCAGGGCAGCGAGACCATTCCCGCGAACGTCACCCTGAACCCGGCCCAGATTGCCCTGGCCGCGGTCTGTGGCTACGACAACCTTCCAGTGCTGAGGGCACCGCGGGTGTCCTTGCTGCTGACCGGCGACGAGGTCATCGAAGCCGGGCTCCCCGAGCCGGGGCAGGTCCGTGACACGTTTGGTCCCCAGCTTCCCGGTCTGGTCCAGATGATGGGTGGGCACGTCGACACCTCGGGCCGTGCCAAGGATGACCTCGACGACGTCGTCGCCGCCATCAGCGCCGAAGCGCTCGATGAACTCTCCCTCGCTCGCGCCTCCGGTGACGTCCTCATCACCACCGGCGGGACGGGCAGTTCCTCGGCTGACCACATCAGGCGCGCGTTGGAGACGCTCGAGGCAGAGTTCATCATTGACGGCATCGCGATGCGGCCCGGCCACCCCACGCTGCTGGCCCGACTGCAGGACGGCCGGTTCCTGGTAGGTCTCCCCGGCAATCCCCTGGCCGCGATGATGGCCATGTTTACCGTGGTGGGCCCGCTGCTGGCAGGCCTGCGCGGAGCGCCGTTCCCCGAAACCGACGAAGTTACCGTCGGGGAAGCATTCGATGAACTTCCCGGTCGGAGCCGGGTGGTGCCCTACCGGCTGGAATCCGGCCGGGCCGTCGCGGCTACTCACCAGCGCTCCGGCATGCTGAGAGGCCTCGCCTCCGCGGCCGGGGTCATGGTGGTGCCGGCTGACGGCTGCGTTGCGGGAGACAGGTTGCCAGCGCTGCGCCTGCCGTGGATCAGCTAAAACTCCACCTGATAAAACACCGGCGCCCTCATTCAGCTGAATGGGGGCGCCGGTGTTTTAGGCTCAGAGCGGTTCAGCTCAGGCGATCTTCTCAAGCCGGATGATGACCGACTTGGACGTCGGTGTCCCACTGACGTCAGCCGTGGAATCCAACGGCACCAGCACGTTGGTCTCGGGGTAGTAGGCGGCCGCGCAGCCCCGCGGGGTGGCGTAGGTGACCGCCCGGAAGTTCTCGGCCCGGCGCTCAACGCCATCGGAGAACTGCGAGACCAGGTTCACCATTTCTCCTTCGGCGATCCCAGCAGCTGCCAGATCGTCCGCATGCACCAGCACCACACGTCGTCCGCCGTGGATGCCGCGGTACCGGTCATCCTTGCCGTAGATCGTCGTGTTGTACTGATCGTGCGACCGTAGGGTCTGCAGCAGCAGCCGCCCCTCGGGGATCTTCGGGTACTCGAGGGCGTTGCCGGTGAAGACCGCCTTGCCGGACGGAGTGGTGAACTTCCGGCCGTCACGGGGACCATTCGGCAGGACGAACCCACCCGTTTCAATCCGGGTGTTGTAATCCTCGAAGCCAGGGATGACCGCCTCAATGTGGTTACGGATGACCGAGTAGTCGGCCTGCGCCGCAACCCAGTCGATCTGCGGGGCGTTGTCGCGGAACGGGCTCTCCGGGCGAGCGAACAACCGGTCACCGAGCTCACACACGATCGAGATCTCCGAGCGCACATCCGGTCCCGGGGGACGAAGCCGTCCACGCGAGGCATGCACCGCACTCATCGAGTCTTCGACCGTCACCCGCTGGTCGCCGGTGGCCTGGGTGTCCCGATCCGTCCGGCCCAGGGCCGGCAGAATCAAGGCACGACGGCCGGTGATCAGGTGCGAACGGTTCATCTTCGTCGACACCTGTACGGTCAGGCGCGTGTTGCGGAGCGCCTTGTCGGTCACATCGGAGTCCGGAGTGGCGCGCACAAAGTTGCCTCCCATCGCCATGAAGACCTTCGCGCCGCCGTCGCGCATGGAACGGATCGCCGCAACAACATCGACGCCGTGCTTACGCGGCGACGCGAAGTTGAAGTGCGAGTCCAGACTGTCGTGGAAACCGTCGGGCATGCGCTCGAAGATGCCCATGGTGCGGTCGCCCTGCACGTTTGAGTGTCCCCGGACCGGGCAGACGCCCGCTCCAGGCTTCCCGATATTGCCCTGCAACAGGAGGACGTTGACGACGTCGCGCAGTGTCTTCACCGAGTGCTTGTGCTGGGTCAGACCCATCGCCCAGCACACCACGGTGCCGGGGGACGCGATCATCCGATCGCCGACCGAGGTGATCTGAGACTTGGCGATTCCGCTGGCCTCGACGATCTCGTCCCAGGACACGTCACGCAGTTCCTGCAGGTACTCTTCCAGGCCAGTGGTGTGTTCCTTGATGAACTCGTGGTCGAAAACCGTCCCGGTCTTCTCCTCCTGCTCCAGCAGGTACTTGCCGAGACCCTGGAACAGGGCCTGGTCGCCGCCGAGGCGGATCTGGAGGAAATCGTCGGAGAGCTGGGTGCCGCCGCCGAACCTGGTGCCGAGGATGCCGGAGATCTTCTGCGGATTTTCGAAGCGCAGCAGCCCAGCCTCGGGCAGCGGGTTGATCGCGACGATCTGCCCGCCGTTCTTCTTCGCCTTTTCCAGCGACGTCAGCATGCGGGGGTGGTTGGTGCCCGGGTTCTGGCCCGCGACCAGGATCAGCGGGGCCTTGTCGACGTCTTCGAGGGACACCGTCCCCTTACCGATGCCGATGGTCTGGGTCAGCGCGGAGCCCGAGGACTCGTGGCACATGTTCGAGCAGTCCGGCAGGTTGTTGGTGCCGATACCACGCACCATCAACTGGTACAGGAATGCCGCCTCGTTGGAGGTACGGCCGGAGGTGTAGAAGACCGCTTCGTCGGGACTGTCCAGTGCCGCCAGCTCTTCGACGATGATGTCGTAGGCCTGATCCCAGCTCACCGGACGGTAATGGGTGCCACCCTCTTCCAGGAGCATGGGATGGGTGATGCGGCCCTGCTGGCCCAGCCAGTACTCATCGCGCTCGTTGAGCTCGGCAACCGAGTGCTTCTCGAAGAACGACGGCGTCACGATGCGGCGCGTCGCTTCTTCGGCGACAGCCTTGGCGCCGTTTTCGCAGAACTCGGCGGTGTGCCGTTTGTCACCCTCGGGCCAGGCGCAGCCCATGCAGTCGAAACCCTTTACCTGGTTCACTGCCAGCAGCGTCTGCGCGCTGCGCACCGGACCCATCTGGTCCAGGGAAATCTTCAGGGAGTTCAGAACGGCGGGAAGTCCCACCGCTTTTCTCTTGGGCTTACCGACCTCAATTTCGGCTTCGTTGATTCCATCTTTGGGCGCACGAGTCGCCATAGCCATCACATCCTAGGGTCAGAAGTCCACTAGTCTCATCCTAGGACAACGGTAGGAGTGCAAATTGAAGAAGCGCGTCAGTCAGCGCCGCCAGATCACCCGGTTCCGCCTCGGCGCAACCGAAAATGGCATCAGCCGGCGCGAGGATATTCTCGCCGGTGAGGAACCGCTGGAGATCCGCTTGGGAGCAAAGTCTTTTTCGGTGACCATGCGCACACCCGGCGACGACTTTGACCTGGTGGCAGGATTCCTGGTCTCTGAGGGCATCGTCTGGGAGCCCGGGCAGCTGGTCAGTCTCCGCTACTGTGCAGGAGTGGACGACGCCGGTCAGCAGACCTTCAACGTGGTCGAATCCCAGCTCAGACCCGATGTGGTACTTCCGGACACCACGATGGAACGCCATGTGTACACGTCCAGTTCCTGTGGAATCTGCGGTACAGCCTCGATCGATGCGGTGCGCAAGTCGTCCCGTTTTGACGTGCACGACGACGACGCCCAGGTCACGCTCCCGGCGCTCGCCGGGCTGCCCGACCGGTTGCGTGAATCACAAAAGCTGTTCGACTCGACCGGTGGCGTGCACGCTGCGGGGCTGTTCACCCGCGACGGCGAATTGTTATGCCTTCGTGAGGACGTGGGCCGGCACAACGCGGTCGATAAGGTGGTGGGCTGGGCGCTGCGGGAGGGAATGCTCCCCCTGAAGGGAACCATCCTCCAGGTGTCCGGGCGGGCCTCCTTCGAGCTGGTGCAGAAGGCGCAGCTTGCGGGGATCCCCGTGCTGTCGGCCGTCAGCGCGCCGTCGTCGTTGGCTGCCGACCTCGCCGAGGAAACCGGCATCACCCTGGTGGGCTTCAGCCGCGGCACCTCACTGAACTGCTACACGCACCCGCAGCGGATCGCAGCCTAGCCACCACCGACGTCAGGGGCCTCGCGCATGGAACTCGGTATCTACAGTTTCGGGGACATCCACCCCAACCCGGTGACGGGAGAGCGGGTTTCGCCGCAGCAGCGGATGGCGGACCTGCTGGAGCGGGCCCGGCTCGCCGACCAGGTGGGACTGGACTATTTCGGCATCGGTGAACACCACCGCCCGGACTACGCCGTGTCGTCGGTGGTGCCCGTGCTCGCCGCGGCCGCCGCGCAGACCACCAGGATCCACCTCGGCTCGGCGGTCACAGTCCTGAGCACCGAGGACCCGGTGCGGGTGTACCAGCAGTTCGCGACCCTCGACCTCCTCTCCGGAGGCCGGGCTGAGCTCACGGCCGGGCGGGGGTCCTTCATCGAGTCCTATCCGCTGTTCGGGGCGGAACTCGGGGACTACGAAGAGCTCTATGAGGAGAAAATCCGGCTGCTGCTGCAGCTCGACGCCGCTGAACGCATTACCTGGACCGGCAAGTTCCGTGCCGCCTTGGATGATGCGTTGATCCTGCCGCGGCCCACCTCAGGGCACCTCGACATCTGGATCGCTACCGGCGGCACACCGGCGTCGTCAGTGCGGGCTGCACGCCTGGGCACACCCGTGATCTTCGCCTTGCTTGGCGGAGCCGTGGGGAACTTCGCCCAGCACGCGCAGCTCTATCGCGAGACAGCTGCCCGGGCGGGCCATGACCCCTCGACCCTGAAGGTGGGCCTGAGCGGCGTCGGGCTGGTGTTGAGGAAGGACGCCCCAGCCGTCTTCAAGCCGTACTGGCTGGACACGATGAAGCGGATTTCATCGGAGCGGGGCTTCCCGATGCCGAGCGAGGTCACCTACAACATGCAGGCGGCACGCACCGGGGCGATCTTCGTGGGGAACCCCGAGGAAGTGGCGGAGAAGATTGTGCTGGCCCACTCACAGATGCAGCACGACCGCCACATTCTGCAGCTCGACTGGTCCTCCGTGCCGCAGGCGCAGGTACTCGAGTCGATTGAACTGCTCGGCACCGAGGTGCTGCCCATGGTGCGCCGTGAGCTCGGTGTGGTGGCGCCGTAGCGGTGAGCACCAAAGTGTCTCACCCAAGGCTGACATACAGCGAAAGTTGCCCACGGATGTCCAGGTTCCTCACCGAAACGGGCCAAGCGGGCACGACGACGATGCTAGCCGGGAATGCGTTCGCCGGCTTCCACCGGGACGCCGATGCGGTTACCGTCGATCGGCCGCGGGCAGGTGCCATACGGGGTGAACGCGCTCGGGTAGTTCAACGCACGGTTGAAGTCGAGCTGGACCCGACCGTCAGGTGACACCCGGTCGGTGACAAGGAAACGCCACCCGGCAGTGGTGTCCTTGTTCGTCGCATCATGGAACGCCACTTTCAGGGAGCCGTCCCGCTGCTGTTCGGCCATCAGGGTATGTTCATCGCCACCGATGACAAAGGAAACCGTTCCGGTCGCCTGGGCGACGTCGTCGACCTCGGGATGGGCGGTCCGGATCGGTATCTCACGCGCCGCCGGAAAGGCAGTGTAGCGGCCCTCGGCCACCGCGAAGGAGTCGTACTCGAAGACGGGCACGCCGTCGAACCCGGTGAATGTGGGGGCCGTGTTGTCGCGGGTCCGCACCACGTAGCGGTTGCCGCGGACCGCGAGTTCCACCACTGTGTCCTGATAGCGCACCCAGTTAAGGGAATCGCCGTCGTCGAGGAGCTGGGTGATCGTTCCACTGACTGGCGCCCCGGTGCTTGCGAGGGTCAGGCCGTCAGCGACCTGGGCGGTCAGGGTGGCGCCCTCGGCGGAACCGGGCAGCCCTGCACTCCAGAGGCCGGGCACCAGTTCCAATGCCGTCGGCTCAGTTGGTAGCCACTGCAGGGACGTCAGGGTCAGCCAGCCATGGCCGACGGCGAGGGAGCCGTCGCGCTGCTCACGGAAGCTGCGCCACTGCTGGAGGTGAGTCCGGTCAGGGGTGTGCTGGGTCATGGGAAATCTCCAAAAAGTCGCAGAACGGGTCAGAACGGGTGGAGGAGGCGCTGGACGAACCGTTTGGTCCGCTCCGCTTTGGGCGCCCGCAGCACGGTGTCGGGGTGGCCGCGTTCGATCACCACGCCGCCGTCCATGAAGACCACTTCATCGGCAACTTCGCGGGCGAAGGCCAGCTCATGGGTAACGATCACCATGGTCCATTGCTCGTCGGCTAGTTCCTTGATGACACCCAGGACTTCACCCACGAGCTCCGGGTCGAGCGCCGAGGTGGGTTCATCAAAGAGCAGCAGCGCCGGTTTCAGGGCCAGGGCCCGCACAATACCGACCCGCTGCTGCTGCCCGCCCGACAGTTCAAACGGGTACTGGTCCTTCTTGTCGGCCAGTCCCACCCGGGCGAGCAGCGCCTCGGCGTCCCGGACGGCGTCGGCCCTGCGGGTTTTCTTGACCTGCATGGGTCCTTCGATGACGTTCTGAAGGACGGTCATGTGGGGAAACAGGTTGTAGTGCTGGAAGACCATGGCGCTCTGGTCGCGCAACGCCGACAGGTCCCTGGCTTTGACCTGCCCGCCGAAATCCACCGATGGTCCACCCGCGACCGAGACTGTTCCGCCGTCGGGCGTCTCGAGCCCGTTGAGGCAGCGGAGCACTGTGGTTTTACCGGAGCCGGACGGCCCGATCAGGGCAGTGACCTGACCGGGCCGGACCGCCAGGTCGATCGACTTCAGCACCACGTTGTCGCCGAACGATTTACTGAGTCCGGTCACGGTCAGCAGGTTTCCCGGCTCACCGGAGCGGCCGGCAGCGGGCTCAGTGTGCGACATAACGATCCAACCTCTTCTCCAGATAGGACTGCCCGCTGGAGAGAACGAGGCAGAACACCCAGTAGACCAGCGCGGCCTCCAGATACAACATCATGAATTGCTGGCTGAACGCTGCGATCTCCTGCGCCTGGCGGAACAGCTCGGTCACCAGGATCAGTGATGCCAGGGAAGTGTCCTTCACCAGGCTGATGAACGTGTTGGATAGGGGTGGTACCGACACACGGGCGGCCTGCGGCAGGATAATCCGGCGCAGGGTCCGGGTGCGGGACATGCCAATGGTGTGCCCGGCCTCCCATTGGCCCTTGGGGACGGACAGGATCGCCGCACGGATGATCTCCGCCGCGTAGCCCGCCACGTTCAGGGAGAACGCGATGATGGCGCTGGGCCAGGGATCAATCACCAGCCCGATCGAGGGCAGCCCATAGAAAATGACGAACAGCTGCACCAGCAGGGGAGTGCCCCTGATGATCGAGACGTACACCCGGGCCGCTCCTGACGCGAACCGGTTGCTGCTCAACCGCATCAAAGCGATCACGAGCGCCAGGAGCAGGCCGAGGACAAACGACGACAGGGACAGCGGGATGGTGCCCGTCAGCCCGCCCAGGACCAGAGGCCAGAGCGAATCCCAGAACAGTGTCCAGTCGATGGTGTTCCTCCGTGTGGCTAGCCGGTGCTATTCGGTGACGTCGGAGCCGAAGTACTTCTCCGAGATCTCGGCAAGCGTACCGTCTGCACGCAGACTGGCGAGGGCCTCGTCGACTGCGGCAATCAGGTCGTCGCTGCCCTTGGTGAAGGCGAAGGCACTCAGGGATTCCTCATCGGTTTCAGCGGCGATCTTGATCGCGTCGGTGGGGTTGGTCTGCTGGTAGTCCAGGTAGGTCAGCGTGTCGTTGATCGTGGCGTCCACCCGCCCCTGTTCCAGGAGTGCGACTGACTGCGCCCACCCTTCGACTGCCTCAATTTCGGCACCGCTTTCCTGCGCCAGTTCGTGCCAGTTGCTGGTCAGCGACTGGGCGGTGGTCTTACCCTCAAGGTCCTCGAAGGAGGTGATCTCGGTGTTGTCGGCGCTGGTGACGATCACACCGGTGCTGACCGTGTAAGGATCGGAGAAGTCATAGGTTTCCAGGCGCTGATCGGTAATTGACACCTGGTTGGCGATGACGTCGAACCGGCCGGCATCCAGTCCGGCGAAGATGGCGTCCCACTGGGTTTCCTCGAACTCCGCCTCGACCCCGAGTTCCTCGGCGACGGCGGTGATGACTTCGACGTCGAACCCGGTCAGATCGCCCGCGCCGCCCTCATGGAAACTGAAGGGACGGTAGGTTCCCTCGGTGCCGACGGTGATGACGCCGGCATCCTGGATTTCCTGCAGCGTGGTGGGTCCCGCAGAGGCGCTGCCGTCAGCTGGCTCCCCGGTGGTTTCTCCGCCGCCGCAGGCCGCCAGGCCCAGGGTGAGAGCGGTGGCTGCGCCAAGAATTGAAAGACGACGGGTCAACATTTTTGCGGGTCCTTAATAACTGGGGATGGTTCAGGGGTCTCCTGCCGTTGTACAGGGCATGGTTGTGCGGGCACAACGTGCGGAGCCACATAGTGCAACAAAGCCCTCAGCGGAATTAGTTCCGGTCGCCGGTGTGATCCGTGCGACCTTGGGCCGCTCCGGACTCGTCCCCGGGGGTTGCGGGCATAAGCTGAACACCAGAGCAACGGAGGCTTATACATGAGCATGGAAGGCGCTGCCTGGAATTCCCTGTACCGGATTTCCACCGCCAAGGACAGCAACAACAAATTCTCGAAGGAAACGCTGAAACGCATCCTGAGATTTGCTGTGCCGTACCGGACCAAACTGATCTTCTTCATCGCGTTGTCGGTGGTGTCCGCTTTCCTCGCGGTCGCGACGCCGGTCCTCGCTGGCCAGGTGGTCAACGAGATCATTGCCGGCACCGGGCTTGAAACAGTCATCTGGCTGGCCGTCGTCATCGCGCTGGTAGCGGTTGCCGACGCCGTGGTGTCCATGGCGACCCGCTGGTTCTCCTCGAAGATCGGTGAGGGAGTCATCCTGGACCTGCGCACCACCGTTTTCGACCACGTACAGAAAATGCCGATCGCCTTCTTCACCCGCACCCGGACGGGCGCGCTGGTCAGCCGGCTCAACAACGACGTGATCGGCGCGCAGCAGGCCTTCAGTGGCACCCTCTCCGGGGTGGTCAGCAACATTGTGGCGCTCGCCCTCACCCTGGTGGTCATGCTGACGACGTCGGTCCTGGTCACCGTGCTGGCCGTCATCATGCTGCCGATCTTCCTGCTGCCCGCCCGCCGGATGGGCAACCGCCTCGCCGCCCTGCGTCGCGAGGCAGCCGACCACAACTCGGCGATGAGCACGCAGATGACCGAGCGCTTTTCCGCCCCCGGCGCCACCCTGGTCAAACTGTTCGGCCGCCCGGACGAGGAGTCGCAGGAATTCGCGGTCCGCGCCGCACGGGTCCGCGACATTGGCGTCCGGATGGCCATGCTCCAGTGGGTCTTCGTCACCGCACTGATGCTGGTCTCCGCGCTCGCCCTCGCCCTGGTGTACGGCCTCGGCGGTGCCCTGGCCCTGAACGGTGCGTTGAACACGGGTGAGGTGGTCACGCTCGCGCTGCTGCTCACCCGCCTGTACGCACCCCTGACCAACCTGGCCAACGCCCGGGTGGAAATCATGAGCGCGCTGGTCAGCTTCGAGCGCGTCTTCGAGGTCCTCGACCTGGACCCGCTGATCAAGGAGAAGCCCGACGCGGGACGTATCCCCGACGGTCCGGTCTCAGTGGAGTTCGACGACGTCCGGTTCGCCTACCCCTCGGCGGACAAGGTGTCCCTCGCCTCACTGGAGGAGGTCTCCACCCTGGATACCCGGGGCGGCGAGGAGGTGCTGCACGGGGTGTCCTTCCGGGTGGAACCGGGCCAGACGATCGCCCTGGTGGGAACATCGGGTGCCGGCAAATCCACGATCGCGCAGTTGCTGTCCCGGTTGTACGACGTCGACAGCGGCGCGGTCCGCCTCGCTGGCACCGACGTGCGGGACGTGACCTTCGAATCGCTCCGGCACACCATGGGCATGGTCACCCAGGACGGCCACCTCTTCCACGAGACCATCAAATCGAATCTGCTACTGGCACGGCCCGGGGCGACCGACGAGGAGATCTGGGACGCCGTCCGGCGTGCCCGGCTCGAACCGCTGCTGAGGTCACTGCCCGATCAGCTGGACACCATGGTGGGGGAGCGCGGCTACCGGCTTTCCGGCGGCGAACGCCAGCGCATGACGATCGCCCGGCTCCTGCTGGCCCAACCCCGGGTGGTCATCCTGGACGAGGCGACCGCCGCACTGGACTCCACCTCCGAGGCGGCAGTCCAGGCAGCGCTCAGTGAAGCACTGGAGGGGCGGACCGCCGTCGTCATCGCCCACCGGCTCTCGACCATCCGCACCGCCGACCAGATCCTCGTGATCGAGGACGGCCAGATTGCCGAACGCGGAACCCACGACGAACTGCTGGAGCGTGGCGGCAGGTACGCGGAACTGCACCGCACCCAGTTCGCGGTCAGGAAGAACGTGGCGCCCGGAGTCTAGTTCCGTGCAGACCGTGTCAGGTGGCAGGAGCTGCGGTGCCGGCCGCGCCGCCACGGGGGCGCGGGTCCGGAATGTGAAGCAGAGGAAGCGCTGCGTTGACCATGGGCCCTATTAGGAGGGCAAAGGCGACGGTGCCGACGCCGACGGTCCCGCCGAGCACCCACCCGATGGCCAGCACAGTGAGTTCGATGAGCGTACGAACCTTCCAGATCTTCCAGCCCCACTTCCGGTGAATACCGGTCATCAACCCGTCCCGGGGTCCGGGGCCCATCCGGGCACCGATGTACAGTCCGGTTGCCAGCGCCAGGAGGGTGAGCCCACCGGTAAACAACAGGATCTGCGCCCAGAGTTCCGTCGGCATCGGAAGTATGGCCAGGCCCACCTCTGCGCTGGGGCCCACCAGCGCCACGTTGAGTACCGTCCCGATGCCCGGCTTCTGCCGGATAGGAATCCAGAGCAGGAGCACCAGCAGCCCAATGATGTTCGTGGCGACACCGAAGGGGAGCCCCGACTGGAGTGCGACACCCTGCCCGAGTACGTCCCACGGTGACACGCCGATCCCGGCCTGGATCATCATGGCAATGGCAAAGCCGTAGCAGAACAAGCCAACCAGTAGCTGGGGGACGCGTCGGAGAATGAGGTGGCTCATAGGGGCCGACATTACGCCCCGCGGCTGCTTCTCAACGATTCCGTTTCGGCGGTCCGGGTGAGGCGCGTCAGCAGCGTCAGATCCTTCTGGGGGCCGCTGACCCGCCACCTGTACTGCCAATGATCCCGACCCACCAGGACGAACTCTCCCCGGTAAACGTCGGGTGGGCACGGATGTACGGGCAAATCCTGGCCGGTGGAGAGGTCGAGGCAGTGGAAAAAGCGGCCGTCCGGGAAGAACACCTCTGCTGACTGGGGTTCGACTGTCGGCCGCCAGAACAGTTCGCGGGTCGCTGGTGTGGGTGAGGACCCGGCCCAGGTGAGGGAGCCGCGCTCGCCGTGGCGAAGGGCGCCATCGTCGAACGTGAAGGTCGCGACGCCGGTGAACCGGCCCGTCAGACCGGAGGCGTGATCGGCCAGTGAACGCTCGACCGTCCAGGAGCCGTGCAGATAGTTGAGGAGCGTATCAGCGGCGCCGAGGCGAAACGGTTCATTCATCGGGCTACCCATCCACGGTGGTGCCCCTGGCCGGAATCGAACCGACGACCTTCCCTTTAGGAGAGGGACGCTCTATCCTACTGAGCTACAGAGGCGGGTACAGCGGTACCAGCTTACCTGCTTTCGGGCGCTGTCCCATTCGGGTCGGTCAGCAGTACCGGGAGCTTGCCGCGAACGCTGCCCGGAAGCAGGACCGCCAGAAGTCCTGCGATGGCTGAGAGCCCCAGCAGGACCCAGCGCGCGATGGTGAGCGCCGAGGCCAAGGCAACCTGGCCGTCGTCGGGCGCTGTGGCCGCCAGCATCGAATCTATTGCCACGTTTTCCCACAGGTCCACCACCGCGAACAGCAGCGGCGGGGCCCAAAGCAGCCAGCGCAGCCAACGGCGATCAACATTTAACTGAATCAGGAGAAGCCACGCGATGCCGAAGATGAGCGGGAACAGTGTTCCCGCAGTCTTATGGAGGTAGCTGAGCTGGCCGAGCGCGTCATCGTCCATGGCCGCCTGCAGGTCGGCCACGTGGGCCGACCCGTAACCACCAAACATCATGTCGGGCATCGTCAGCCCCTCGGCGAGCTGGCCCAGCTGGCCCAGCGCGAGGAGGTGGTAGTACCCGAACAGGAGAACTGCCGTGGCAGCCGCGGCGATCAGGAGCATGTTCCCGTTGCTGCGTGGTGGAACTGCGGTCGGAGCGGCGTCGGGCATGCCGGCCGCGGCCGGTCCGTGCTTCTTGGCGATCTGCGCTCGGGTCTTGGACATGCAGTGATTATCCCAGCTGTCGGATGAAATCAGAGCCCACCATGTGAAACTGCGGATTTTCTGTGAACTACATCACGTTTTGGTGACAAATATGCCATACGAAGCATCTGTGATTGCAAACACACCACGCTTTGCGGTTGTTTAGATGAATGGCAATTAACCAAGCACTACCTATGACCAGCGTTGCGGATGAAATTGGCTGGCTGGCTGAGGTCGAGGATGCGATCGATTCGGTTTTCGCTCCCGTAACTGAGGTGTTCTCCAACATCGTGTTCTTCCCCATCACCATTGGGGAGGTCAGCTTTCCTATAGTTGTCGCGTGGCTGATCGCCGCGGGCATCATCTTCACCATCTACTTCGGCTTCGTCCAGTTCCGGCACCTCAAGGTGTCCTACGAAGTGGTCCGCGGCAGGTATTCCTCCAAAGACGACCCGGGAGAGGTGCCTCACTTCCAGGCCCTGACCTCAGCACTGTCCGGCACGGTCGGACTTGGCAACATTGCCGGTGTCGGCGCCGCTATGGCCCTTGGCGGGCCTGGCGCAACATTCTGGATGATCCTGGCCGGTTTGCTTGGTATGGCCACCAAGTTCGCTGAATGTACCCTCGGGGTGAAGTACCGCGAGGTCCACCCTGACGGCACCGTCAGCGGCGGGCCGTTCAAATACCTCCCCATCGCTTTTGAGAAGTTTGGCCGACTGCCCGCAAAGATCCTGACGGGTATCTTTGCCGTCGCCATCCTCATCTTCGGTGTGGCTGGTGGCAATATGTTCCAGGCCAACCAGACCTTCGCCCAGGTGCAGAACGTCACCGGCGGCGACGACGGATTCCTCGGCAGCGCGGGCGCTGCCCTGATCTTCGGCATTGTCCTCGCCGCACTTGTCGGCGCAGTGATCCTCGGCGGCATCAAATCAATCGGTGCTACCACCAGCCGGCTCGTCCCCGCCATGGCAGCCGTCTACATCACAGCCTGCCTCTTCGTGATCGTCGTCAACATCGGCAACGTCCCAGCGGCCTTCGGCTCCATCATCGAGGGTGCTTTCGCCCCCGCCGGTATGGCAGGCGGCTTCATTGGTGTCATGATCGTCGGCTTCCAGCGTGCTGCATTCTCCAACGAGGCCGGCCTGGGCTCCGCAGCAATTGCCCACTCGGCAGTCAAGACCCGCCGTCCGGTCAGTGAAGGCTTCGTCGCGATGTTCGAACCGTTCATCGACACGGTGGTTATCTGCACCATGACCGCACTCACGATTGTCATTGCCAGCGCACCAAGCCTGCAGGCCGGAATCGACCAGGTGCAGGCCGGCGACGGCGCTCCCGACGGCGTGATCCTCACCTCGGATGCCTTCGCATCGGTCATTTCGTGGTTCCCGATTGTGCTGGCCATCGCTGTTGCCCTGTTCGCCTTCTCCACCCTGATCACCTGGTCGTACTACGGGCTGAAGGCCTGGGAGTACCTCTTCGGACGCAGCAAGGTGTCCGAAATCATCTACAAGTGCGTGTTCCTCTTCTTCACCGTCGTCGGCACCGTCCTGACCTTCGCCCAGGTCCTGAACTTCGCCGACGCCGCACTGTTCGTCTGTGCTTTTGTGAACCTGCTCGGTGTGTACATGCTGCTGCCGGTCATCAAGCGCGAGATGAAGGCCTACCTGGCCGACCGCAAGAGCGGCACGTTGCTGCAACTCGGTATCGACCATGACGATATCGAAGAAGCCAAGCCGTAATCGCCATCACGATCTAGCGTTCAAACGCCCGCCGGTTCCGTTGAACCGGCGGGCGTTTGGGTGTGAGGTGGGGTTGCCCAACCGGTTTCGTCGGTGCCAGCAACTAGACTTGGTGGCACCATGGATATGCTTTTCGACCCACACCTCGGCTCCACTCCCGCCAGTTCAGGGCGGCGCGCGACGTCGTCGGCGCGCCCTGCCGCCGCCGACCCGGCGGACGGTTCCGCTGAGGTGCCGCACTCCAGCGGCGGGCGCCGGGACGATGCACGCGCACGGGAACTATTGGTGGGCCTGAATCCGCAGCAGGAAGAAGCCGTCCGCCACAGCGGGTCGCCGCTACTGATCGTTGCGGGCGCCGGCTCGGGCAAAACCCGGGTGCTCAGTCACCGCATTGCCTACCTGTTGGCCATGGGCAGGGCCCACCACGGTGGGATCCTGGCAATCACCTTCACCAACAAGGCCGCCGCCGAAATGCGCGAACGCATCGAAGGCCTGGTCGGCGACGTCGCCAAGCGCATGTGGATCTCCACCTTCCACTCCTCCTGTGTGCGGATCCTGCGGCGGGAGGCAGCCTCCGTGGGGCTGAACTCCAACTTCTCCATCTACGATTCAGCCGACACGCTGCGGCTCGTCACCCTGGTGGCCAAGGGGCTGGATCTGGATCCCAAGCGGTTCACGCCCAAATCCATCCAGCACAAAATTTCGGCCCTGAAGAATGAACTGATCGATGAGGAGAGCTACGCCAGCTCAGCCAACTACTCGGACCCGTTCGAGCAGGCAGTCGCCGAGGTCTACAAGGGTTACGCGCAGCGGATGCGTCAGGCCAACGCGATGGATTTCGATGACCTGATCGCCCAGACCGTCTACATGTTCAGGGCCTTCCCCGGGGTAGCCGACTACTACCGCCGCCGGTTCCGGCACGTCCTGGTGGACGAGTACCAGGACACCAACCACGCGCAGTACGCCCTGGTGCGGGAAATTGTTGGCATCACGGAGGACCCCAGCGAAAACGGGGAAGCCATTCCGCTCGCCGAACTGACGGTGGTCGGCGACTCGGACCAGTCGATCTACGCGTTCCGGGGTGCCGACGTCCGGAATATCGTCGAGTTCGAGAACGACTACCCCAATGCGCGCACCATCCTGCTGGAACAGAACTACCGTTCAACCCAGACCATCCTGAGCGCAGCCAACGCGGTGATTTCCCGCAACCCGGACCGGCCCGACAAAAAACTGTGGACCGCCGAGGGTGATGGTGAACCGATCGTCGGGTACGTGGGCGAAAACGAGCACGAGGAAGCCCGGTTTATCGCCGAGGAGATCGACCGCCTCCAGGATGAGGATGACCTTCGTCCTGGCGACGTGGCGATCTTTTACCGGACCAACGCGCAGTCCCGCTCCATTGAGGAAATCCTGATGCGCGTAGGTCTGCCGTACAAGGTGGTGGGCGGCACCCGCTTCTACGAGCGCAAGGAGATCAAGGACGCGCTCGCCTACCTGCGGGTCCTGGTCAACCAGGACGACGTCGTCAACCTCCGCCGAATCCTCAACGAACCGAAGCGCGGGATCGGGGACCGGGCCGAATACGCCGTCGCGGCGCTCGCCGAGCGGGAGCGGATGTCCTTCATGGCAGGACTCCGCCGGGCCGGCGAGGCACCGGGCCTGGCGACCCGCTCACTGAATGCAGTGAACGGCTTCGTGAAGCTCATCGATGATCTCGCTGAGGTGGCCGACGGGTCGGGCGCCTCCGCGGCACTGGAAGCGGTGCTGGAGCAGACCGGCTACCTGGCACAGTTACGGCTGAGCAACGATCCGCAGGACGAGTCGCGGGTGGAAAACCTTGCGGAACTCGTGGCGGTGGTCCGCGAGTACGAACAGGAAAACCCTGACGGCACACTCGGCGACTTCCTGGAGCAGGTCTCGCTGGTGGCTGACGCCGACCAGATCCCTTCGGCACCCGAAGGGTCGGCTGCCGAGGTGGAACAGGCGGTCGCCGAAGCCAAAAGGCTGGGTGTGGTCACCCTGATGACCCTGCACACGGCCAAGGGGCTCGAATTTCCGGTGGTGTTCCTGACCGGCATGGAGCAGGGCATCTTCCCGCATCAGCGCTCAGCTACCGACCCAAAGGAGCTGGCCGAGGAACGCCGGCTCGCCTACGTGGGGCTGACCCGCGCGCGGAAACGGCTCTACATCACCCGGTCCGAGGTGCGCAGCATGTGGGGTCAGAGCCAGTACAACCCTGCCTCGCAATTTGTCGGCGAAGTGCCCAGCGAACTCATCAAGTGGAAACGGGAAGGCGCATCCGGGCCGGTCTGGTCCGGGGGCGCGGCAATCGGAGGCAACAACCGGTTCAGCGGATCCTACTGGGGGGCCGGTGCCGCGGGTGGCGACGACACCGGGCGCGGGCTGCCCACCCGGTCGGCAACCGTCGTCGGGCGTGTGCAACCACAGAAAGAGGTGCTCTCAGTCGCGGTGGGGGACAAGGTCAACCACACCAGCTTCGGCAACGGGACCATTCTGGCCGTCGAGGGAGCGGGCGACAAGACGGTGGCGAAAGTGTCGTTCGACGTTGGCGAGAAGCGCCTCCTGCTGAGGTATGCGCCGCTGACCAAGACGGGGTAGTTCATTAGCTCATCAGGTTACATTTCTACAAACCATAGAACTGTGGCCTTGGTCACTAAACGGGTAGTCTGTGAAAGGCGCTGAACGCCAAGGGACTAAAGTTCCCTGTGTAAACCTACTTCGACGTAGAAGGACACTGGCCTGTGGATCTGTTCGAATATCAGGCGCGCGATCTTTTTGAGGCACACGGAGTACCCGTGCTCGCCGGCATCGTGGCGCATACCCCCGAGGAAGCAAAGGCGGCAGCCGAGAAAATTGGCGGTGTCGTCGTCGTCAAGGCTCAAGTCAAAGTTGGAGGCCGCGGTAAAGCGGGCGGCGTCAAAGTCGCAAAGACCCCCGATGAGGCGTTCAAGTACGCCTCGGACATCCTTGGCATGGACATCAAGGGCCACACCGTTCACAAGGTGATGATCGCGCAGGGCGCTGACATCGCCGAGGAGTATTACTTCTCGGTACTGCTGGACCGGTCCAACCGCAACTACCTGGCCATGTGCTCGGTGGAGGGCGGCGTGGAAATTGAGCAGCTCGCGGTTGAGCGTCCCGAAGCGCTGGCCCGCATCGCCGTCGACCCCGCTGTGGGCATCGACCAGGCGAAGGCCAACGAGATCGTGGAGACCGCAGGGTTCGCTCCTGAGCTGCGCGAGGGTGTTGCCCACGCGATCATCAAGCTGTGGGACGTCTTCGTCTCAGAAGACGCCACCCTGGTGGAGGTCAATCCGCTGGTGCAGACCGGAAGCGGCGAGATCATTGCCCTCGACGGCAAAGTCACCATCGACGAGAACGCTGCGTTCCGTCAGGCCGGCCACGCCGAGCTTGAGGACCAGGACTCGGCTGACCCACTGGAGGCCAAGGCGAAGGCCAACGACCTCAACTACGTCAAGCTCGACGGCGAAGTGGGGATCATCGGCAACGGTGCCGGTCTGGTCATGTCAACGCTCGACGTCGTCGCCTACGCCGGCGAAGCCCACGGCAATGTGCGTCCAGCGAACTTCCTGGACATTGGCGGTGGAGCATCGGCTGCTGTGATGGCTGCCGGACTCGACGTCATCCTGAACGACCCTCAGGTCAAGAGCGTGTTCGTCAACGTGTTCGGTGGCATCACCGCGTGTGACGCGGTCGCCAACGGCATTGTCGAAGCGCTCCAGATCCTGGGCGACAAGGAAAACAAGCCACTGGTAGTCCGCCTCGACGGCAACAACGTTGAGGAAGGCCGCCGCATTCTCGCCGAGGCGAACCACCCAATGGTCACCCTCGCCGACACCATGGATGAAGGCGCCGACAAGGCCGCCGAATTGGCTTACGCCGCCCGCTGATCGAGCCTGCACTCCCCGGCTAGTGTTCTGCCGGGTCCAAAGGATTAAGGAATAACGTATGTCAATTTTTCTCAACAAAGACTCCAAGGTCATTGTGCAGGGCATCACCGGCGGCGAAGGCACCAAGCACACCGCGCTGATGCTCGCTGCCGGCACCCAGGTGGTCGGTGGGGTCAACGCCCGCAAGGCTGGCACCACCGTCACCCACGGTGACGTCACCCTGCCGGTCTTCGGTAAGGTCAGCGAAGCGATGACCGAAACCGGCGCCGACGTGTCGATCGTCTTCGTCCCCCCGGCCTTCACCAAGGACGCGGTGATCGAGGCCATCGAGGCCGGCATCGGACTCGTCGTAATCATCACCGAGGGCGTCCCCGTGCAGGACTCGGCCGAGTTCTGGGCCCTCGCCCAGTCCAAGGTCGACGCCGACGGCAACCAGGTCACCCGGATCATCGGCCCTAACTGCCCAGGCATCATCACGCCGGGGGAGTCCCTGGTCGGCATCACCCCGGCGAACATCACCGGTAAGGGTGGCGTGGGCCTCGTGTCCAAGTCAGGCACCCTGACCTACCAGATGATGTTCGAGCTGCGCGACCTCGGTTTCTCCACCGCCATCGGCATCGGCGGTGACCCCATCGTCGGAACCACCCACATCGACGCACTTGCTGCGTTCGAGGCGGACCCCGAGACCAAGGCCATCGTCATGATCGGCGAAATCGGTGGCGACGCCGAAGAGCGTGCCGCCGAATACATCAAAGCCAACGTCACCAAGCCGGTTGTCGGCTATGTGGCAGGCTTCACCGCACCCGAGGGCAAGACCATGGGCCACGCCGGCGCCATTGTGTCCGGCTCAGCGGGTACGGCTCAGGCCAAGAAGGAAGCCCTTGAGGCTGCAGGCGTGAAGGTCGGCAAGACGCCGTCCGAGACCGCCAAACTGCTCCGCGAAGTGTACGCGGGACTGTAATTCCTTCAGCGGAGGGCCCCGGCAGCTGGATTAGTCCAGCCGCCGGGGCCTTTTCTGTCCTCGGGGCTGGTGAGCAGTGCGCTGGAATTCGGGGCGTGACGGCCGCGTTAGGCTAACTGAACACCCCTACATCCCAGTTTGAGGAGTATGCATGCGTGCCACCATCATTCACGGTCCCGGCGACATCAAGGTTGAGGACCGCGACTACCCCACGATCAAGCGTCCGACCGACGCCATCGTGAAGGTCACCGCTTCCTGTGTCTGCGGTTCGGATCTCTGGCCCTACCGCGGCATCGGCAAGAACCGCGGCACCCGCGCGATCGGGCACGAGTTTGTCGGAGTCGTCGAGGAGATCGGCACCGAGGTGACAGACCTGGCGGTGGGCGACTTCGTGATTGCCCCCTTCGTCGACAGTTGCGGCAAATGTCCCCAGTGCCTCAATGGTGTGACGGTGGCGTGCGACCACCTCACCTCCTGGGGCGGCGACGACGAGTTCGGCCACTACGTCGAGGGCGCCCAGGGTGAGGCGGTCCGCGTCCCCCAGGCCGACGGCACCCTGCGCCGGGTAGATGGCGTGGCCGACCCCGACCGGGCGCTGACCGCCAGCCTCCTGACGCTTTCCGACGTGATGTCCACGGGCCACCATGCCGCGGTCAGCGCCCAGGTCGGACCAGGCCGCACCGTGGTGGTGGTCGGCGACGGCGCCGTCGGGCTGTGCGGTGTGCTCGCCGCAAAGCGACTCGGCGCGGAACGCATTATCGCGATGTCCCGGCACGAGGATCGGCAGGCGCTGGCCCGCGAGTTCGGCGCCACCGACATCGTCGCCGAACGTGGCGATGCCGGCGTGGAGAAAGTCCGGGAATTGTTGGGGGGAGTGCTGGCCGACTCGGTGCTTGAGTGTGTGGGTACCAAGGAGTCGATGGAGCAGGCGCTCGCCAGCACCCGGCCCGGCGGCAACCTCGGGTTTGTTGGTGTTCCCGCCGGCGGCGCCGAACTGCCCATCGGCCTGCTGTTCTCGAAGAACATCACCGTGGGCGGCGGCATGGCCCCGGCCCACACCTACATTCCCGAGCTTCTGGCCGACGTCCTCGCCGGGAAGATCAACCCGGGCAAAGTGTTCGACGTCGAGATGCCCCTCGAAGAAGCAGCGGCAGCCTACCAGGCCATGGATGAGCGCCGCGCGATCAAGGTACTGCTCAAACCCTAGCCCCACCCACGAACGCGCCGGCAGCCGTGTTGCACACGGATGCCGGCGCGTTCGGCGTTTAACGGCAACCCGACGGACGAATTGTGCAGAGCCGCAATTTTGCAGTTGTGTAAAAGGTTGTCCAGTGCCACAATAGTTTGGTGAGTCAACTAATTTCCTTGCGGGACCGAAAGAGGACAGAGACCTGGGCTGCGCTGCATGATGCCGCGGCCAGGCTCACCCTCGAAAACGGCCCGGACCGCGTCACCACCGAGGCGATTGCTGCCCAGGCCAACGTCTCGGCCCGCACCTTCTTCAACTACTTCGGCACCAAAGAGGACGCCATCCTCGGCCTCCAGGACCCCTCCATCCACGACTCCTGGCTGGCGGCCTTCGACGTCGACGCGGACCTCCTCGACCAGGTTTCCCGGCTCCTCGTGCAGGTGGTGCATTCCACTGAGGGTGGCGCCGACGGCGACAGCCTCCGGATGGAGGTGGTGCGGCGGTTCCCCCAGTTGCGCCAGCGCCGCTTCGGCTACTTCCTGAAGGTGGAACAGCTGGTCCGTGACGTCCTCACCGAAGGCATCACCGCCTCAGCCAAGTGGGCCGACGTCGCCCGGCGCCACCGGGCCGAAGACATTTCCCGGATGATCGTGCTGATCGCCGGAGCCCCCATGCGTTACGCGATGCAGGAATCTGCACACGCCCCCACACTAGACAACCAGTTCGCGGCTCTCAGTACCGCCAACGCACTCCTCAGAGAGGTCCTCCCGGAAATTCAATGAGTACCACAACCAAAACCGCTCCAGCTGTCGTTGTCGAGAAGCCCACCGGCATGCTCCTGTTGTTCATCGGCCTGATGCTCTCAATGCTGCTGGCAGCCCTCAGCCAGATGATCCTCAGTACCGCGCTTCCCACCATTGTGGGCGAGCTCAACGGGGTGGACCAGATGCTCTGGGTGATCACCGCCTACATCCTGACCGCCACCATCGTGATGCCGATCTACGGCAAACTCGGTGACCTGATGGGCCGCAAGAACCTGCTGCTCATCGCGATCAGCATCTTCATGGCTGGCTCAATCGTCGGCGGGCTTGCCCCCGACATGCCGTGGTTGATTACCGGCCGGGCCATCCAGGGCGTCGGTGGCGGTGGGCTGATGATCCTCTCCCAGGCGATCATCGCCGACGTCGTTCCCGCCCGCGAACGCGGCAAATATATGGGCGCCATGGGCGGGGTCTTCGCGTTCGCCTCGGTAGCTGGGCCCCTGCTTGGCGGATTCTTCACTGAAGGTCCGGGCTGGCGTTGGATGTTCTGGATCAACATGCCGTTGGGCATCCTCGCGATCCTCGTTGTCGTCTTCTTCCTGCACCTTCCCGGCAAGGAGAGGAAGCGGTCAAAGCCCGACGTCGCAGGCATGGTCCTCCTGGCCCTTGCCACCACCTCGATTGTGCTGGTGGGCACCTGGGGCGGCACCCGGTACGACTGGACCTCGTTGACGATCCTGGGCCTGATCGCTGCTGCGGTGGTCACCAGCGCAGCTTTTGTCCTGGTCGAACGCCGTGCGGACGAGCCGATCCTTCCGATGCACCTCTTCCGGGAACGCAACTTCAACCTCACCACCGCTGGCGGCCTGCTGATCGGCGTCACCATGTTCGGCGCCGTCGGCTACATGCCGACCTACCTGCAGATGGTCACCGGAGCAAGTGCCACCAACGCTGGCCTGCTGATGATCCCGATGATGGGGGCGCTGCTGGTCACTTCCACCGGATCGGGGCTGCTTGTCAGCCGGACCGGCCGCTACAAGTGGATGCCGATCGCCGGGTCACTGCTGGTCGCCGTCGCACTCTTCCTGCTCTCGACCATCCAACCCGCCACCGAGCTCTGGGTAATCTGCACGTACCTCGGGTTGCTTGGCGCCGGGCTGGGCCTCAGCATGCAGATCCTGGTGCTGATTGTGCAGAACACCTTCCCAAACCGGATGGTCGGGACGGCTACCGCCTCGAACAACTACTTCCGTCAGATCGGGGCCACCCTGGGGTCGGCCATCGTCGGTAGTCTCTTCACGACACGGGTCGCTGACCTGCTGACCGAGCGGCTTCCCGGCGGGGCGGTCAGCACCGAGGGTGGGGTCAACTCGCTCACCCCCGAACTGGTCTACACGCTCCCGGAGGCCGCGAGGAACGCGGTGATCGATTCCTACAACGACGCACTCACACCACTCTTCCTCTACATGGCGCCGCTCGGAATCATCGCCGCGATCCTGCTGTTCTTCGTGAAGGAGGCCCCTCTTGCGACGTCGATCGCCGCGGACCCTGAACCAGCCACCCAGGCCAGCAAGGCAGAATAGGGGCATGAGTTCCTACCTGATTACCCGTGAACGATTCATCAACGCCCCGGCCAGCGACATTTTCGAGGTCCTGGCGACCCCGGCGCTGCACAGCGTGATTGACGGCTCCGACACCGTCCAGGGCGAACAGCCAGGTGGACCGCAGCGGCTGTACGAGGGCGCCAAGTTCGGCATGGACATGCGGATCGGCGCGAAGTACAAGATCCTCAACAAGGTGACCGAGTTCGAGGAAGGCCGCCGGATTACCTGGCGCCACTTCACCAAGGCCACCTGGAGCTACGTCCTCGAACCGCGTGACGGCGGCACCCTGGTCACCGAGCAGTGGGATGCGCGTTCGGTGACTGGGAAGATTGTGCTGCGGCCGATGGGGTTCCTGCGGAAGAACCCGGTTGCCATGGAAAAAACCCTCATCAAGCTCGAAAACTACGTGACCAAACCCTGAGGTCAGCAGCTACTGGCCCTTACAGCAGCCCGACGCCGAACAGCAGCCCGAGCAGGTAGGTAGCGGCGGCCGCACCGAGGCCGATCGCCACCTGCCGTAACGCCAGCTTCAGTGGCGACGCTCCGGAGAGAAGCCCGACGACGGCGCCCGTTCCCAGCAGCGCGAGTCCCACCAGAACGCAGGCGACGAGGACGGCCGTCATCCCGCTCAGCCCGAACAGGTACGGCAGGATGGGGATCAGGGCCCCCGAGGCGAAAAAGCAGAAGCTGGCACCCGCCGCGCCCAGGCCAGTGCCGATGTGTTCATGAGCGTCGCGGTCACCAGTGATTTCCGGCTGGAGGGACAGACTCGGATCACAGTCGCAGTCACGGAGCCCCAACCGTTCCGAGGCGCGATGCTCGGCCGCCTCCAGGGACATGCCGCGGGCGCGGTAGACCAGCACCAGTTCGTTGGCATCCATATCCAGTTCCTTGGCGGCGGTGAGCGTGATCTGGGTGGGCCGCGACGCTGCGAGCAGCTCCCGCTGCGACCGGACGGACACGTACTCGCCGGCACCCATGGACAGTGCTCCGGCGAGGAGGCCCGCGACGCCGCTGAACAACACAAACCCGGTGGAGACACCGGTTGCGCCGACACCCAGGACGAGGGCCAGGTTGCTGACCAGTCCGTCGTTAGCCCCGAACACTGCGGCCCTGAAGTTGCCCGATAGCCTGTTGCGGCCCCGGGTCGCAAGCCCCCGAATGACTTCCTCATGGATCTGTTCATCAGCAGCCATCGCGTCGGTGGCGGTGGGGTCCGCGGCGTAGGGGGACCTGCTTTCGGCACGCTGCGCCAGGGCCAGCACGAAGACGCTGCCAAACCGCCTGGCGAGGAAGCCCAGCACCAGGTTGCGGAACGAAGGCCGCGCAGGCTTGCCGGCGTCGGGCCCGAGGAGTGAGAGCCAGTGGGCCTCGTGTCTGCCTTCGGCCTTGGCCAGGGCGAGCAGAATTTCTTGTTCCTCGCCCTCGCGGCGGCTCGCCAGATAGCGGTAGGTGGCGGCTTCGGCGCGTTCGTCGGCCAGGTATTGGCGCCAGCGGCGAATATCTGCCGGGGCTGGCTGGTCTGACTGTGGTGTCACGTGGGATCTCCTGGTCTGTAGCGACCAGTGCCGTGACGGGGCTCCGGCCGTCGTTAAAGCGGCCGAAGGTCTCGCTCGCCGGTCTAGGTCACCGGTGGATTGCCGGGCCATCGTCTTCGATGGCCAGTATGTCGACAGGCCGCTGCGCCGAGCCCCGCTGGTGCGGGACGAACGCGGGAGCTACTCCCCTTCTCAGCGTCAATCTTAGCCCGAGGGCGCCTCATCAGACGACCACCGATGGAGGTAAGCCTCGCTAGGATGAAACCATGGCCAGCCCAGCAGATAAATCCCCCCGCCGTGGATCACTGACCCAGTGGCTGCTGCAGGGCGGAGCAGATCCCGATCCCCGGTTCACGCTGGCGAACGAGCGGACGTTCCTGGCCTGGATCCGGACGTCCCTGGCGTTGCTGGCTGGCGGCATAGCGATTGAAGCGTTCACCGCTGAGTTGTTCGATCCGGTCATCCGCAAAGCCCTGGCGATTCTCCTGTTGGTATTGGCCATGCTGCTTGCCGCCGGAGCGTGTGGGAGATGGTTGATCGTCGAGCGGGCCATGCGCCAAGGGCGGCCCTTACCCCTGTCGCTCCTCGCCCCGCTGCTCGCGCTCGGCGCAACGGTAGTGGCGGCGGTGGTCGTGGTCGTGATCTACAGCCGATCGGCCTGACAGGCTCCCGATGAACCGCGACCACCCCGTCGACACCGGCCTGCCGCCGGAACGCACCTCACTTGCCTGGGGGAGGACCCTGCTGGCGCTGGTGATCTGCGGTGTGCTCTTTGTGCGATGGCTGCCGGAGCACGGTTGGTTTGCGATGATCCTCACCGGCACCTCACTCGCTGCGGCGCTGGGAATCTACCTGAGCCAACGGCTCCGGTATCGCCGGAACCTCAAGGGGGTCAGGAGTGGTGTGTTGAAAGCAGATGTGACTGCGGTGCTCTGGACTACCGTGGTGGTGGTCGCGGTGGGTGCCGCTGGCATCTACGCTGTCCTGTTCCAGTCGCTGCATGAGTGAGGAAAAAAGCTGTCGGACAGTGAGCGACCGCCCGGCGAATCAGGATAGAGTTCAACAGGCCAAGACAGGAAGTAGACTGATGACTTTTGATTCAACTGCCCCATGGGTACAAAACTACGGCCCGGGTGTGCCCGCCGCCGTCGCCATCCCCGACGGCTCCCTCGTCAACCTCGTTGAGGAATCCGCACGTAACTACGGCAAGAAGGTCGCCCTTGAGTTCTTCGGAGCCGAGACGACCTACCGCCAGCTCGGTGAGGAGATCCAGCGCGCGGCCGAAGGCCTGCATCGGCTGGGTGTCGTAGCGGGAGACCGGGTGGCGCTGGTGCTGCCAAACTGTCCCCAGCATGTGGTGGCGTTCTATGCTGTCCTGCGGCTCGGCGCCATTGTCGTGGAGCATAACCCCCTCTACACCGACCGCGAGTTGCGGCACCAGTTCGAGGACCACGGCGCACGGCTGGCAATTGTTTGGGACAAGGCAGCGCAGCGGGTGCAGGATCTGCCCGCAGACGTCCACGTCACCACCATTGTGACCGTCGACCTGACGCGGGCCATGCCGTTCGCGAAACGGGCAGCGCTGAGGCTTCCCATCCGGAAGGCCAAGGACTCACGCAAGGCGTTGACCACCACCGCGAAGCTCTCCGGCAGTCGAAGCGTCACCCGGTGGGACGACCTGGTGAAAAACAAGCGGCTGGACGTAACCCATCCGGGGCCCGTGGCCACCGACATTGCGGTGCTGCAATACACCAGTGGCACCACCGGGCACCCCAAGGGGGCGGTGCTCACCCACCGGAACCTACTCGTCAATGCGGCGCAGGGACGGGCATGGGTGCCAGGCCTGGATGACGGGAAGGAAGTCATTTACGCCGTCCTGCCAATGTTCCACGCCTACGGGCTCACCCTCTGTCTGACGTTTGCCATGAGCATTGGGGCCCGGTTGGTCCTTTTCCCCAAGTTCGATGAAGACCTGGTGCTGGACGCGGCGAAAACCCACCCGCCCACCTTCCTGCCCGCTGTTCCACCGATCTATGAGCGTCTTGCGAAGCGCGCCGTGGAACGTGGGGTCAGTCTGAAGAGCATTCGCTTCGCGATCTCCGGCGCAATGAATCTGCCGCTGGCGACCATCGAGTTGTGGGAGTCGGTAACCGGTGGATACCTGGTGGAGGGGTACGGGCTCACCGAGACCTCGCCCATCTCGCTCGGCAATCCAATTGGCCCCACGCGTAAGCCCGGAACCGTTGGGGTGCCGTTCCCCAATACGGAAATCCGGGTCGTGGACCCCGAGGATGCCGGTAGTGAGCGTGCGCCCGGAGAGCCCGGCGAACTCCTCATCCGCGGACCGCAGGTGTTCCAGGGTTATTGGCGGAACGATGAGGACACGCGGGCTGTCCTGAGTTCCGACGGCTGGTTCAAGACCGGGGACATCGTCCGGGTCGATGCCGACTCCTATGTCACCATCGTGGACCGGATCAAAGAGATCATCGTCACCGGCGGGTTCAACGTCATGCCCACCGAGGTGGAGGAAGCGTTGCTCGACCATGACAGTGTCGCCGATGCGGCGGTGGTTGGCCTGCCGCTGGCGGGCGGGGGCGAAGAGGTGGTGGCCGCCGTCGTGATCCGCGAGGGACACCAGTTCAGCGGGGACGCGCTGAAAGCCTTCTGCCGGGGCTCCCTCGCCGCCTACAAGGTGCCGCGCCGTATTGTGGTGGTAGAAGAACTGCCGAGGTCACTCATCGGCAAGGTGCTGCGGCGCCGGGTTCGAGATCAACTAATTGCCGGCGACAGCTGAAATGCGCCACCCCAGTGAACAAGGAGACAGGGACTGTGTTTAACATTTTCAGGCGCACCAAGGAGGCACCGCGCGGGGAAGAACGCCGGGAGGAAACTGCCGACGTCGACACCCCAGAGCCGGTGGGGAGCCCCTGGCGCGACTCGCTGGGCCGCAGCAGCACGCGCGCAGCTCAGGTTCTGCTGATCCTGCTGCTGGCGGTCATCGTGATCTACGGCCTGATCCAGGTGCGCCTGGTAGTGATCCCACTGATCATTGCCCTGATTCTCGCGGCCGCCATCGGCCCGCTGGTGAACTGGTTGCGGCGTAAAGGGTGGCCCAGTGCGCTCGCCACCGCGTTCTCCTTCCTGCTCCTGCTTGGAGTATTGGGTGGTGTGATCACGGGCATCGTCTTCGCTGTCCAGAGCCAGCTCGACGAACTGGTCGACAACGCATCGCAGGGCTTCGACCAGATTTACGAATTCGTCCGCGATGGCCCGCTGCCCATCGATGAGCAGCAGATCTCCGACGCGCAGGAATGGCTGATCGACTTCGCCACCAGTGCCACAGCCGGAGCCGGTGCCGTATCGGGCATTACGGCAGCCGGCGAGTTCCTCACCGGGGCTGTGCTGATGGTGGTCATCCTGTTCTTCTTCCTCAAGGACGGGGACAGGATCTTCGCCTTTGTCCTGCGGCCCTTCAAGGGTGAGCGGCTGGTCAAGGCCCGCCGCGTGGGAATGCACGGACTGGAGACACTCGGTGGGTATGTTCGGGGAACCGCGATTGTCGCTTCAGTTGACTCGGTGGTCATCGGCATCGCCCTGTTCATCCTGGGCATCCCACTGGCGCTCCCGCTCGCGGTCATTGTGTTTGTTGGTGCGTTCATTCCCCTGGTGGGTGCGACGGCGGCCGGAGCGCTCGCCGCTCTGGTGGCACTCGTGTCAGACGGGCCGACTACCGCACTGATCGTGATTATCGTGGTGATTGCCGTGAACCAGATCGAGGGCAACTTCCTGCAGCCTGTGGTGATGGGCCGCTCCCTGAGCGTGCACGCCCTGGTCATCCTGGTGGCGTTGACCGCCGGCACCATCCTGGCCGGTATTGTCGGCGCCATCCTGTCGGTGCCCATTGCGGCAGTCACCTGGAGTGCCATCAAGTCCTGGACCGGTGAAGAAGACGGACCAGTGACCCCCGCCGACATCAGGCAAGCCGAGATTGATACCAAGGCCGACGCCGTCGGCCGTGGCCGCAGCAGCAGGCCTGGCCGGAAGATCAAATCCTCGACAGCCAAGTCGTAGGCCCGGGCACCCCGGCTCGCCCCCGCGACACCCCCACCCCCGGATCGAGTCAACACCAATAACAGGTTTCCGGAAGGAAATCGGCTATGAGTGTTGACTCGATCCTAGGTGGGAGCGGCCCCACCGCGTTGCGGGCTAGCGGGTGGTGGAGGTGACGGGTACTGCGACCTCGTCCTCAGCGGCGCCCGCCACACGACGCTCCCAGGCGGCCATGACCGCCGGGTCGGTGCGCTTGGTGAGGAACGAAACGATCACAAACACCAGGGCCGAAGCGATGAGTCCGTAGTAGATCGGTTCGTTGGCGTAGATACCGTCGTACTGGTTCTCGGCGTTGACCTCAAGGTAGATCATGGTGCCGAGGGTGAAGACCGTGCCGGCAGCCATCGAAGCCGCTGCTGCGACGCCGGTGGCCCGCTTCCAGACCAGTCCACCGATGATGGAGACCAGCAGGCCGCCAACCAGGATGGCGTAGGCAATGGTGAGAGCTGCGACCACGTCCTGGACGATGACCGCCAGCGCGATGGCGACCAGGCCCAGACCCAGCACCCACCAGCGGTTGGCGGTGACATCGTGCTCGGGGTTCTCGGCCTCGTCCTCGGTGGTGGTGTCGATGCTGCTCTGGCCGCCACGGCCAAACCAGCTGCTGACGAATGGCACGACGTCGGCACGCGCCACTGTCGCAGCGGCGATCAGTGAACCGGATGCCGTAGACATCATGGCGGCGACGGCAGCCGCCAGCACCAGTCCGCCGATGCCGATCGGCAGGACGTTGATGGCAATATCCGCGTACACGTCGTCCTGGGACTCGATGTTGGGGAGGATCACGCTGGCCGACATGCCGATGATCGCGCCGGCGACGCCGTAGAGGATGCAGTAGACGCCTGCCGTCACTCCACCCCACCGGGCCACGGTGGGTGTCCGGGCGGTGAAGACGCGCTGCCAGATGTCCTGCCCGATGAGCAGGCCCAGGGTGTACACCACAAAGTAGGTGATGATGCTCTGCAGGCCGATGCCGGTGATGCTGAAGAACTCGGCTCCGGCACGCTCGGAGATGCCGTCGAAACCGCCGGCGTTGATCAGGGCGAAGGGCAGCATCAGGGCAAACACGCCGATGGTTTTGATGATGAACTGCGCCATGTCGGCCAGGGTGATGGACCACATGCCGCCGATTGTCGAGTAGATCAGCACGATCGCACCGCCGACGGCGATCGAGGCTGCGCGGTCCCACCCGAACAACACCACAAAGATGGTGGCGTAGGCGCCGGTAGAAGTAGCGCAGAGCATCAGGGTGTAGGCCAGCATGACGATGCCTGAGGCCTTGGTGGCCTCGGCGCCATAGCGCAGGGTGAGCATTTGGGAGACCGTGTAGATCTTCAGCTTCTGCAGGGTTGGGGCAAAGAGGAGGCTGAGCAGCAGCACCCCAACCCCGATGGCGACGACGAGCCACATGCCCGAGATGCCGTAGGTGTAACCGAGGCCGACGCCACCGACGGTCGAGGCGCCGCCCAGTACTACCGCCGCCATAGTGCCGGTGTACAGAAGTGGGCCGAGGCGCCGGCCGGCGACAAGGTAGTCGCTCGTGTTCTTGGTGCGGGACTTGCCCCACCAGCCGAACGCCAGCATGCCTACGAGGTAGACCACCACGATCGCAATATTGATGAATTCCATGGTGCTCCTGAATGTGGGGGTTTCGGTTAGAAAGTAACCTATAGAAAACTTATGTTTCGCTATAGGCTAGTTGTGACCTTGCTAACAGGTCAAGTGTGTGATCAGGGCGGTCCTCGGGGAATCCTCGGTATGCTCATAGTCGATGTCCGCCCGGGTGATTGTCCTGCGCAGAGAGATGGTAGCCAGTGAAGGCCCTGCCCGTAGAACCCAGCAACGCCCCGGTAGCCATCGGGTCTCGAATCCGTGCTGCCCGGCAATCCCAGCGGATGACCATTGAACAGGTTGCGGCTGCCACGGGGCTGACCAAAGGGTTCCTGAGCCGCGTGGAGCGGGACCTGACGTCACCGTCGGTCGCCTCTCTGGTGACGCTCTGCCAGGTCCTTTCCATCTCGATCGGTGACCTCTTCCTGGTGCCGGAGACCCACCTGACCCGTCTGGCGGAGGCTCCGCGGATCAGCCTCGGTGGTGAAGGCATTAACGAACGCCTGGTGACGGCCCGCTCCGAGCGGCGGCTCCAGATGATCCGCGCGGTCATCGAGCCTCATGGGCGAGGCGAGAGCGAACTGTATTCGGTTGACTGCGAGGTGGAGACGCTGCACGTTGTTGCCGGCAGTTTTGTCCTGATCTTCTCGAATGACCGGTATGAACTGGAGGCCGGGGACACCGTCACGTTCCCCGGCCGTGAACCCCACACCTGGTTCAATCCCACCGATCTGGAAGCGATTGTTCTCTGGACTCTGGTCCCCGCGGCTTCCGGCGGATAATAACCGGACCGCAGGCCTGGAGGACCGGTGATGCGGGTGCAATTTACGGATCCTTTAGGGGGAGTTGTCACCCTGTTTCGGCGGCATCAGTGTTGACCGAGACGGGCATCACAATTAGCCTTATGAAAAACAGTTGATGCTTATATGGCAACTTCTGTTTCCCCAACCCGGAGGTACCCATGGAACAGCCGCGCGTCACGGCCAATGGAAACATTGGCCCCATCGATTCCTCACGGATTCCCCGTTATGCCGGCGCCGCGACTTTTGCCCGGCTGCCGCGACTCGACGAGGTGGACCGGGCCGACATCGCCGTCGTCGGTGTCCCCTTCGACTCGGGGGTGTCCTACCGGCCGGGGGCCAGGTTCGGGTCCAACCACGTTCGCGAATCCTCGCGCCTGCTCCGCCCCTACAACCCGGCCCTGGACATTTCCCCGTTCGAGCGGGTACAGGTGGCCGACGCCGGCGACATGGCGGTTAATCCCTTCAATATCAACGAGGCGATTGAAACCATCCAGCAGAATGCCCTCGATCTGACCGTCGACGGCACCAAGCTGGTCACGCTGGGTGGCGACCACACCATTGCGCTGCCCTTGCTGCGGGCTGCCTCCGAACGCGCCGGCGCACCCGTGGCGATGCTGCATTTCGATGCGCACCTCGACACCTGGGACACCTATTTCGGCGCCGAGTACACCCACGGCACACCCTTCCGGCGCGCGGTAGAGGAGGGCATCCTCGACACCGAGGCCATCTCCCACGTGGGCACCCGCGGCCCGCTCTACGGGGTGAAGGATCTCGAGGACGACCGTCGGTTCGGGTTCGGGATTGTCACCTCCTCCGACGTGTTCCGACAGGGTGTCGACGAGGTGATTGCCAAGCTGAGGGACCGGATCGGCAACCGCCCGCTGTACATCTCCATCGACATCGACGTGCTGGACCCGGCGCACGCCCCCGGGACGGGGACACCCGAGGCGGGTGGCATCACCAGCCGTGAGCTGCTGGAAATCCTCCGCGGGATGCGCGGCATGAACCTGATCGGGGCCGACGTCGTCGAGGTCGCCCCCGCATACGACCATGCGGAGATCACCGGCGTCGCGGCATCGCACGTCGCCTACGACCTGGTGTCCCTGATGGCGGACCAGGCCACTACCAACACCACGGCGGAGGAACGCTAAATGGTCACCAGTGACAGTGTTGCAACAGCACCGCCGGCGCCCCTGACAGGTGAGCGCAACGGTGGGGACCTCGTCGTCGAGACCCTCAGCGCCCTCGGAGCGACCACCGTTTTCGGCATTCCCGGCCAGCACGCGTTGGGTTTGTTTGATGCGCTGTCCCGGTCGGAGCTGCGTTTCGTTTCCTCGAGGGTGGAGAACAACTCGGCATTCGCCGCCGACGGGTTCTCCCGCGCCACCGGGCAAGTGGGAGTGCTGTTCCTGTCGACCGGGCCGGGCGCGCTGACCGCGCTTGCGGGCCTGCAGGAGGCCTACGCCACCGGCGTACCAATGGTGGTCATCGCCAGCCAGATCCCGCTGGAGGGTCTGGGCGCCCGGCGGAAGGGCATGCTGCACCAGCTCGACGACCAGAAGGCCTCGGCGGCGAACGTCACCAAGAGCCAGCGGCTGATCCAGCACGCCTCGGGCATCCCCTCAGCCATTCAGGACGCCTGGACCGAAGCCGTTTCCTCACCGCAGGGGCCGGTCTGGATCGAGGTGCCGCAAAATGTGCTGCTCGACCCGGTGATGGTGCCGCAGGTCGAGGACGCGCTCGCGGAGCCCTTCGACAACCCGCCCCGGGTGGAGCTGGTCCGCGAGGCAGTGAAGTGGCTGACGGAATCCAAGCGTCCGGCCATCGTGGCTGGCGGCGGAACCCGTCGTGGCAACGCCGAACCGTGGCTGCTGTCCATCGCCGAGAAGCTCGGCGCCCCCGTGCTGTGCTCGCCCGGCGGGAACGGCGCGTTCCCGTGGGAGCATGAGCTGTCACTGCAGGCGTGGGTGGAGGACCGCTACGTTACCGAGGTTCTTGAGGATGCCGATGTGGTGCTGGTGGTCGGATCCTCGCTCGGTGAGGTGACCAGCAACTACTTCACGCTCGAACCGCGGGGGCGCATCATCCAGATCGACGCCGAACCCCGGGTACTCGAATCCAACCGGCCAGCCCTGGGCATCCGTGCCGACGCCGGCCAGGCGCTCGCTGCCCTCGATGAGGCGCTGCCCGCGCTGGACCGTGACCGCACCGACGGGTACGACGCCGTCACGCTGGTCGCCGAAACCCTCGCCAAGGTGCAGGGGCGGCTGGATGCGCAGGACCTCGCACTGGAACGCAAGTTCATGGCGGACATCCGCGCCGCCGCGCCGGCCGGACTGCAGACCTACTGGGATATGACCATCGCCGCCTACTGGGCGTGGAGTTGCTGGGATGCCAAGGATGGGCAGTTCCATTCGGCCCAGGGCGCTGGCGGGCTGGGGTACGGTTTCCCCGGCGCGATCGGTGGCGCCGTCGGGCTCGGGGAACGTGTCCTGGCGGTCTCCGGTGACGGATCGTCGATGTATTCGATTGCCGAACTGGCCACCGCCAAGCAGCACAACCTGCCGGTCACGTGGCTGATTGTCGACGACGGCGGTTACGGCATTCTGCGCGAGTACATGGAGGGCGCGTTCGGGAAGGCCACCGCCACCGAGCTGACCCGGCCGGACTTCGTGAAGCTCGCCGAAGCCTTCGGTGTGCCGGCGGTCAAGGTGGCCCCGGGCGACGTGCGGCAGGCGCTGGAGGACAGTTTCGCCGCGGAGGGGCCCAACGTCGTCGTGGTCGAAACCCTGCTCCGCCTGTTCGCCCCCACCCACCTGTAGTCCGGTAACGGGGGAACCCGGGGAGGTGTCACTGCATGGTGAAGGTGCGGGCAATAGTGTCGTGGACGGCCGGCACCGCGTTGCACCGGCCCAGGAGGGTATTCCGGGCCGCCAGCACCGGCCGCGGCAGGGGGCGCCCGAGCGCCATGTTCAGGTGAGCCTGGCGTGCAGCCGTCACAGCAGCCCGACGGCGTCGCTGGTCAAACGCCGACAGGTCGCGGCCGACGTCGCGACCGTCAACCAGTGACGCCGTGATGATCGGGACCAGCTCGGTGGCATCGAGCCACCCGAGGTTCATCCCCTGCCCGCCGATCGGGCTCACCTGGTGGGCCGCGTCCCCAATCAGCACGGTCCGCCCGGACACGAGCCGCTGGGCCAGCCGCCGGTGCACGTCGAACGCGCTCAGCATCGAGATGCTGTCCACGTCCACCCGCACGCCGGTGCGGGCAAGAATCAGCCCCGCCAGAACGTCGGGGGTCGGCGAGGCGACCAGCGAGGACGTCCGCACCACCCAGCGCCGCACCCCGTCCGGTAGCGGGAAGGACTCGACAATCCCGCCCGGCTCCAGATACAGCACCGCCGTCGACCGGTCCGCCGACGAGTCAGCAAAGTCGCCCATCAGGTAGGTGTCGGGGTACCGCTGCAGCGACGCGGGGATCCCGGCGCTGGACCGCACGGTGCTCTTGCCGCCGTCGGCCCCAATGACGAGCCGCGCCTGCAGCACCTCACCGGTTGACGTGGTCACCAGCATTGACGCCCCAATGTCATGGACCGCGGTGACCGTCACGCCCCGGCAGAACACACCGGGTGCGACGGCGGCAAAGCGGGTTTCCAGCACCTGCTCGGTCCGGATCTGCGGTACCGCAAGCACAAACGGGTAGTCGCATTCCAGGCCCGCGAAGGACAGGCGGGTCACGTCGCTGCCAGCGCTGCGGGCAACCCCCGCACCGATCCTGACGCCGCGGCTGATCAGCTCATCGGCCACCCCGGCCTGGGCGAGTGACGCCAGGGCCGGCGGGTGGATGCCAATGGCTCGCGAGTGGCCGCTCCGGGTGGTCCGCTGCTCCAGGACCAGCACCTCCAGCCCGGCCTGGCGGAGCAGGATTGCCGCGAAGAGGCCCACCGGACCGCCGCCCACGACGATGACGTCATGCATGGGGCGCCCGGTGAACCAGCAGGTTGTGGGAGGGGAACCTCGCTGTGACCTCCCAGCCGGGCGGGGCGACGGACGCCAATTCGGCGGCGGTATAGCTGCGGCGGATCGAGGTCAGCCCGTCTTGCCGGATCAGGGAGCGGCGGAGCGGAAGAGTGCCGAGGGAAAACAAGAGGTAGCCCAACCGGCTACGTTCAATGTCGTTGTGCAGGGTGATCCCGCTACTCAGCTGCTCCGAGTCGGCCAGCAACGACTGCAGTTGTTCCGGCGCCAGATGGTGCAGCAGGTGGTTGGACGTCACGACGTCGAACTTCAGCCCCTCGGCCACCAGATCGGTGCTGAACGCGCGCCGGAACTTCAGCCCCAGCACGGGCGGCTGCGAGGTCGCGAACGCGTGCGCCCGGTCGTCGGGGTCGATGCCCAGTATCGAGAGTTGCAGGCCATCCCGGGCCGCCCAGCGGGCGAACGCCCGCGGCATGTCCCCGCCACCAGACCCGATATCGAGCAGGGTGCTGGGCCGCGACGGTGACAGTCGGGGGCGGATCTGTGCCGACCAGGTGCGTCGCCAGCCAGCGACCGTCGCGTTGATCAACCCGAACTGTGAGTAGGTCCGGTCCAGCAGGACCGGGTCGCAATCCGGCTTGTCCATCTCCTCCACCGCATCAGCGTCGCGGTGCGCGAGGAAACCGTTCTCGCGGAGAGCGGGGAACTGCACTCAGGGACCCACCTTGGTGAACAGTGCGGTTTCCACCGTCAGGCCGGGGCCGAACGCCATTGAGCAGATCCGCTCGTCGGCGCCGTCAAAGGGCTGCTCCAGAATGTGCTTCAACACGAACATCACGGTGGCGCTGCTCATGTTGCCGTAATCGCGGAGGGTTTCCCGCGCCGGCACCAACTGGTCCTCCTTCAGGTCCAGTTTGGCCTCCACCTTGTCCAGGATGCTCCGCCCGCCCGGGTGGATCGCCCAGTGCTCAATGTCCTTGTACTGCTTGTCGGCGAGGGTTTCGTCGCGGGCCAGCAACGGCTCCAGCGCCCCCACAATATGCTCATCGATGATGTGGGGCACGTAGGTGCCGAGCACCATCTCGAACCCTTCGTCCCCGATGTTCCACGCCATTGACTCCTCGCCGACGGGTGTCAGGACCGTCTCGAAGAAATCCAGGCTCAGGGCGGGCGCGGTGGCCTCGTATTCCCGTGCACTGATCACTGCCGCTGCCGCGCCGTCGGCGAACAGCGACGACCCAACAATGGTGTCAGGGTTGTTGGAAGACCTGACGTGCAGGGAGCACAGTTCGGCTGCGACCACCAGGACGACTGCGTCCGGCTCGGCCTCACAAAAGGACTTGGCGGCCCGCAGGGCGGGGAAGGCGGCGTAGCAGCCCATGAAGCCGAGGTGGTAGCGCTGCACGGCCGGGCTCAGCCCGAGCGCGCGAACCACCTTGTAATCCGGTCCGGGGTTGAAAAAGCCGGTGCAGGAGACGGTGATGACGTGCGTGACATCAGCCGGTTCAATGCCCTCGGCGGCTGTCAGGGCCTTGTCGGCTGCCTCGACGAACAGCTTGGTGCCCTCTTCCGCGTACACCTCATTGCGCACCTTGGTGCTGGGGGACAGGATGCGCCGTTCAGCGGAATCGAAGAAGACCGGGTTCTCGGACGGGGCGTCCAGGGTCATTTCCTTCACCGCGGTGTACCGGGTGTTGATTCCCGAGGAGTCGAAGGCCGCGCCGACCAGACGCGTCCCGAGCCGGTTCAGTCCCGGCTGCGCAGCGAAGACGTCCCTCACATCCGACTGCACCATAACGGTCTCAGGAACTGCGGTTTCTAGGGACCTCATGATTACTGTCATAGTTCATTCTTAGGGACGGGTGCCGGTAAATACAATGAGCGCCCGCCGTGGCTCGACCGGACGAGCCCGAAATCCCTACTGGTTGCCCGGGGCCGGATACTGGGCGTTGTCATTCTCCAGGAGCGCCTGGAGGTTCGTCAGAATGGGAGCCCAGCTTTTGCCCACGGCTGCCAGCTCCGCCGCCTCCGCAAGCCGGTCCTGCACGAGGCGGAACCGCACCCCGCCGCCGGCCACCTGTTCAACGTCAATCGTGATGCGGGACGCAGCATCGTCCTGAGGGTCGGTGTGCCCATCCTCGCCGGCTGGTACTTCGCGGAGCGTGTATGACAACCGCTTCGGCTCGTCTACCTCCAGCACCACCCCGTGGTGGGTGATTGTCTCCGAACTGCTCTCATAGAAGCGGATGGGGGAGCCCGGCACCCAGGTGGACTCCACCCGGCGTCCGGACCAGTAACGACGCGTCACGGCACCCTCGGTCAGAGCTTCCCACAGCCGGAGCGGGGAGGTGGAAATCTCGGTGTCGTGCACGAACGCTGGCTCAGTCATGGGTTCAGCGTAGCCCAGCGCCTGTACCGTTTAGGGCGCAAAGACTGACCAACACTCTCGCCTAGGAATGACATGCACCACACCAATCCCTTCGACCACCCGATCAGGGATGCCGGGGTGCCAATTCTGCTGTCCCTGTGTCTTCTGCTCACCGGCTGCGCGGTCGGTGGTGCGTCCGGTGGTGCGGCCGGAAATGCAGCGACGCCAACGACGACGACGGCTCCAGCTGCGGGCGAGTCGATCGCCGTCGACCCCAGCATGGCGCCAAGCGTCGAGCCAACCGCCGTCGTCGAACCCGAACCGCTCGAACTGCCCCGCGGCGGCACCGACCTGTTCCCTGACTACCGGCTGGTCGGGTTCAGCGGCCATCCGACGTCCGAGGGGATGGGCCGGCTGGGGATCGGTGATATTGACGAGCGGGTCGAGGAGATGGAACTTCTTGGTGAGCAGTACGCCGACGGACGCAGCATCCTGCCGGTGCTGGAACTGATCACCGTCGTCGTGCAGGCTTCTCCCGGGGCGGACGGGCTCTACCGCGCCCCAGCCTCGGACGAGTTCATCGAGTCCTACCTGGCGGCGGCCCGGCGGCACGACGCGCTGCTGCTGCTCAATGTCCAGCCGGGACGCTCCACCATGACTGCAGAAGTTGAACGACTCAAAAAGTGGCTCCTGGAACCCGATGTGGGACTTGCGCTGGACCCGGAATGGGATATCTCCGGGGAACAGCTTCCGGGTCAGTCCTATGGGCAGACGTCAGGGGAGGAAATTGATCGGATCGCCGGGTACCTCGATGACCTGGTGGCCGAGCACCAGTTGCCCCAGAAGGCGCTGGTGTTCCACCAGGTTGCCCCGTCGGTGGTGACCAACGAGGGTGCGGTGGGTGAATACGACGGCGTCGAGGTGATCAAGAGTGTCGACGGGATCGGTGCGCCCGGCGCGAAAATTGAGACCTACAACCAGTTGATGCTGGAACTCCCGCCGACAGTGAATCCCGGCTTCAAACTCTTCTTCGAAGAAGACACCGTTCACGGCCCGCTGATGCTGCCACCGGAGGTCCTCGGATTGCAGCCCAAACCGGATTACGTGCTGTACGAGTAGGGGCTTGGCGGGAGATGTTGCGTGGCTCACCAAACCGCACCGCCACCGGATACGAAGAACAGATAAGCGCAGGCCGGAGTCTCGGCCGCGTCCGGTGGCACTAAAACCCGAGAGCATGAGGACCCATGGCAAGCAGAACCGCAACGATCCTGGGCAGCTCAGTGCTCGCCGTCGGCCTGATCTCCGGGTGCGGCGGCATGGAAGAGAACCCGTTGAACGTCAATGGTGCGCCGCCGGAACAGGCGGTCGCGGACGCTTCCGAGACCGAAGTCATTGCGGCATCGCTCGGCGAGGATCCGCTCCAACTCGGCGTCAACGGTGCCAAGCTCTGCTCGGTCCAGCCTGCACTCGGCTACCAGGAATACACGGTCCTGATCCACAACGAGACGCTCGAATCGTTCACGATCGACGACGTCAGCCTCGGTTCGCCCTCCGGCGTCACCCTGAACTCCGCGGAAGTCACGCCAGCCAATCGGGGCGGTCACGGGACCCATGGCATGGAGGACGGGACGGTCATGGGCGGCGGCGATGAGCACACCGAGGCGCACGGCTCAGGCGACATGGCCGACATGGGGGATATGCCCCAGAATGTGTTCTTCACTGAACCCGTCCCCGCTGTCGGCTACGAGATCTCCACCCTGGAGTATCTCAACGTGGTGGTCTCGGTTTCCCTCGACGACGACGCCGACAGGGGGACCTCCGAGTACGTCGAGATTGACTACTCCACGGCAGACGGATCGTTTACCGGCAAGCATCCGCTGGTCATCACCATGGACCAGGATTCCTGCGCCTAGCCGATAGCTGGGAAGAGTTCGCGGCGCAGATGCCGCGAGTCCTCGGAGGGTAGCACCACTGTTTCAGGGCGGGAACTCCGCGCCGGTTGGAACGCAGCCCCCACCGTAGGCGACAATGGCTCACGTGCCACATCTGACTTCTGACGCCACCATCTTTGACCTCCTCGCCGACGAACTCGGAGTCCGTGCCTGGCAGGTGAAGGCCGCGGTGGACCTCCTCGACGCCGGTTCGACTGTCCCTTTCGTGGCCCGATACCGCAAGGAGGCCACCGGTTCACTCGACGACACCCAACTCCGGACCCTCGACGAGCGGCTGAGGTACCTGCGCGAACTGCAGGACCGCCGTCGGGCCATCCTCGACTCGATCGAGGCGCAGGGGAAGCTCACCGATCAGTTGCGTGCCGCTATTGCGGGCGCCGATACCAAATCCCGCCTCGAGGACATCTACCTGCCCTTCAAGACCAAACGACGGACCAAGGCACAGATTGCCCGGGAGGCGGGGCTGGAACCGCTTGCTGACGCGCTGGTGAGGAACCCGTCCCTGGACCCCGCGGCCGAGGCGGCCAGGTACGTCACCGGCGATGTTCCCGATGCTGAGGAAGCGCTGGCCGGCGCCCGGTCGATCCTGGTGGAACGCGCCGGCCAGGACGCTGACCTGCTGACCTCGGCCAGGGAGAGACTCTGGAAACAAGGCCTCATGCGGTCGAAGGTCCGGGCCGGTAAGGAAGCCGAGGGCCAGAAATTTGCCGACTATTTCCAGTTCGCCCAGGCCCCGTCCACCATGCCCTCGCATCGCGTCCTCGCCCTGTTCCGCGGCGAGAAAGAGGGCGTGCTGGAGTTGGCCATCGCCGAGGGAGACCCGGCAGACGCTGAAGAGTTCGCCAAGGCGCGCACCCGGTACGAAAACTCGGTGGCGGCGGTGCTGGGAATTGCCCCTGCCGGCCGCCCGGCAGATGCCTGGCTCGCCCAGACGGTCCAGCAATCGTGGCGCCGGATTCTGGCCAAACTATCGCTGGACCTCCGAGTGCGCCTGTTCGCTGCCGCTGAGACCGAGGCGGTGCGGGTCTTCGCCGCCAATCTCAGGGACGTCCTCCTCGCGGCGCCAGCCGGCGGTAGGACCACGCTGGGGCTTGACCCGGGGCTCCGCACCGGCGTCAAGGTGGCGGTGGTCGACGGCACCGGCAAGGCTGTTGCCACCGATACCGTGTACCCGCACGCTCCCCTGAAGAAGTGGGATGCTGCGCTCGCGTCACTCGCGAAACTGGTCACTGACCACGACGTCGAACTCATCGCGATCGGCAACGGAACCGCTTCACGGGAAACTGACAAGCTCTCCACCGAGTTGATCAAGCGAATGCCCGAGCGGAAGCTGCAGAAACTGGTGGTGTCCGAGGCCGGTGCGTCGGTGTACTCGGCGTCGGCCTTGGCCTCGGCCGAGCTGCCGGACCTTGATGTGTCCCTGCGGGGTGCGGTGTCAATTGCGCGCCGCCTGCAGGACCCCCTCGCCGAACTGGTGAAAATCGACCCCAAATCCATTGGTGTGGGCCAGTACCAGCACGACGTGACAGCAGCCAACCTGGAGCGGTCCCTGAACGCGGTCATCGAAGACTGCGTCAACGCGGTGGGAGTGGACGTGAACACTGCCTCACCGTCGCTCCTCAGCCGAGTGGCTGGCGTTGGACCGCTGCTCAGCGAAAACATTGTGGCCCACCGCGACGCCAACGGCCGCTTCACCCGGCGCGCGGATCTCCTGAAGGTGCCACGGCTCGGGGCCAAGGCCTACGAGCAATGCGCAGGCTTCCTGCGGGTCTCGGGCGGCTCGGAGCCCCTCGACGCCTCAAGCGTCCACCCGGAAGCCTACGGTGTGGCGCGGAAGATTCTCAGCCAGGGCGGCACCGCGCTGCGGGAACTGGACCTGACGGCTTTCGTGGACGACACCTTCGGGCTTCCCACTATCAAGGACATCGTTGCGGAGCTGGAGAAACCCGGACGGGATCCGCGGCCCGAATTTGTGACTGCCTCCTTCTCCGAGGGAGTCGAGAAGATATCCGACCTCAAACCCGGCATGACCCTCGACGGAGTGGTGACCAATGTTGCAGCCTTCGGTGCATTCGTCGACGTCGGAGTGCATCAGGACGGGTTGGTCCACATCTCGGCCATGGCGAACCGTTTCATCAGCGACCCGCACGAGGTGGTGAAGTCGGGGCAGGTCGTCAAGGTTAAGGTGCTGGAGGCCGACCCGGAGCGCAAACGGATTGCCTTGACACTGCGCCTTGACGACGAGCCGGGCGGGGGACCCCAAAGCAGCCGACCGGAAAAACCTCGGCCGGATAGGGGAGCGGTCAAGCCGCGTGCGGCAAAGCCACCCGCAGCGCGTACCCCTGCGCCGCCCGCCAACTCCGCGATGGCCGATGCGCTGAAGAAGGCGGGCCTGGCCTAGCGCCCCGGACCCTCAACGCACAACGACGACCCCCAACGCACAACGACGACCCTCAACGTACAACGACGACGGCGGCCGGCCAGGAAAACCCGGGCGGCCGCCGTCGTCGTTGTGCAGTTGTTTACAGCGTGAGGCTATGAGGCCGGGAGCTGCAGCACATCACCGGTGAAGATGAGGTCAGCGTGAATGATGGTGTCGGCGTTGGCTTCGTACAGTGCCTGCCAGCCACCAACAACGCCCAGCTTGGCGGCGATGGTGCTGAGGGTGTCGCCTGACTCGATGGTGTAGGTGTCGCCGCTGAGTGCGGGAGCTGCAACGGGAGCCGCCGCCACAGGAGCCTGAGCAACTGGTGCCTGAGTTACGGGTGCCTGAGTTACGGGAGCCTGGACTACGGGAGCCTGAGCAACCGGTGCTGGGGCAACCTGAGGCTGGATCTGCTCAGCCTGCGCCTGGACTGGTGCCTGTGCAACAGGTGCCTGCTGCATTGGCTGTGCCGATGGGTTCGCTCCACCGCTCAAGCCGAGCTTGGCCGAGCACGCTGGCCACGCACCCCAGCCCTGACCCTGCAGAACGTTCTCTGCTACGGCAATCTGCTGCTCGCGGCTGGCGTCCTGAGGGGCGCCCTGTCCGCCGAATCCTGCCCAGGTGGAGGGGGTGAACTGGAGGCCGCCGGAGAAGCCGTTTCCGGTGTTGATGCCCCAGTCTCCGCCACTCTCGCACTGTGCGAGGGCGTCCCAGGTGCTGCCGGGGGCTGCGTTCGCCACTCCAGCTGATGCTCCCAGGCCGAGGCCGGCAAGAGCGATGACTGCTACGCCGCGGCGCGCGTTAGTGCTGAATTTTTGGTTCTTCATGGGTCTGATGCTCCGAAAGGCCACCAACGCTAGTTCCGTCCCCGGACATTTTTGCGCCGCTGCTCGCCTCGACTGTTTTAGTGGTCAGGTCTTTGGTGGCTGCCGGACGAGCAACGTCGGGTGGATTGGCAGCACCGGGCATATCAAGCTGCTGTTCGAAGAACTGGGCAGCCGGTTGTTTCCCTGAACGGGTTATCGTCTACGGTAGAACAGATTCCAATCGTTGCCAAATCGAGACATGGCGATGCTTGACGAGAGGGTGGGAAAAGGGATGGTTTTGGGTGGTCAAACACTGACCTGTTTGGTGCCGATGCGGTGGTCCGATATGGACGCCTACGGGCACATCAACAATGTACAGGTACTACGGCTTCTGGAGGAAGCGAGAATCCACGCTTTCGGGGCTCCCGGCGGGACGGGAGCCGAGGGTGACCAGCCTCCGGTTGCACTGTTTTCCTCGGTCAATCCGGGCATCCAGGCGCTCGTGGTCGAGCACCGGGTCAGGTTTGTGGACACCCTCGATTACCGCAACGTTCCGGCGCGGATCGATGTCTGGGTGAGTGCCCTCAAACCGGCCAGTTTCACCCTCTCCTACCTGGTCCTGGACCCCCTCACCGGGGTGGCCTGTGTAAAGGCGGAAACGATCCTCGCCTTTGTCGACACGAACTCAGGGAGCGTCCTACGGCTCAGCGAGGAGCAGAAGGACGCCCTGACGCCGTACAGAGGCGCTTCGCTGTTCCCCTGACTCCCCTGACAAACCCGGCCGCTGGCACCTGACACGCAAGGCTGCGGGCACCAGAAGTGGCGCCCGCAGCCCAGATGCGTCTTACGAAGCCACGTACCCGTGAGGATCGAGCACGTACTTGGTGGCGGCACCGGCGTCGAACTCCTGATAGCCGCGAGGTGCGTCCGTCAGGCCGATCGCCTTGGCATTCACTGCCTTGGCAATCTGCACCTTGTCGTGCAGGATCGCCATCATGAGGCCCCGGTTGTACTTCATCACCGGACACTGGCCGGTGGTGAAGGACAGGGACTTGGCCCAGCCGGTCCCGAGACTGATGGACAGGGATCCGACCTTCGCGGCGTCGTCGACGGCTCCCGGGTCACCCGTCACGTACAGGCCAGGGATGCCCAGTGCGCCACCCGCAGCGGTGAGGCTCATCAGCGAGTTGAGCACCGTGGCAGGCGCCTCGTGGGAGGCGTCAGACCCGTGGCCGCGCGCCTCGAAGCCCACAGCGTCCACACCACAGTCCACCTCGGGCACGCCGAGCAGTTGCTCGACCTGATCCTTCGGATCGCCCTTGGATACGTCGACGGTCTCACAGCCGAAACTGCGAGCCTGCGCCAGACGTTCCTCGTTGAGGTCGCCGACGATCACCACAGCGGCTCCGAGCAGCTGCGCCGATACTGCTGCTGCAAGGCCAACAGGGCCCGCACCAGCAACATAGACCGTGGAGCCTACGCCCACCCCGGCGGAGACCGCGCCGTGGAATCCCGTGGGGAAAATGTCCGAGAGCATGGTCAGATCCAGGATTTTCTCCAGGGCCTGATCCCGGTCCGGGAACTTGAGCAGATTCCAGTCGGCGTAGGGCACCAGGACGTACTCCGCCTGGCCACCCACCCAGCCGCCCATGTCCACGTACCCGTAGGCGCTTCCCGGGCGGTCAGGATTCACATTCAGGCAGATACCTGTCTTGCGCTCCTTGCAGTTCCGGCAACGCCCGCAGGCGATGTTGAAGGGCACCGAACAGATGTCGCCCTTCTTGATGAATTCGACGTCGCGGCCCACCTCGACGACTTCGCCGGTGATCTCGTGGCCCAGCACCAGATCGGCGGGGGCAGTAGTACGGCCCCGAACCATGTGCTGGTCGGAGCCGCAAATATTCGTTGTCACAGTCTTGAGGATGACACCGTGGTGTACCTGACGGCCCACATTGGCCGGGTTCACTCCTGGTCCATCTTTCAGCTCGAAGGTGGGGTAATCAATATCGATGACCTCCACTTTCCCGGGTCCTTTGTAAGCAACGGCTTTGTTTCCAGGCATGAGCTTCCCTTCCGTTTCCGAACAGCCCTGTCGTCGGTGACCGGGCCCAAGGCGAACGTATCGTTTCCCGGGTTGCACCAAGGTTGCAAGTAGGTTGCAACCGCTTTAAATCAGGTTGCCTTGCACCAACAGGGTCGGTGCAAGGCAACTCTTATGATCTGGGCCGTTGGCCGCTGACTAGGAATTGGTTGATTGGCCACCTCCACGCGTCCGGGCGATATGTGCGATGGCTACAGCGCCCGCCACCAACGCGAGGACCAGATGCATCCAGTTACCCGCCGCGTTGAAGGACAGGAAGTTGGCCGTCGAATCAAGATCGATGACCACACCGTAGATCCACATGATTAAAAACAGGGCACCGCTGCCCAACAGGAAATTGCGGGCACCTTTGCTGTCCCTGCTCATGATGACCCCGGCTGCTCCGACAACCAGATAGACGAGGTTGAGCAGGATGGACACCTGGAAGACGCCGAAGAGCAGAGCCTCCGAGCCGCTGGCGAAAGCCAGCGAACCATACTGTGTCGTCAGTCCTGGCACAAAGGCCAGAACGCCCAAAAGCAGAAAGACTACTCCCATTCCCATTGAGCCAGTGCGAACCAGCTCATGGGTCACATGAAAGTCACGTGCAGGATGTGATGCGGTAGTCATTTCCCCTCCCTTGGATCGAGAAAAGAACCTTGTGAAATTTGAACCTATTCGCCGGGCTTTTACAGGGCCGCCGGCGGCGGATTGGTTACCCTGCCAGCTCTCTTATTCTACCGCTGGTAGAGGACGTCGGATAGGACGAAAGACCCGAAAATAGCTCCAGAATGTCCTCCCGGGCCGTACCCAATGGACGTGTGGATCCCTAGTATGTAGGTACCCGTTCAGACATTCCTTACAAGGAGGTAAGAAAGTGTCAGGCTACTTCAAAATAGTGGACGCGCACGACGGCGGATACCGGATCAAACTCATGGCAGGAGACGGGGCGCTGGTTGCTGTTTCCACCTACTACCCGACGAAACCCGAAGCGGTTGCAGGCATCGACGAGATGCGCGAAATCGCTGGGACCGGTCCGGTCACCGATCAGAGCCGTGGATATCACCTCAGTTCAACCTCCGCGGGAAAACGGAATCTCAGCGGGCAGCGCCGCTAACCACGGTTCGCGGGGGGAGGGTCCTCAGGCGGTGGTGTTGAGTCTCCGTGTCAGATAGGGCGCGGTGCGGCTGACAGTGCTGTCAGCGACCGACGACGGCGTCCCTTCCGCCACGATCCGGCCGCCGTCGTCGCCGCCGGATGGACCCAGGTCCATCACCCAGTCCGCCGCGGCGATGACCGACATGTCGTGTTCGACGACGACGACGGTGTTGCCGGCATCGACCAGGTTGTTCAGTTGTGCCAGCAGCAGTTGCACATCTGACGGGTGCAGCCCGGTGGTGGGCTCATCCAGAAGGTACAGGGTGTGCCCGCGGCGGGCACGCTGCAGTTCGGTGGCAAGTTTGATGCGCTGTGCCTCACCGCCGGAGAGTTCGGTGGCCGGCTGTCCTAGCCGCAAATAGCCCAACCCCACCTGACGGAGCGTGGTGAGACTGCGTGCCGCCGCCGGAACGTCGGCCAGGAATTCTGCGGCGGCGTCGACGGTCAGTCCGAGAACATCGGCGATGGTCCGGCCCTGATAGGTGATCTCGAGGGTCTCCGGGTTGTAGCGGGCTCCATCGCAGGTGGGGCACGGCCCGTAGCTGCCGGGCAGGAACAATAGCTCGACCGAGACGAATCCCTCGCCGAGACATGTCTCGCAACGGCCGCCGGTCACATTGAAGGAGAATCGGCCGGCGCCGTACCCTCGGGCTTTCGCGTCGTCGGTGGCGGCATACAGCTTGCGGACGGCGTCGAACAGGCCCGTGTAGGTGGCGAGGTTGGACCGTGGGGTCCTCCCGATCGGGCGCTGATCCACCCGGACCAGCCGGTCGATCAGGTCGAGGCCGGTCACATGGCCTACTGTCATGTGGTCTCCGGGTGCGCAGTCGCGGTCGCTGCCGTCGTCGTCGTCGGAGTCCTGCGCCGGAACGCCCGCATGCAGGTAGTCGTTGACGACGTCGGCAAGCACCTGGGAGACCAGGGTGGACTTGCCGGAGCCGGAGACGCCGGTGACGGCTGTCAGAACGTTGAGGGGAATGGCCGCGTCAAGGCTGCGGAGGTTGTGCCGGGTGATGGCGTTGAGCGTCAGCCAGCGGGTCGGTTCCCGCAATGCTGCAGGGGCGGCAGGTGGCGCTTGTTCCGGGAAGAGGAACGGGCGGGTGACCGAGGCTTCAACGTCGGCCAGGCCCGCCACAGCACCGCTGTAGAGGACCGAGCCGCCGGCTTCGCCGGCTTTGGGTCCCACATCGACCACCCAGTCCGCGCTGCGGACCACGTCCATGTCGTGTTCCACCACGAACACCGAGTTCCCCGAGGATTTGAGCTGCTGCAGGACCTCCAGCAGCGGTTCGGCATCGGCGGGATGCAGGCCGGCCGAGGGTTCATCGAGGACGTAGATCACGCCGAACAGGCCGGAACGGAGCTGGGTGGCGATGCGCAACCGCTGCATCTCGCCGGGGGACAGGGTGGGCGTGGGCCGGCGGAGACTGAGATAGCCCAGCCCGAGGTCCAGCAACACGCTGACGCGCTGGTGCAGGTCTTTGGTCAGGGTGACGGCAACCTCTGTGGTCTCGCCCGAGCTCAGGGCCCGTGAGCTCGATCCCGCGTGTTGCAGGGTGGCGGTGGGTTCCACGATGGTTGCCAGCTCGGCTAGCGGCACATTCGTCAGTTCGGCGATGGTGTAGCCGGCGAAGGTGACCGCCAGCGCTGCCTGCTGCAGTCCGCTGCCCCCGCAGAGGGGGCACGGGCCGCTGTGCATGAACTGGAGGACACGTTCCCTCATCGACTGGCTGGAGGAGTCGGCGAGGGTGTGAAGCACATAGCTCTTCGCGCTCCAGAAGCGGCCCTTGTAGGGTTTGGCGACCCGGTCCCGCTGGGGGGTGACCTGGACAACCGGCTGCTCCTCGGTGAATAGGATCCAGTCACGGGATTCCTTCGGAAGCTGGTGCCACGGGGTGTCGATGTCGTGGCCAAGTTCACCCAGGACGTCGCGAAGGTTCTTGCCCTGCCAGGCTCCCGGCCAGGCGGCGATCGCGCCGTCGCGAATGGTCAGGGAGGTATCGGGAACCAGGGATTCCTCGCTGACGGTGTGGGCGATGCCCAGGCCGTGGCACTGCGGGCAGGCGCCGGCGGCGGTGTTGGGGGAGAAAGAATCGGAGTCCAGTGACTCGGCACCCTCCGGGTAGGTACCCGCCCGGGAGAAAAGCATCCGTACCGAGTTGGACAGGGTGGTGACGGTTCCCACGGTCGAGCGGGAGCTGGGTGTGCCGCGGCGTTGCTGGAGGGCGACGGCGGGCGGCAGACCGGTGATTTCGTCGACCCGCGGGTTGGAACCCTGCTGGATCAGACGGCGGGCGTAGGGGGCGACGGATTCGAAGTACCGGCGCTGCGCTTCGGCGTAGATGGTGCCGAAGGCGAGTGAGGATTTCCCCGAGCCGGAGACACCGGTGAAGGCGACGATCGCATCCCGAGGCACGTCGACGCTTACGTTGCGGAGGTTGTTCTCCCGCGCTCCACGCACCTGGACAAATCCGGTGGTGGGGGCGGCTGCGGGCAGGTCGGCTGATAGTTGTTGACTCACCCCTTCGACTTTAGCCCTCCAACAGGCCCCGGATGTCGTCGGCGGTCAAGGCCGAGCTGAAGACGGCGTCATCATCCAGCACCGAACTGAACAGTTTGGCCTTCTGTTCCTTGAGCTTCATCACCTTTTCCTCAATGGTGCCGGTGGCCACCATCCGGTAGACCATGACGTTGCGTGTCTGGCCGATGCGGTGGGTACGGTCCACGGCCTGCGCCTCAGTGGCGGGGTTCCACCACGGGTCGAGGAGGAACACATAGTCGGCTTCGGTCAGGTTCAGGCCGAACCCGCCGGCCTTGAGGCTGATCAGGAACACCGGCGCCCTGCCGTCCTTGAACGTGTTGATCACGTCTCCGCGGCGCAGGGTGGACCCGTCGAGGTAGGTGTACTCGATCCCCTGGGCAGTTAGCCGCTCGGCGGCTTTCTTCAGGAAGGAGGTGAACTGGCTGAACACCAGGGCCCGGTGCCCCTCGGCCACCACATCCTCGAGCTGTTCGAACAGGACGTCGAGCTTTGCCGACGGGACGCCGTCGTACGCCTGGTCCACCAGCGACGCGTCCAGGCTCAGCATCCGCAGCAGGGTGAGGGACCTGAAGACGATCATCCGGTTGCGGTCCAGATCCTCGATCAGGCCCAGTAGTTTCTGGCGTTCGCGCTGCAGGTGGGTCTGGTAGATCTTCCGGTGCCGGGGATGCAGCTCCACCTCCAGGACCTGCTCCTGCTTGGGGGGCAGGTCCGAGGCGACAGCCTCCTTGGTGCGCCGCATCAACAGTGGCCTGATCCTGCGGCGCAGGCGGGCAAGGCGCTCGGTGTTGCCGGACTTCTCGATCGGGTTGCGGTAGTCCTCGGTGAACCGGCGGGCCGACGGGAACAGGCCCGGCGCGGTGATGGAGAACAGCGACCACAGCTCCATCAGGTTGTTCTCCATCGGCGTGCCGGTAATGGCGAGCTTGAACGGCGCCGAGAATTCCTTGGCGCACAGGTGCACCTTGGCGGTGCGGTTCTTCACGAATTGCGCCTCGTCGAGGATCAGGCCAGCCCATTCCTGTGCCTGGTAGCCCTCGAAGTCGAGCCTGAACAGGGTGTAGGAGGTGACGACGACGTCCGCCCCCGCCGTCAGCGCCGCCAGATCACTGCCGCTTTTCGCCTGGGTGTCGGTGACCCCGACGATGGCGAGGCCAGGTGTGAAGCGCTGGGCCTCGGCCACCCAGTTGGGAACCACCGAGGTGGGCGCGACGACGAGGAACGGTTTGGTTTCGCCGGTTTCCTTGGCGTGGGCGAGCAGGGCCAGGGTCTGCAGGGTCTTGCCGAGGCCCATATCGTCGCCCAGGACCCCGCCGAGTCCGTGGTGGTGGAGGAGGGCCAGCCAGTTGAAACCGTCCTGCTGGTACGGGCGGAGCGTGGCGATCAGGGTAGAGGGCAGAGAGGTGGGGGTGATTTCCTGCAGGTCGTTCAGCCCTGCGACGGCGCTCCGCCACCCCTGAGCCTCCTCGGTTTCCTCAGCGAGGTCCTCGAACTCGGCCCACAGCCCTGCCTGATACCGGCTGATCTTCAGGCCCGGCTCCCACTCGTTCAGCGCGCGGGCCTCTTCGATCAGTTCGCGGAGCTGCTCGAACACGGGCTGGTTCATGGACAGGTAACTGTTGTCCACCAGCTTGATCTTCTTCTTTCCCTCCGCGAGGGCCCGGAAGATGTGGTCGAACGGGATCTTGCGCCCCTGCACTGTCACGAGGACGCCGAGGTCAAACCAGTCGCGGTTGTCGGTTTCGACTGTGGTGATGATCAGTTGGGCGGGCTCGGTCAGTTCCTCGTAGGTGGGCTGGTCGCCGATCACGTCAACCCTGACGCCAGCCAGTTCCAGGAGCTGCGGCAGGGTGTCCTCGGTGAACTCGAGGGCTGCCATGTCCTCGAGAGTGAGCGCCTGGAGCGGGGTGGTTCCGAGGTGGGCGCGTGCGGTGCGGAGGATTTCCGTTTCGGCGGACGGGTCCCGATAGTCCTGCCCGCCGGGGACCGGTCGCAGCGGTTTGCGCGTGACGTCCTGGCCGAGCCGATACTCCCAGTCCCAGGACAGCTCCAGCCGGTCGCCGGACGTGTAACGAGCGGTCAGGATCAGCAGGGGAGGGGCGATGTCAGGGAACGTCACCGACTCGTCACTACTGATCACTTCGATGGCCTGGCGCAGCCGCGGATAGAAGCTGTCGAGGAACAGTGGCTTCTCCCCGGCTGGGATCACCACCGGGGCCGTCTGCAACAGCAACCCGATGTCGTGATCGGTGAGACGCCTGGGTGTGGGGGCCAGCGTAATGACAGTGCTCTGGGTGGGGCTGCCTGGCTGCACTGTGTAGATGCCGTGGGTGCTGATCGGCCTGGCGGTGTCCGCTGGGTGCTGATGACCGTTGATTTCCAGCACCGGGCACAGCTGCAACTGTTCGTCCGGGGTGGAGGTCGCGTCGAGTTTCAGGCTGGCCAGGCCGGCCAGGACCACCGAGACGCCCTTGGTCGAGCCAACAAACTCGACGCCGAGGCGTTGCGCTTCCTTGAGCAGCTGCCAGAGCAGCGGGTTGCTGAAGTCTTCCAGATAGAGCCACGAGTCGTTGTTGCCGAAGTAGCTGACCCCGGTTCCCCGATGCAGGGAAGGGAACTGGGAGAACCACCGGTGCTGGTCGGGGTCGAGGAGGACACCGTAGGTCTGGTAGCTGATGCTGCCCCAGGACAGGTTGTTCTTGACCCAATTGCCCTTGCTGTTGCGGACCACCGGGCGCACCCCGAGCCGTGGTGTGGCTGCCTTCCGCGATGATCGGGGTGACCCCCAGCCGTGCTGCGGGCTCGCGGCGGCGCGCAGCTCAAACTGAAGCGCCAGCGGGGTGGGCGGGGTCGGAGTGGCGGCGCCGTCGTCGGGCGTTGGAGTGATCAGCCCGGTCAGCGAACTTTGCCAACCGACCTGCGCTGCCTTCCGGACGGGGGTCGTGAGTTCCTTCCGGGAGAGCAGATGCTCGGTGTTGCTTTGCAGCGCTGTGGCGGCGACGTGTTTGCAGTCGAGGCTGATGGGGCAGCTGCAGAAGCTGTCCCTCAGGTGGAACCGCCCGTCGCCCTTTTCGCTCAGGAAGAGGCGGGTGCGGTAGGCGGCGGGAGAGTTTCCCTGCACCCGCGCGTCGAGGGTGTTGCCCGCGGGGTCCCAGTCGAGCTGGGTGACCGCACCCTGTTTTGCATAGGTCTGCCCGCGCTGGAACGAGGCGCCACCGACCATCCGGATGATGTCGGTGACATCGATCATGGGGGAGCTGGTCCGTGGCATGGATTAATGCTCTCACGCGCCACCGACGAATCGCGTGGGGCCCGAAAGGCTATGAGGCAGCGAACTGGGGTGATTAAACCGGTGACTTGTACCTTCCCCGGGAGTACCATCTGGGGGAGAGCAGGGAGCAGGCCATGAAGCCAGGTACGGGTGTGCAGCGTACATGGGCGGGCGGCGTTCTCACGGTGCTGCTCGTCGCTCCGACCCTCTTTACGGCCGCAGCAGCGGCGCCACCCGGCGGTACGCAGCTCAGTGACCTGCGGTATTACCAGGCCGCGGTCAATCTTTTCCCGGAGACCGACGGAGCCTACGCGGGTGCCGTCTCATTCCGGCAGGAGGTCAAAGGCGAGGCATCGGTGGAGGTGTTCCTGTCCCGGGCGGCCACGATCAGCTGCCCTGACCTGAGTGAGGACATTGCCACCACCACAGTCCAGACCGAAGGCCGGGAGTCGCGAGAGCCCGGTCCGGTAGAGCTCGACATAGGGCGCAGCCTCGACCAGGCTGTGGGGCACGCAATCGTGGATCTGAGAGTCACCGACAGCCCGGGCTGCGGTGAACCTGAGTCGGTCTCGGTGCTGTCCGCACAGGAAGTCCAGATCACAGTTACTGGGACGACCCCCCGGTTCTTCACGGGTATTGGCGGCACCACCTCGTCGGGCTCCGACCGGTCGAGTGGACGATCCTACGACTTTGCGCGCGATGGCACCGGTACCCTCAGCGTTGGTTCGCTCATCGCCGGCGTCGAGAGCCCCGCCGCGTTCCTGAAATTCGCCGTCGAACGGCAGCGTACCCGCGGCGAAGCTCCGGTTGCGCCGGATCCGGTCGCCCCGCCAGGCGGCACCGGGGCGCGGGGTGACTACAGTGCCGAGTTTGAACCTGCCGGCGGCCTTGGGGTTCTCTTCGAGGACGCGATCGTGCAGGCCAGCACCACTAGCCCACCGGAGCGAGTAACGACGGTCAGCGCGTCGAGCCTCACCGTTGAGCTGGTCGACTGCGGTGACGGCGCCACCGCCCTCCGTGAGCAATTCGTTGTCGGGTCGGGGCCGGGTGTGCTGAGTATCGGCCGCAAGCTGGGAACGGCGACCGCCTCGGGGGCCATCCAGTTCGAGCGATTCGTTACGGACGGATGCCAGGGTGGCGAGACGGTAACCGACACCGTCGTTCTCCCGGTGACTCTCACGCTCACGGCGACAGCGCCGATCGTGCGGGTCAGCGATACCCGATGGCAGATCCGGCCAGGCGAAGGGGCTCAGCGCACGAAAGGCTGGTATCTCGGGCGTGAGGCAGCCGGCACAGTGGCGGTCGGGGCGGTGGCCGGGACGGTGAATCTCGCCGCTATCGGCTCCTCCGGACCCTGACCAGCGATGAGGGTGGGGGCGTTAGCTGGTGCCGCCATCGAGTACATCGACGTGCACGTGGTCGAGGTGACGCAGGATCTCATTACCCGGGGCAGGTGCTTCGTAGTAGTGCCAACCACCCCGGGATAGATGAGCGCTCCAGAACTCGTCGTCGAAAATGACGTACTGGATGTCCAGGTCGTCGGCATGCGCGACGAGCCAATGCGACAGGATCCATCCCTGGCGCCGGTTGTCCTCGTTCACCGGGCGGAAGAAAATGTCGATGGCCCGACCGTCGTAGTGAGTGGATTCTCCGCCGTGTCCCTGGCCGACCCCGCCCGGAGCGAACCCACCCAGGCTCTGGTCGCCGAAGACCTCGGTCATGGTCACCCGCACCTGTTCGGCGCGGGGCGTGAGTCCAGAGTCGGTCAGCTCCTGTTCCTCGAGGTCGCTGGCTGCGGAGCCACGGCAGCTCAGGCTGGGACCGGCGTCATCGGTTGGCCCCTCAGCCAGTCGTTGCAGGACCGCAGGGTCAATGCCAGTGGTGTCGGGGGTTTCCAGTCCCCGGAGGCGGAGCGCAACAGCAGTGGTGGCCAGCTTCGCCTCGTCGCGGTCAAGCCCGACGTCGCCCTGAAGCGTTTCGACAGTGCACTCGGGAGCGTCCAGGAAGGAGCTGCCCTCCAGGCGCAGGCCACCAGCCAGGCCGGGGCCAAGGAACACCAGCACCGATCCGGCTACCCCGAGCAGGAGAACCCCCAGGGCCGCCCAGCGCGGGCGACGTCGTCGCCCGCTGGTCTCGCTACTTGCGATCACGCACCCCTTTCATCGGCACCAACGTGTCGACAGGTTAACTGGGCATCCTGCCCGAATGGTTCCCTCTACCGTGCAGGGTGCGGACCGGCGTCCAAGAGAGCCGGGCGCAGCGCCTGTTTTTACCTTGGGCGAAATCCATGTAGACTCGTACGCAGTTGTAGTGTTGCGCATTTTGTATTTCAAGCGGCGAAACCCAGACGGGCCAGCCGCTTTTTCTGTAGAAGCGGGAAACGAACGCCGCGACTGAAACTACCCGACAGTCGGGATCAGTTTCATATTTCCAGAAGGATGTTTTAAAAATGGCAACAGGTACCGTGAAATGGTTCAACGCTGACAAGGGCTTCGGCTTCATCGAGCCAGAAGATGGCAGCGCCGATGTGTTCGCTCACTTCTCCGCTATCAACTCGAGCGGCTTCAAGTCCCTCGACGAGAACCAGAAGGTTAGCTTTGAGACCGAGCAGGGCCCCAAGGGTCCTCAGGCCGTAAACATCCAGGTCGTCTAGTTCGACTTAGTGGTCAATGACCACTGAAATAGGGCGGGAAGCAATTCCCGCCCTATTTTGCGTTAACGAGTGGATCCCCTTAAGCCCGATCTCCGGGTGTGTCGTGGCGGCGGTAGGCTTGGCGATCCAACCAGCCGCGGGATCCGTCGCCAACCTGCGCCGCCCCTGTTTTCGTGGCCGGTTAGCGCGCTGCTGACATGGTGCTCCCGCCAGGCTGCACCGGTCCCGAGGACATGATCCCGGTTTGGTGTATCGCGCTCCAGCACCCTAAAGCGCCGTCGCACCTAGCATGCGCGGCTGTTGGGAACAGTTACCACCCCGAGGGCAATCCCTTAGTCGGTTCCAGTTGTCGAATAGATGGTGGAAGTACTTGTGAAGAAGTCGCGGGCGGCCGTGCCTTGTTCGCGGGGGCCATAGCTCGATGACTTATTGCCGCCAAAAGGCACGTGTAATTCAGTGTTTGCCGTCGATCGATTGACGTGGAGCATACCGGCGTCCGCTGAATCCAAGAATCTCTCAATCGACCGTTGAGAGTCGGTGATGATTCCGGCCGCGAGCCCGTACTGGGTGTCGTTAGCCAGCGCAATTGCACTATCGACGTCTGGGGCTTCGATGAGGCAAACGACCGGGCCGAAGATCTCTTCCTGGTTGATTCTCATTTGAGAGTGTCCGCCCGCGAAGAGTGTGGGCTCAAAATAGAATCCAGGCGACGCCGACCGTATTTCATGTCCGCCAGCGATCAATTCGGCGCCTTCCGAGACCCCAAGCTCGACGTATTTCCGGACCTGATTGAGTTGTTGCTGGCTTGCCAACGGACCGATGTCGGTTGAAGGATCGAGAGCGTCCCCGACCTTCAACGTTGGGATGCGTGCCGACAGCTGTTCCACCAGCCGTGGATACATTTGCGGGGTCGAGATCACGCGGCTCGTCGCAGTACAGCGCTGACCGGTCGACTTGAATGCGCCGTCGATGATGGCCTCGACGGCAATGGTCAGGTCAGCGTCGTCCAGAACCACCAGGGAATTCTTGCCGCCCATTTCGGCCTGGATCCGTTTTGCGCCATGCGAGATGCAATCGGCGGCGATCTCCGCACCGACAAAGCTTGAACCCGTGAACGTCACGGCGTTGAGCCTCGATGAAGTCGTGATAGCTTTCCCGACCACACTCCCGCTGCCCATGACCATGTTGAACACGCCATCCGGCAGACCGGCCTCAGAAATGATTTTTGTCAGTGCCCACGCCGAAGAGGGCACCAACTCCGCGGGCTTGAAGACTACGGTGTTGCCGTATGCAAGCGCAGGTGCGATCTTCCAAGCGGGTATTGCCAGCGGGAAGTTCCACGGGGTAATTATTCCTACGGTTCCGACTGGGTTGCGCCGGGTCTGTATCAGAGTCTTAGGGAGAGCCGAAGAGTAGGTTTCTCCCTGGGCGTGCTCGATAGCTGATGCATAGTAGTGGAACGTGTTTCCCGCACGCCCCGCCTCGGCGATTCCCTCCCTTACGGGTTTACCCTCCTCGCGAGATAGGGCCGCACCCAGTTCATCCTTCCGGGCAAGCAGGGCATTACCGATATTTCGGAGCACACTGATGCGTTCCGACGGGGGATAGGCGCGCCAGATTGACTGCGCGGCGACCGCAGACTCGATGGCACTATTCGTATCGTCAGCGTCAGCTGACGCATACATACCAATTTCGTCGTTCGTATCCGACGGGTTTACGTTGGTCGTGAAATTTCGCCCCGTCCAACGTCCTCCGATGTAGTTTTCATACTGCATAGTGGCTGCTCCTGGCTTTCGATGGGACGGGTGAGGGCTATGTCTTGAGGTCAAGCTGATGGCTCTGGGTGACTGTGCGAATCGCTGACATGGTCACGAACGTTATCGACCACCATCTCGAGCATTGCGGCGAAGGCTTCGGGGGTGTGGTATCCCTGATGGGGGCTAAGGACCACGTTATTCAATTTCAGGAGCGGATTGTCCTGTAGGGGCGGTTCGGTAATGAATACGTCGAGGCCCGCCGACAGCACACCGTCGGTTAGCCGCCGTTCGAGGGCACCTTCTTCAATCAACTCAGCACGGGCAGTGTTGATAAGAATGGCACCCCTTTTCAGTAGGTCGAGCATCGATCCGGTAATCATCCCGTTAGTCTGCTCGTTCAACTCAAGATGCAGGCTGACGACATCCGATTCCTTCAGGAGATCATTCAGTGGCTTGAATTGCACTCCCGGTGCGCCCCCGGCAGGTGGGGACCTGGTCCACACGAGCACCCGTGTCCCTAGAGCGTTGAGCAGAGACGCAGTGTGGGCACCGATGTCACCGTAGCCGATTATTCCAACCGTCTTTCCTGCCAGCTGTGTTCCGGGGCTAAACGGGCGCCAGCGATTTTCGCGCACATGCCGGTCTCCCTCAGAAATGCGGCGAGCGACTCCAAAGAGTAGGGCTAACACATGCTCGGAAACCGCTGCTGTTCCGTAGCCGGGTGTGACGGCAATTTTGATCCCTCGGCTTGCGGCCAGGGGCAGATTCACGAAGTTGGCAGCGCCCTGGCCGACGAAGCAAACTAGCTCAAGCTTCGGAGCCCGACGGAGAACCAGATCAGGCAAAGCACCACCGATAATGACAATTTCAGCATCGTCGACGACTGAAAGGAACTTCGATGGCGAGGCGGGTGTTCCGTAATGCACATCCAACATCGTTAGGTCATTCAGCCGTTGTAACTGGCCGGCGTCGCGCATAGCCCTGATACTGCCTTCATTCGCATCCGCGTAGACGGCCCTTGGAGAACCGGTTCTATCAGTCATCAGCCACCATCACAGGATTGCCTCGATGCGGGGCAGGGGCAGGCGCGTGACGAACTAGACCCCCCGTAGATTGCTCAGCATGTAGCATGTTAGTCAACATATAGGCTGACCCAGGCGGTGTCAACGACGACACCGCCTGGGTCTACTTCTGTTAAAACCCTATTGGCAGGCTAGTAACTTTCACGTAGCATGTTACATGCAGTAGTCCACGAAGAATAGAGGATCCTGATGACAATGAATCCCACCTGGCGGCTTAGGGCCCGGTTTGCGCAGCGGCTTTCGGACCTTTACGGCGAAGAGGTTCCCGCGTACAACGCCCTTGTGAAGGTTTCGCAAGCCGTCAACGAAAAGACCATTGCTGAGAACCATGTTGATGCAGAACGGTTCGGCAGTATCTCACGTGTAACTGCAGAGCGGCATGGTGCTATCAGGGTTGGCTCCGCCATTGAATTGCGTCAGGTATCCCGAGTCTTTGCGGCGCTTGGTATGTATCCGACTGGATATTATGACCTCCGAGACGCCAAGCCTGCGCCCATCCCGGTGGTGTCGACCGCGTTCCGCCCGTTGGATCGGGAGCAGTTGGCTCTCAACCCCTTCCGTGTTTTCACTTCACTGCTCGTGACGGACGACCGTCGTTTCTTTGACGTTGCAACAGAACAACAGTTGAACGATTTCTTGGCTAGGCGTGAAATCTTTCCCGTGGACCTCTTGCAGTACGCTGAAAAGGCTGTTGAACAGGAAGGTCTGGGCGAGGCTGACGCAACGCGTTTTCTGGATCTAGCAGCAGCGGCGTTCGCTCTATCAGATGACCCAGTCGACTTTGAGTGGTATCAAAAGTTGAACTCCATCTCCAGCGTGGCGGCAGATATCGGCGGGGTATCGACAACGCATATCAACCATCTCACTCCCCGAGTTCTGGATATTGATCGACTTTACGACGCTATGGAAGCCGAAGGCATCCACATGATCGATGACATACAGGGGCCACCCAAATGGGATGGCCCTGATGTGCTCCTGCGCCAAACCTCTTTCAAGGCACTAGCAGAGCCAAGAGCCTTTCGTGGCAGCGATGGCAAGGTGTTTGAGGGCAACCTAAGGGTCCGCTTCGGTGAGGTTGAGGCTCGTGGCTTGGCCCTCACACCGCGTGGCCGTGATCGGTATGACGACCTGATGGCGCGGATCGATCGAGAGGGTTCAGATGATTCATCTACGGAGAGGCAGACCTATGCCCGTTCTGTTTGGAGCAGGGCGTGGCCAGCCACTGAACGAGGGTTTCTTGAGCAGAATCTCGCCTACTTCACCTTCCGTGTGACCGATAAGCTCCCCGACGAGGATCTGGGCCAAAGCAATTCCGAAACCTCTGTCCTGGATCTCATAGATAGGGGGGTCATTGCTGCGGACCCAATTGTCTATGAGGACTTCCTGCCGCGTTCTGCCGCTGGAATATTTTCTTCCAACCTGACCAGCGAGGGTTCCATCGATCAATCCTTAGGGGGCGCGAGCCGGGGTATTGAGTGGATGTCGCAGATTATCCAAGTTCCAGTGAATGTCCCCGAGGTGGTGTACGGGCGCGAGCAGGAGGAGTCCCTTAAAGCTGTGTCCAAACAGTTAGGCCTCCAATTAGTCTTACCCGAGATCGCGGATGCGTCTTGTTAGGAGAATTGGGTGTGGCGTCCGCCGACGCCCTGGATTCTGGTTCACTGGAAATTCTCCGCCGCAGTCTGGGGGACAAAGTGCTGTTCGAACGGGAGGAGATGGCCCCCTATCTGCGTGATGAATCGGTCGCAGGTCCAGCGGGGAATCCGATAGCAGTCGTTCTTGCCGATTCAACCCGGGACGTATCGGTGGCCTTGTCCTGGGCGAACCAAAGCTCCGTCCCTGTCTCGGTGCGCGGCGCCGGAACCGGGCTAGCTGGTGGCGCCGTCGCCTATGCGGGTGGCATTGTGATTTCACTAGCTGGGATGAACAGGGTTCTCTCGTTCAGCCCGGGGAACAGGATGGTTGAAGTGCAGGCAGGTGTGATTACCTCGGATGTCGATGACCTGGCGGCTCAATGTGGCCTGATGTACGCTCCTGACCCGGCCAGTTACCGTATATCGACTATTGGTGGAAACATCGCAACCAATGCCGGTGGATTGCGGTGTGTTAAGTACGGTGTAACGGCCGATAGCGTCGCCTCGGTGGAACTGGTCCTAGCAGATGGGTCAGTCATCGACACCGGGACCTCAACCAGAAAGAACGTAGCCGGATTGAACCTGACGGGTTTGGTGGTGGGTTCCGAGGGTACCCTGGGAGTCATTACCGCGGCCCGGCTGAGACTGGTGCCGCGTCCTACCGGAATGGTGAGAACGTTTCGCGCAGGTTTTGGGTCAGTAAGAGCTGCGGCGGAATCCGTCATTTCCGTCATGTCGACCAACCTGGCTCCGGAAGTTCTTGAGCTTCTGGACACCTATAGCGTAGCTGCGGTCGAACGAAACCATCCAGGTATGGCCACGATGCCAGGCCAGGCGCTTCTACTCGGGCAATTCATCGGCCCGGATGCAGAGGAACAGGTTGAAAAGTTGCGGATGCAGCTGACGGAAGCCAGCTTCTGGGATGTTTCGGACAGCGATAGCCTTCTTGAGGCCCGGCGGTTCGTCAGTAGCTCTCTCAACGCCCAAGGGCTTCGCGCTTCCTGTGACATTGCTGTCCCCATCGATCGGTTAGCGGACATTTTCGACGAGATTGAAGTCATTGCCCTCGAAAATGGTGTTCAGATTTCCACTTTTGCCCACGCTGGCGACGGGAACCTCCATCCCGGAATCTCACTGCTGGACGACTCGGTCCAGTCCAACGAGGTAGCTGCCCATGTCATGAGTCAATTAGCAGCGGCAGCCCAACGCCTCGGAGGAACGGTGACGGGGGAGCACGGTGTGGGCAGCCTCAAGGTCTCCGCATTGGACGGACAGATTTCCGCGACGAATAGGGCGCTGCAAAGAAGCATCAAGGCCCTTTTTGATCCAAACGGAATCCTCACCCCCGGCCGCGGCATATAGAATCTGCGCACGAGCCCTATTGCTTGAGAACCCATGGCTGCTCGGCAAAACGGGTCGGATTGGCAAACTCGAGGCGGCTGGGGGCCGGTGCGCCAAAGAGATCCTGGGCTACTGCTTCACCGACTCCAGATGCCATCTTGAAACCCTTGCCTGAGAAACCGGTCGCCACGTACACTCCAGGCACATCGGGAAGCCAACCGATAAGTGGCTGTTGATCTACCGTATATAGGTCTGGGTAGGCTCTGGACCGCACGCAATATGGGATAAGCCCGGGAAAGAACTGCCGCACCGCTTCGTTTGACCGTGCAATTTCCTCCATCGTGAGCTCGCGGTTCATCGTGCCTGCATCAGCAACCTTCTCGGAGGGAATGATTCCGCCCAATTTGACGGTATTGCCATCCACGGAGGGAGCACCATACATGTGGAGGCCGTCTGAGTAACGCATGAAAGGTGGGAAGTTGTGAGGCGCGAACTGCTCAGGGTTGCGGGAGGCGTACCAGGTGAGGGCGATCCTGCGCGGCTCAAGGTGTTTCATGTAAGTGGCGGGCAACAGGTTGCGGGACCAAGCACCTGAGGTGACGACTACCTTCTCGAACGTCCAGGAGCTGTTCCCGGACCGGATCTGAACGCACCCATTGACGGGGATGATCTCGTCAATCTGAGTAACAGTGTTGGCTGCTGCGCCGTTGGTCAACGCTTGCTCGAAGGCGGTCAGAACGGCAAGCTCTGAACGGATGAATCCGGCTCTGGGATCGATTAGACCTACGTCGTTGTTCAGCAAGACGTGCTGTTCATATCGTAGTAGAAAGTCGTCTCTTGAGAGCTGGTCGAAGACCGCGCCAGTTGCGTCAGCGCTCGCCAACAGAGAACGATGAAACTCACTGTGTTCGGTAACAATGGATACTCCTCCCGAGCGCTGGTCGAGCACTGGGATTTGGGTGTACTCGTTGAGTTCATGCCATAGGCGCTCTGACTCCTGGAGCAGGCTTGAGTACTGTGGCCCTTCTTTATAAGCCACACGGAACATTCGGGTGTCCCCGCCTACGGCAGTGCTCTCGGACGCGGGGAAGCCGCTGTCGAAGCCAACGATTCCTCCTGTCAACAGGGAGGAACGCCACATGACCATACTCCCCATGGTCCCCATGCCGATTACAGCCAGCTTGCCGTCCATTGTGTGCTCCTTGCTGATGTTCGGCTGCTCCAGCCAAGTGTGAAGCCAGCATCTCTCGATGCTGACGCGCGCAATCACCGTCGAGGTGACCTGCATATCGTCGGTGACCTGCGTGAAGAGGCGTAAAGCTCGGCGGATTGCCTCGGTTTAGATGGCGTTCCGCTCGTTGCTTCCTGGAGCCGAGACTCGCGCAAGGAACTCTTGGGCTCTGGTGCTTTTTGGTTGCTCAAACACTTCGTCGGGTGTGCCTTCCTCAATGATTTTGGAACTATCCATAATCATGACCCGATCAGAAACTTCTTTGGCGAACTGCATCTCATGCGTCACGACGATCATGGTCATGCCAGCGTGGGCGAGATCCGCCATAACGTTGAGTACTTCACCCACAAGTTCAGGATCGAGAGCAGATGTTGGTTCATCAAAGAGCATGACCTCGGGCTCCATGGCGAGAGCTCTCGCAATCGCAACCCTCTGCTGCTGCCCACCCGACAATTCGCTCGGGTAGGCTGCGTCCTTATGGGCGAGCCCAACCTTCTTCAGGAGGGCCATGGCGGTTGCTTCAGCAACTTTCCTCTTCACGCCATTTACGGTCATGGGGGATTCGATGATGTTCTCCAGCACAGTCATGTGGGGAAACAGGTTGAATTGTTGGAACACCATTCCAAGCTTCCGTCGGCGCTTGGATGCTTCGCCTTCGGGCAGTTGCTCAATATTGCCCTTCTTGCGCTGGTAACCGACGTAGTCACCCAGGACGAAGATCTCGCCGGAATCGATCACCTCAAGATGATTGATACACCGTAAAAGGGTGCTTTTGCCGGATCCAGAGGGGCCAATGATGCAGACCACCTCGCCACGGTGAACTTGCAGGGAGATGTCGCTAAGAACAACGGTGTCACCGAAACTTTTCGTGATGCGTTGGATGTCGATAACGACCTCGGTTTCGGCGGAATTAGGCACGGCTTTGCTCCTGCTGAATCGGCGACGAGGCTTTGGTGGTTTGAGTTTTGGTGCGTCTCGCATATCCGCGATTGAGCACCTTTTCGATCTTTTTCTGCAGTATGGTCAAGATGCTCACCATGAAGAGGTACCAAATTGTGGCGACCGCCAGAAGAGGTATCACCTGATAGTTGGTCGAGTAGATAATCTGTGCAGAGAACAGAAGGTCGCTCAAGGCAATAACGCTCACTAAGGAGGTCGTCTTCAGCATCGAAATCACCTGGTTCGATGTTGGTGGAACGATTATCCGCATTGCCTGAGGGATTACAATTCGTTGATTCACCTTCGACGGTTTCATTCCGAGTGCTTGTGCAGCTTCTCGTTGCCCCCTATCTACACTGGAGATACCATTTCGGATGATCTCTGACATGTAGGCTGCCTCGTGCAGGGACAGGGCAAGGACTGCCGCTGTGAACGGGCTGATTATCTGATTTGCATTCAGTGTCAGGAAGGGGTCGGCGCCTGGGAGCCCCAGCACCACCTCGGGAAAGAGCGCTGAAAGGTTGAAGAAGAACAGCAACAGCACCAAGAGTGGAATCCCGCGGAAAAACCAGACGAAGGTACTTGCGATCCATCGCAAGGGAGGGCTGGGAGAAAGGCTCATCAGCGCAAAAACTCCGCCCAAAAGGGTCCCGATAATCATGCACACCACGGTCAACAGGAGAGTGTTGCCGATACCCGCGATGATGGTCGGCGCAAATAGATGATCAAGAATGACTGGCCATCCGAACCGTTCGTTACCCAGAATCGCAACAACGACGGCGACCGCTGCTAGGAGGACGACAGCGGATAGAATCAGACGCCCGACATTTGTTCGAGCGATGACCTGCGGAACAGATGTTGATTCCGAGTTTGTCGGTAGGGCGATCATTTGGACCTCTCTCACCGCTACTTCTTGATTTCTGACTGCTCAATACCCAGATCCGCGATTCCGTAGCTCTCTAGCGTCTCCTGATAGATACCGGTTTCAATCAAATCGTTCACCGCAGCGTGGACTGCTTCCACCATTGGCGAACCCTCGGGGAGGCCAATACCTAGTACCGACCCCGCGGTCAGATTCTCGCCTACTTCTACTTGATCGTTCTGTCCTGCGGCATAGTGGAGGATGGCGCTGTCTGCAGCGACTGCGTCGATTCGGCCGCTGTTCATGGCCAGAATCGCTTTCTGCTGGTCAGGGAATTCCTGAATGTCTATAGCATCGGAGCCAGCTTCCTCACAGGCTTCTGACAGGCCGGGCATTACCTCCGTCTGCTGGAACGATCCGATGGACACTCCGACCGAGGTTCCACACAAATTGTCGGGAGACAGGTCTTTCGGGTTGCCGCTTGGGAAAGCAAGGGAGCTCGCGCCAAAGTAGTACTGAACGAAGTCCAGTACTTCTTGCCGCTCATCAGTTATCGCCATGTTGCTAGCGGTGAGGTCGTATCGGCCAGCTTGCATTCCCGGGATGATCTGATCGAGCGACACGCCGTGGACTTCGACATCCAGCCCGAGCACCTCGCCAACCTGGTTCATAAGATCAACGTTGAAACCCACCAACTCCCCGCTCTGCTGATCGGGGTACCCCAGCGGTGCCATGCCGATTGTGGTGGCCATCTGCAAGGTGCCCGCATCAGCAATGTCCTGGGGAACTAGTGCAGCGGCCGTTTCATTGACCTGCGCCACCGCGCGGTCACTTTCGGGCTCTGTACTGGATTCAGCGGGTGATTCCGCCGCGGAACATCCAGTGAGTACAGTCAGGGAGATCGCTCCGGTTGCTACGAACAGTTGGAGGGAAGATAGCTGGGATTTCATTTGAGACCTTTCGGTGGTGTGTCGCATGTTACATGTCTTAGTAACGTAGGTTACACAACGAGGAGGTCCGAGACAAGGCATTCCAGCGCTTCTGGATCAATGAGAGCTGCAGAAGTGCGCAGGCTATTCGTGCATCACATGCCATCTGTCGCGTATTACGTTGCCCTATGATCGGTAGATGGACACTCCCGGCCCCGGCTTGAAACGCATTGAGAACAACAGGTCACTGACGCAGAGGGCCGTTGAATCAGTCCGGGAAGCAATCCATAACGGGACGCTTCAACCGGGTGAGTTGTACTCTGTCTACAAAATTGCAGAAGACCTTGGAGTCTCGCGGAGCCCTGTGCGTGAAGCGATGCTCCGCTTGGAAGAGACCGGGCTGGTCCGTTTTGAGCGCAACAAGGGGTTTCGGGTGGTGTTTCCAGGCCCGCAGGAACTTGCCGAAATGATTGCGGTGAGGATTGCGCTCGAAGTTCCAGCGGCACGTCGAGCAGCGGCGCGCTATTCCGCTGGCGCGGAGGGCGACGTGAGACTTCAACAAGAGTGGCGAGCCATGAGAGCCGCCGCCGAGGTTAATGACGAGCCCCTTTTCATCTATCATGATCAGCGACTACACGGCATAATCCTCGAATTGGCAGGAAGCGCCTATGTGCACCGGATTGTAGAGAACCTACGAGATGCAACGCGGCTGGTGGGAGCATCGACGATCAGGGGGTCGAGGAACTTGCAGCGGGTGTACGCGGAACACACGCCGATCGTCGAGGCAATTTTGGCTGGCAATGTGGAGGATGCCGGGGAGGCGATGGATTTTCACCTACGCGAAACCGGCCGCATTTTATTGCAGGATGCGATTGAGCGAGACGGATCCATGTTCGACCTGGCAACGCTATGGGCGCGGTTGATTGATTGACCGGGCCTCCAGCACCCAGCGGACCAGCAGGCCTGCGATTAGGGCCCAGAACGCGCCGCCAATCCCTGCCAGGGTCAGCCCCGATGCGGCGACGAGAAAGGTCACGACGGCGCTCATCCGCTGGCTGACCTCTGCCAGTGCTGCTGCCAGCGCCGTCGCCATGGTGCCCATCAACGCCAGCCCGGCCACCGTCTCGATCAGGCCGGGAGGTGCTGCGGCGACCACCGTGACCAGCGCCGCGGAGGCGCCGGCGAGCACCAGGTAGCAACAGCCGGCGCTGACTGCCGCAATCCACCGTCGGTTGCGATCGAGCCCGGCCGTCTCACCAGCGGACAGGGCCGCCGACAGTGCCGCGAGATTCATGGCATGGCCGCCGAAGGGCGCTGCCGCCGCGGTGCCGAGGCCGGTGACGAACATCGACGCGCGCCACGGTGTCCGGTATCCAAAGGAAGCAAGAACCGCCACTCCCGGCACATTCTGTGAAGCCATCGTCACGATGTACAGCGGCAGAGCGACGCTGGCCATCGCCTGAATGCTGAATTCTGGGGCGGTGAGCTCAACCGTCGGTGCCGCGGCAGCCCAGTCGAGGGTGATTCGGTTGACGACCAGATACCCGGTGATCACCAGCAGGGCGCCCAACAGCGTCAGGGGCACCGCCCATCGTGGCGCTAACCGTGTTCCCGCCAGCCAGATCAGGATCAAGGGCAGCACCAGAAGGGGGATGCTTCCCAACGCCTGGAACGGCGCCAGGCACAGCGGGAGTAGCACCCCAGCGAGCATGGCCTGCGCCAAGGCGGTCGGAATGCGGCCGATCAACCGGCCCAGGGCAGGGACCGCGCCGGTGGCGACGATCAGCGCGCCCGTGACAATAAACGCGCCGACGGCGGCGGGCCACCCGCCGTCGTACGAGGCCGCACCCGCCAGCAGTGCGGCGCCCGGGGTGGACCAGGCCAGGGTGATCGGAAGCCGATAGACGGTGGAGAGCAGGATCATTCCGGCGCCGAAGATGACAGTCAACGCGAGGAGACCCGACGCGGCCTGCTGCTCGGTGGCACCTGCCGCCCGCAAGCCGGCCAGCACCACGGCGAAGGACGAGGTGAAGCCAACCAGTGCGGTCACCACTCCGGCGAGCACTGGTTCCCGGAGGGGCGTGGGTGTTGCGGTAGGCGGCACGGGTGTGGTCTCGCAATCTGTGCGGCGGGTCGAAGACGTCCCGAAAACACCAGTTCTGTATACGGAACGCTGCTATCCTAGCCGGAGGAGGCCTCCAATGACCACTAGATCCACCCCCGACCGGCTGACCGCAGTGGGACGGACCATCAGGACGCTACGTTCAGAGCAGGGCCTCTCCCTGACGGGTCTGGCGGCGCAGGCCGGGATCGGCAAGGGAACGCTGTCCGAGTTGGAGACCGGCCAACGCAACCCCACGCTTGAAACGCTGTATGCCCTGGCCGCGCCATTGCATGTACCGCTCGCGGTGCTCCTGGGTGAGGAACCTGGTGCGGAGGCCAGCGACGACGCGGTGAGCGCTCGGCTGATGGGCATCCGCCATCACGACGACGGCGGCATCACCGAAGTGTACTGGCTCACCATTGCGCCGGACGGTTCGCGGGTGTCACCCCCGCACGGCCCCGGGGTCGTCGAACACCTGCTGGTGGTCCGCGGCAGTGCAAGAGTGGGCTGCGCCGCCGAGGAACTCACGATCACGGCCGGTGAGTCTCATTCGTGGCGCAGCGACGACCACCACTCCTACAGCGGGGCAGGGGAGGGCGCCGTAGCGGTCCTGACTATCAGCTCACCGCCGCCCAGCTAAAGCAGCGTCAGGCTAAAGCAGCGTCAGGCTCAAGCAGGGCCCGGTTGAGGCAGGGCCACTACAGCGGGACACCCGTTCTCGTGCTGCACAAACCAATAAAAGCTCCCAGCTCCTCCAGCTGTTCTGGCCGGGACGGTAAGTGGTGGGTGAGTTCGGGGGAACGGATCACAACTGCCCGCCATTGTCCGCGGGACACTGCAACGTTGATCCGGTTGCGATTGAGTAGGAAGCCGATCCCTCGTGGTGCCTCGGTGGCAGCGGAGCAGGCCATCGACACAATCACCACGGGGGCTTCCTGGCCCTGGAACCGGTCGACGGTTCCCACCCGCACCCCATCAAGTCCGGCTGCCTCCAGGGCAGCCTGAATCTTCTGGACCTGCGCGTTGTAGGCCGCCACCACCAGGATGTCGCGGGGCTCCAACGGACGGGGTAGTGCGTCCGGACCGCCAATCCACTGCAGCCCCACATGTCCCGTGACCTGGTTGACTACCTCGTCGGCTTCCTCGGGTGAGGAAGTGGTGTTGCCGACGTGCCGGATCAGCACGCATTCCACCCCCGCCGGTTTGCCCTGCAGGGAGCGCTGCGTCGCGGCAGGAGCCGCCTCAAGTTTCCCGTCGTACGACAGCCGCGAGACCGCCGCGCAGAGGTCGGGGTGCATCCGCCAGCTGTCGGCCAGGAAGTAGCCGAACTCCGGCGGGAGGGTGGCGTGTCCGGCTGATAGCCACCCCAGCGCCGAAGTGTCAACCGGTTCGGGGTGGCTGCCCTGGGTCACCTGTGGCAGTTGCTGGGGATCGCCAAGCAGCACCAGACGGGTGGCGGCCCGGGACACGGCGAGCGTGTTCGCCAGCGAGTACTGGCCCGCCTCATCGATGACCAGCAGGTCGAGTGAACCTGCCGGCACCCTGCTTCCTGTCATGGTCCAGGCGGTGCCGCCCACCAGGGCGCCACCGGGCGAATCGAGTAGTTCCGCCACCCCCTCGTCGGTCTTGTGCCCCCAGGGGGCTTGGGCGTCGCTGGTCTTCTTGGCCGTCCGGCCCGGGGGGACGCCTGCTTTGAGTGCCTGCCGGATCAGGTGCTCCACCACCTTGTGGGACTGCCCCACCACCCCCACCTTCCAGCCGCGGGCCACCAAAGCGGCGATCACATGGGAGCCGACGTAGGTTTTACCGGTGCCAGGGGGCCCCTGCACCGCCAGGTAGGAGTGGTCCAGGGCCGCGACGGCGGCGGTGATGGCGGTGATGTAATCGCCGTCGACCACCTCCGGCAGGGACCACTGCCCAGAAGGGGTTGGCGCGGCCAGGGTGGGCGCTGACCGCCGCAACACCTCAAGACCCGGGTTGCGGGGGAGGCCGGGCAGCGCGGAGCCCACCTGGAGGGCCAGCTCGGACAGTGCCGCTCGGATGGAGGCGGTGGCAACCGGCTGGTCGGGGGTCAGCGCGATGGGCAGCTCACCATACTCGGCACCCTTCGTTCTGAGTTTCTCGCGGACCACCAGCACGTCCCGGTCCCCGTCGTGGCTGCGGGACACCACTTCGGTACCGAACCAGCCGGCCCGCTGGGAGGTTCCGCCCTCCGCCTCGAGGGCGAGATCCTCCGGGAGCGGTGGGGAGAACATCCTGAACACCTTTTTGCCCGGTTCAAACTCGGAACCGTCCGTGGCGAGCCCCGTCAGCTTCAGGGTGCGTACGGGGTTGCTGCGGGGGGTGGGGCGTTCCCAGCCGGACAGGACCTTCGCCTCCTGCACCACGAAGAGGGTGCGGGTGTCCGGCCAGTCCTCGATGGCCCTGTCCAGCCGGTCGAAATGTTCCCACCAGAACTGCTTGTTCTCGCGCCGGTGGTAGCCGACGGCGGCGGCGACCATCGCGACGGCCTGCTCATCGGCGGTCAGGGTGTGCGTGGTCGGAAGGTTCGCCAGATACTCCAGCAGCCGGGCTTCTTCAAGGCTGGGTTCCTGCCCCTCGGTGGGTGTCGGGGTGCGCGACGATGCAGGTCCGATACCCCGTTCCGCGGCGCGGTCCAGCAGCCAGTTCCGGAGGCGGAGGGTCGAGAGGCAGTCGTATTCGTTGTAGTCGCGGATGCCCGCGAGGATCTCGGCGGCCAGCGCCTCGTCCCCGGCATCGCGGGCGGTGCAGTAATCCGCGTAGGCGACCACCGATGCTCCGGCGTCCACGACATCCCCGCTGCGCAGATTTTCCCCCATATACAGGGGCTCCAGTTTCTTGATGCTGTAGGAGTTTTCGGAGATGCGCAGGCTGTGCCGGACTGTCTCATAGAGGTCCACCAGGACGCCGTCCCGGAGGAGAGCGTCCACCGCGTCCTCGCCCACCACATGGGCGAGGGACAGATTGCGCAGCGCCGTCTTCTCATAGGAGGCGTAGTGGTAGATGTGCAGGTCCGGGTATTGCGCTCGCCGCCGGTCGACATAGTCGAGGAAGTCGGTGAAAGCGTGCCGTTCCTCACTGCGGGAATGGGCCCAGAGCGGCAGGAACGGGGGAGGGTCGCCGGGACGGTCGGGGTTCTCGACCACGCCGAACAGATACTCAAGCCCCCACCGGCCGGCGTCGTCCTGCCAGAGCGGGTCCCCCTCGAAGTCGAAAAAGATGTCACCCTGGCTTGGCGCCGGGAGCGTGGCCAGCGTGTGATCGGGAAGCACCCGGTAACTCAGCGTGGTGGGCAGGCCATCCTTGCCGGTGTACTCGACGCTGCCATCGGGGTGGGCGGTACCGGTTTGCATGCGGGCCTGGTCGCGGAGCCGGAGCAGGCTCCTGTCAGTAGCCGGAACCTCCAGTGCGGCAAGTTCATCGATGGTGTGGATCCCCTCGGCGTGGAGATTCGCCCGGCGGGTGGTACTCATCCCGCCCACCAGCAGCAGGTCCCGGGTCTCGGCGACTTTCAGCTGGCAGTAGGGGCAGCGGCCGCAGGCGGTATGGTCGGCGCCGCCCCACCGCACCGGCTCGGGCTGGCGGCGGTGGCGGTCGATCAGGCGCAGGAACCGGTCCCGGCGCTCGCGGAACACGGGCAGGATGTCGGCGAGGCTGTGGATACTGTGGGCGCCGTTGCCGAGCACCAGGGTGACCTCGGGTGCCGTGGGGATACCCGCCGCGAGCAGCTGGTCGCCGTAGGCGGCCAGCTGGAGGAGAGCGCTCACCTTGGCGTGACGGGCCAGCTTGGTATCCCACACCGCGTAAGAGCCGTCGGGCGTTTTCACCAGGAAGTCGGACCGGCCGTGGAACTGGCCGTCGAAGAACGCTGCCTGGAACACGACGTCGGCCCCGGACCGGAGTGCGATGATCGACTCCCGATGCTTATCCGCCAGCAGGGCACGGTCCATGCCCGCAGCGGGTACGACGTCGTACACGCCAGTCCCGGCAGCCGGATTCCACGGTCCGTGCTCGGCCACCAGGGCATCAAGGACCTTGCGTTCATGAACGTCACCCAGGACGGCGGTGCGCTCCAGCATGGCGTCGACGTCGAACTCCGGTTTGGTGGAGCGGCCCAGCTTCTCGTCGAGGACGGAGAGCAGCCGGTACTCACATTCGGCGGCAGTCACCAGATCGGTGGCCGAAAAAACCAGGTCCGGCAATGCACCGGGGACCGTCGGGTCGAGAAGAAACACTGTGCCTCCCAGCGGCTGCAACCTTGGAGCTGTTCACGGTATCAGGACGCTCTCAGCTAACCATTTCCCCCTGACAGTTTGGCGGGCGGCCCGGTCGGGTGTGACATGTCCAACGCCAGCCCGGTGGGGTCCGGCGGGCCGGGCTGCGGTAATTTGGAAGGACCGACCCCTTTGGAGAAACCGATGAGCCCCCGCATCCTGTTCCGCACCGTCGCCGTTGCCGAGGCGCTGACCTGGGCCTTCCTGCTCCTGGCGATGTTCCTCAAATACGTCACCCAGACAACCGAGGCGCTCATCTCGCCGGCGGGCGGGATCCACGGCTTCGTGTTCCTCATGTTCGTGGTGGTCACCATCTTCGTCTGGGTGAACCAGCGCTGGTCACCCAAGGTGGGTTTGCTCGGACTGCTCTCCGCAGTGGTGCCGCTCGCGTCGGTCGTGTTCGACCAGACCATGGAACGCCGCGGGAAGCTCGACGGCGGCTGGCGGCTCGCTCCCGGAGCTGACACCCCGCGCGGCCCAATCGAACAGCTGCAGGCCTGGGTGCTGCGCAAGCCGCTGATCGCCGCCGTGGTGTCAGTGGCAGGCATCGCCGTGGTCTTCGCCGCCCTGCTCGTCATCGGCCCGCCGGTCCCCAGCAGCTAGTAAGTTGATACCACACCACTTCACTGATAGGCGGGCATGACCAGCACACCCCAGACGCCCGACGACGACCGGTTCTTCCTGCACGAAGGCAGGAAATGGCGCCGCGCCGATCCGACGCTGCCCGACGATGTCGAGAAGCAGCTGCTGTCCCAACTGGGCCGAGGCCGCTCGGCAGTCAACAAATACCGCAAGGCCAAACAGGAACCCAAGGTGAAGGACGCGCGACGCCGCGTGCAGCTCGCCAAGGAGGGCCTCGGTGAGCGCGGCACCCCCTGGTGGGAGCAGTCACCCGCCGAACGGCAGAAACGCTGGGAAAAAGCCCTGAAGGCCCTCGACGACCTGAGGACTCCCGACGAACCCGCAGCGGACGCCGCACCAGCCAAGGAACCAGCCCAGGCCGCACCCCAGGATGGGCCGGCCAAGGACAGCTAGCGGGTCCGGGTTTTCGCCGGGGCGTTGTGGCCGGCGCAGATCCACCGCACCGAGCCGCCAGCGATCCTGGCCCTGAGGACTTCCTCGGTCTGCCGGGCCTGTGCCGCGTCGCTGATCGTGAGCCGGTAGAACTGCCTGAGCTCACCGTGTGTGGAGACGGACACCGCGTCGCCCGAGAAGAGCACCTCACCGAACTGGAACGCCATGTGCCCGGGGGTGTGGCCCGGCGTCGGGAAGGCCACGAGGCCGTCGAAGATGCTCTGCTCGCCGGTCAGTTCGGTCACCCGCGCCGGATAGTCGGTGGGGAACACCCTGGCCAGGAAGCGCCTGAAACGGGTTGGTGGCGGAACGTCGCCGCGCAGGATCGCCGCGTCCTCGGCGCCGAGCCAGACCGGCACTCCCAGGGTCTGCTGCAGGCGTTTCGCCACCCGGGTGTGATCGGCGTCGTAGTGAGTCAGCAGAATGTCAGTGACCGGGCCAATGACCGGCTCCGCGTCCCGCAGCTCGTCGAGCAACCGGGCATACCCGCCCGGCATGCCCGGGTCGATGATCGCTGTGGACCCGTTGGCGCTGACCAGATACCCGTTTGCACCCTTCGAATTTTCGAGCTGGTAGCAATTCGGGGCGATCAGTCGCATGGGGGGATCCTCGTTCTTTCCTCTAGTAGTTCAAGGATATGGCGATAGTCCTCCCCGGTGGCCCGGGTCATCCCCAGTTCGCAGGTGCGGTTGCACGAGGCGTGGGCCGAGGCGTTGAAGCCGGCAACATCGACGGCTTGCCGGCTCGTGGCGGACGCGGTGAGCTCGGGGTGAAGCATCCCGCGGTCACCGGCGAAGGCGCAGCACCCCCACGTTTCAGGGACCAGCACTTCACTCGCGACGACGCCGGCCACCGCCTCCAGGGCCGGGTTCAGGCCCAGCCGCGTCGAGGAACAGGTGGGATGCAGCGCCAGCGACTCGAGCGGTTCGACGGCGCCCAGCAGGGGCAGCACCCGGTCGGCCACAAACTGCACTGCATCCAGCACCACCAGGGGTGGCCTGCCGGACGACTCCAGTTCACGAGAGGCCTGTTCAAGCGCGCCGTTGAGCCCCTCCGTGCAGGAGGAGGCGTCGCAGACGATCGGGAGCTCGCCGTCGTGCGTGGCTTCCCGCAACGCTGCGACAGTCTTCGCCCGCATCGTCGCCTCACCGGCGGCCATGCCCTTCGACGACCACGGCGTCCCGCAGCACAGCCCGTCAATCCCAGCCGGTACCAGCAGTGAAAGCCCCGCGCGCTCGCAGAGCAACGCGAAACTCGTCTGTACTCCCGAACCGGTCCCGGCCGGGCCGAACATCGTCCCCACGCAGGCCGGAAAGTACACGGCGTCGGGTGCTGCGGTGGGGGTGGGCCGCGCCCGCCGGGCCCCACCTGACGGCAGCTCGGCAGAATACAGGGGCACCGAGTCGTGCCCCAGCACCGTCCGGGCCAGCCGGTTCGCCGGGACGACGACGGCGTCGGGAACCTTCGCTGCGGCGTCGAGTACCAGCCCACCGCCGCGCGTGACCAGGTTCCACCGGTGCGCTGCCCCGCCCCACGCCAGGTTCGCGGCTCGTCCGGCACCGTCGCGGCGCAGCCGTTTGACCAGTGACCCCGTGTTGATTTCCACCGGGCACGCGGTCTGGCACATGCCGTCGACGGCGCAGGTCTGGACCGATTCGTAGTCGTAATCGTCCTCGAGCCGCGCCGCCAAGCCGGGGTCGCCGTCGAGCCGTGCCTGCTCGATGGCGCGCAGGGTCACGATGCGCTGGCGCGGGGTAAGGGTGATGTCCTTGCTGGGGCAGACCGGTTCGCAGAAGCCGCAGGAGACGCAGCGGTCCACCTCGGGGGCCACCGGTGGCGCGGTCTTGATGTGGCGGAGGTGGGCCTCCGGGTCGTCGTCGAGGATGATTCCCGGGTTGAGCATGCCGGCCGGGTCGAACAACTGCTTGAGTTCACGCATGATCGAGTACAGCTCAGCGCCGTACTGCCGGCGGACGTACGGCGACATCATGCGGCCGGTGCCATGCTCGGCCTTCAGCGACCCGTTCTCGCCCAGCACCAGATCCACCATGTCCTCGGTAAATGCCCGGTACCGCTCCAGCTCGTCGGGGGCAGCGAACCGGTCGGTGAGCATGAAATGGATGTTGCCGTCCTTGGCATGCCCGAAAATCACGCTGTCGCTGTAACGGTGCTCGCCGAACAGCCTGGTCAGTTCGGTGCAGGTGCGCGCCAGCGCCGGGACGGGGACCACCACATCCTCCAGCAGGGCAGTGGTGCCCGGCGGTCTGGCCCCCGACACCGACGCGTAGAGGCCCTTGCGGAGTTGCCACAGGCTCGCCCGGGCCGCCGGGTCGGAGCTGAAACGGGCAGGTTCGCTCAACCCGAGACCTGCGAGCAGCGGCGGCTGGTCGCGTTGCAGGTCGTCGAGTTCAGCCGCCGACGACGCCGAATACTCCACCAGCAGCGCGCAGTGCTGCAGAATGTTGAGGCCGCGGACGACGTCGGGAGCCCCCGTCAGGGTCTGGCCCACCTTCAGGGAGACGGCGTCCATCAGCTCGGCGGTCGCCGCTCCCGAATCGACCAGGGTGGGCAGGGCTGCAGTCGCGGTTTCCAGGTCCGGGAACACCAGCAGGCCCGTCGCCGCGAACGCCGGGCGGGGAATGGTGCGGAACACCGCCTCGGCGATGAAGCCCAGGGTGCCCTCGCTGCCCACAATCAGGTGGGCCAGCATGTCGGCGGGGGTGTTGAAGTCGAGCAGGGAGTTCAGCCCGTACCCCATGGTGTTCTTCATGGAGAACTGGTGGCGCACCGTCCGCACGGACGCCGGGTTGTCCCGCAGCCGTGCGGATAAGCGCAGCAACCCGTCAAAAAGGTCAGGTTCCAGGGCCCGTAACCTGGGGTTCGCGTCGGCGGCCGCGGTGTCGACGACGGTGCCGCTGGGCAACACCACCGTCACCGACTCAAGGGTCCGATAGGCGTTGTCAGTGGTGCCGCAGTTCATTCCTGACGAGTTGTTAGCCACCACCCCGCCGATGGTGCACGCCGCTTCGCTGGCGGGGTCCGGGCCGAACTTCCGCCCATACCGGGCCAGCCGGGCGTTGAGTGCCCTCACAGTGACGCCCGGCTGGACCCGCACCCGGGCGCCGTCGTCGAGCACCTCGATCTCCCGGAAGTTCCTGCGTACGTCGACCAACACGCTGTCGGTGACAGCCTGCCCGCTGAGGCTGGTGCCTCCCGAGCGGAGGGTCAACGGAAGGCCCTGCGCGGCGCTGGCCCGCAGCAAGGCCCCCACCTCGGCAGCGTCGGAGGGCACCACCACCGCCTGGGGGATGAGCAGGAAGTGCGAGGCGTCGTGGGCGTTGGCGTGCAGGTCGATGGCACGGGTCTTGACCTGCCCCGGGTCGGCGACTGCCGCGCGCAGGGCGTCGAGTACCTGCGGCGCCGGCCGGGTGCTCAGTGCTTCGCCTTGTACTGCACTGGTTCGGGCAGACCCGCCTGGCGACGGATGCCGGCCGACAGCCGTTCGATCGATTTCAGGGCGCTGGTGAGGTCGTCGACTCCCACGGGGAAGGGCATGTTGTGGATGGTCTCGCCGGGCACGGTTGCCGCTTCGGCTACCCGCCGCAGGTCCTCGTCATCGTCGGTGGACAGGCCTATCTCGGTCAGCGTGTTCGGCAGCCCCACCCGGGTGGTGAATTCGACGAAGTCCCGGATGTCGGCGCTGGGAGCACCCTCGAGGACCAGTTGGGTGAGGGACCCGATGTTGACTTTCTGCCCGTGCGCCAGGCCGTGGGTCTGGTTGGCGGCGGTCAGCCCGTTGTGGATGGCGTGGGCGGCGGCCAGCCCGCCGGACTCGAACCCGAGCCCGGACAGCAGCGTGTTGGCCTCCACCACCTTTTCCAGGGCGGGGGTGACCACGTTGTCGCGGACGGCGTCGAGCGCCGGGAGTGCGTTTTCCCACAGCACGTCCCAGGACAGCCGGGCCAGGGCGGTGCCGGTCACGGTGGGCAGGCCACCGGCCATGGTGTTGGCGAAGGACTGGCTGGTGGCCCGGGCCTCCAACCAGGTGGCGAGGGCGTCGCCCACCCCTGCGGCGAGGAACGACGCCGGCGCGTTGGCGACCAGCTGCGTGTCCACCAGCACCAGGTCCGGGTTGCGGGGGAAGAAGCGGTACTCCTCGAAGACGCCGTCGTCCGTGTAGATCACCGACAGGGCAGAGGTGGGTGCGTCGGTGGAGGCGACGGTGGGGACGGTGACCCAGCGGATCCCCGCCGCGAAGCCCGACGCTTTGACCGCGTCGATGGTGCTGCCGCCGCCCACTGCCACGATCACGTCGGCCTGGTGCTCGGAGATCAGGGCGGTCAACCGGTTGACCTCGTTGGCGCTGGGGACCCCGCCGAACCCCACCCTGGTGGTCGGTAGGTTGGCTGCACTCATGGAGGCTTCGACGTCGTGCGCTACGAAACCCCAGACCAGATCGTCTGCCACGATCAACGGCTTGCTGCCCAGCGGCGTGAGGAATTCGCCCACCCGGTGGATGGCGCCTTTGCCCTGGACATACCGGGCCGGGCTGATCATGGTGCGGACCTGCATCGGACTACTCATCTCAATCTCCTTCGATAGAGGGTTGTTCCACTGCCAGCGTAGGCGTGCAACGCCTGACGGGCACCACGCATTCTCACAAGGCGAGAACCGAAGTTGGAGGCTGCGGTGATTAACGGCAGACTGCTGGAAACACGAGCCCCACCCCACGACCCAAAGGCAGGCCCGCAATGATCTTCATCGTCGTCAAATTCAACGTCAAACCGGACTGGACCGACCGGTGGCTCGACCTCACCCGCCAGTTCACCGAATCCACCCGCAACGAGCCGGGGAACCTGTGGTTCGACTGGTCGCGCAGCGTCGAGAACCCCAACGAGTTCGTCCTGGTCGAAGCGTTCCAGGACGACGCCGCCGGGGACCACGTCAACAGCGCCCACTTCCAGCAGGCGATGAAGGACATGCCGCAGGCACTCGTGGAGACCCCGCAGATCATCAGCGAGAAGATCGCCGCCGACGGTTGGGGTCGCATGGGAGAGCTGACCGTCGAGTAGGTTGCCCCTGGCTTGACGGACCGGCGAAGATGGGGGCATGGGACGCAACGATGCTCTTACCGGTATGGCTTCGGTGCAGAAAGCTTTTGCGCTGCTCGACGTCGTTGCCGCCGACGAGCGTGGACTGTCCGCCAAGGAAATTGCGGCAGCTTTGGACATGCCGCTCCCCAGTGTGTACCGGCTCCTGAAAACCCTGGTGGAATCACGGCATCTGGTCCATTTGAAGGATGAGAGCCGCTACGCCCTCGGCTATAAACTGCATGCCCTGGATGCGTCGCTGCACCGCCAGATCGGAACACCGTCGGCCGTTGCCAGGCTGGTACTCGAACTGCATTCGAGGGGCGACGCCGCCGCCTACTATGCGGTGCACCGCGGTGATCACATTGTGGTGGCCCACGTGGTGGATTCCCCGACCCGGCGACGCATCACCCCCATGGGCTTCGGCTTCAACGACGCCGCGCACGCCACCGCCTTCGGAAAGATCCTCCTCGCCGGGATGGACCCCACGCGGCGGCGGGCGTTCCTGACCAGGCAGGGGCTGCCCGCCATGACTTCCAATACCATCAGGACCCGCGACGACCTGGAGCGGGAACTGGAGAAGGTCAGCGCGGGTGGCATCGCCGTCGAGCGCGAAGAGTTCATGATCGGGTCATCCTGCCTGGGTGCGCCGGTGCGGAACGCGGCCGGGCAGATCGTGGGATCCGTTGCGGTTTCCCTCGACGCGGCTGACTTTGATCGGCGGTCCGGGCAGATCGCCGTGCTGTTGCGTGACACGGCCGACAAGGTGGGCCGCGCACTCCGGGCCACCTCAGTGTTACCGCAGCGTCAATAGATTCTCGATAGCATCAAGCTATGGAGAATCAGTCCCAGTTGTGGGGTGTCATCACTGAGGTGCTGACGTGGGTGGGGCTGGTGCCGGGGATTCTGCTGATCCTGGTCGCCTGGATTATCCGTACCTCCCAGCTCGGCTGGACCGCCACTGACGCAGTGGTTTTCGTCTCCGGGGAGGGCATCGGCTATCGCTGGCATGACCAGGATTATGAGATCCGGGAGACCCTGTTCTCTTTCAGGGAGGGCAAGGAGCTGGTGCCGGGCACCGAATTTATCCTCTACTACAACCGGCGGGACCCTGACGAGTACTCCCTGAGCGAACCGGTCCCGCCGGCGGACTCGCTCAGGATCCTGGGCTGGGTCCTGACCGGGATTGGCGCGGCGGCCGCGGTGGTGGGGTTTGTGCTGATCTTCGTGTGATGTGCCGAGGGTGGGGTCCCGTGCCGGGGCCCGGGACCCCACCCGCCAGGTTTACAGGGCCGACCGCCTTACAGGGCCGACCGCCTTACAGGGCCGACGTCGCCAACTGCTCCGCGATGTACTCCGCCTGCCGGATCGCCAGCGCCACGATGGTGAGGGTCGGGTTGGCTGCCGCGCCGGTGGTGAACTGCGAACCGTCCGACACGAACAGGTTCTTCACATCGTGGGTCTGACCCCACTGATTGACGACGCCGTCTTCCGGACGCTCGCTCATCCGTGCGGTTCCCATGTTGTGGGTCGCCGGGTACGGCGGGGTGTGGTGCGAGGACAGCGCGCCCACCGCCTCGTAGAGCAGCGACGCCTGCTGGTAGCCGTGATTGCGCATCGCTGTGTCGTTGGGGTGGTCATCGAAATGCACATTCGGCACGGGCAGTCCCAGCCGGTCCGTCACACTGGTGTTCAACGTGACCCGGTTGGTTTCCTGCGGCATGTCCTCGCCGACAATCCACAACCCGGCCGTGTTCTCGTAGTCGTCGAGCAGTGACGCGAAGTTCGGTCCCCAGGCTCCGGGGTCCGCGAAGCTGGCCAGGAACGCCGGGCCCAACGCGATGGTTTCCAGATAGTAGCCACCCGAGAAGCCGCGGTCGACGTCGTGCCGGGACTCGTCAGCCACGAGACCGGCCATCGTTTCCCCGCGGTACATGTGGACCGGTTTGTCGAACTTGGCGTACACCGAGCCGGTGGTGTGGCGCATGTAGTTGCGGCCCAGCTGGCCGGATGAATTGGCCAGCCCATCAGGGAACAGGGGAGACCCGGAGAGCAGCAGCAGCCGCGGCGTCTCGATCGAGTTTCCAGCCACCGCCACGAGGCGGGCCTGCTGGCGTTGGAGGTTCCCGGCGTCGTCGATGTACATGACGCTGTCCACGGTGCCTTCGGGGGTGTGGGTGATTTGCACGGCGTGGCAGTTGGGGCGGAGGTCCAGTTTCCCCGTGCGCAGCGCCTTGGGGATTTCGGACACCAGGGTGGACCATTTGGACTTGTTCTTGTCGCCCTGGAAGTTGAAGCCGTCCTGGATGGAGGCGGGCCGGCCGTCGTAGGGTTCGGCGTTGGTGCCGTACGGGCCGGTGGCGTAATGCCGGTAACCGATCCGCTCGGCGCCGGCCGCGAGCACCTTGTAGTTGTTGTTGGCGGGCAACGCCGGCCGGCCGTGGCGGTGGGTGCTGCCGATCTTCTGCTCGGCCTTGTCGTAATACGGTGCCAGCTCGTCGAGGGTGATGGGCCAGTCCAGCAGGTTCGCGCCGTCGATCCGCCCGTAGGTGCTGCGGGTCTTGAACTCGTGGGCCTTGAACCGCGGGGTGGCGCCGGACCAGTGGGTGGTGGTGCCGCCCACCGCCTTCACCAGCCAGGCGGGCAGGTTGGGGAAGTCGCGCGCAATCCGCCAGGTGCCCGACGTCGTCCGCGGGTCCAGCCAGGCCATCTGGTTGAACGATTCCCACTCGTGGTTAATGTACTCGTCGTGTTTGATGTGACCGCCCGCTTCGAGAACCACCACCTTGATGCCCTTCGCGGTGAGTTCGTGGGCAAGGGTGCCACCGCCCGCGCCGGATCCGATGATGACGACCACCGAGTCGTCGTCCAGGCCGAAGTGTGCGCTGTCAGAGTGCTCAGCTGTCTCGTTGCTCATATGGTCCGTCCTTCTTCAACTTTGTCCTGGCCCTTGAAGAGGTCCTCGACGGGCTCCTCGCCGGTGCTGTCTGCGGCGTCCCTGACCCGCTGCGGTGCCTGCTGCGCAATGTCGTAGCCGAGCGGCCCGATCTCGGTGAGCGGTTCGTCCGCCTCCTCGACCCGGGGGCTGGGAAGCCAGTCCAGGTCATCGAATCCGCGGTGCAGGTAGCCGCCCTTGGAGAATGACTCGCCCTCGTAGCCGAAGACGTCCCAGACCTCGGGGTCGTCATAGAAGTTCAGGACGGTGGTCCGCCGAATGAAGCCGAAGAAGTCGAGGTCGGCGATGCGCTGCAGCACGGCGAGGGCGCGGTCGTCGGAGAGGTCGAGGAAGTTCTCGCCGCCCTGCTGGTTCAGCGTCAGCAGCCCCTGGGTCAGGGCCACCCTGAACCAGGTGGATTCGTTGGACTCGGCGATGATCTTGTCGGCCATCCGCTCGTACGGCCCGTCCGGGATCTTCGGGTGCGGGAACGCCACCCGGATAATCCGGACCAGGATCCGCCGGGCCTCCTGCGTGAGTTGAAGCTCATTGAGCGTCGAATACTTAGCGGGATACGCCATTGTTATCTCCCTTGGGTGGTGAGGTTGGGAACGAGGATGCCACGGCCGACCAGCCTGCCGCTGTCCAGGTCATGCATCGCCTGGACAGCGTCTTCGAGGTCGTACGTCTGGGTGTGCAGGGTGACCTGGCCCTGTGCGGTGAGGGTCATGAGTTCCACGAGGTCGAGGTAGGTGCCCACGAGGTTTCCCACGATGTTGATCTCCCGGGAAATGATCTCGATGGTGTCGATATTCACTGCCCCGCCGTAACCGATCGTGTAGTAGCTGCCCCGGTTGCGCAGCACGTTCAGTCCGAGCGCTTCGGTGCCGTGCTCGCCGACGAAGTCGAAAACCACGTGCGCGCCGCCGCCGGTGATCTCGAGGAGCTTCCCACCGTCGCCCGCCTGGGACAGGGTGTGGTCGGCGCCGAGCGCCGTCGCCAGCTCGAGCGCCTCCTCGGACGTGTCGACGACGGTGATCTGCGCCGAGGTGAGCGCCTTCAGGGACTGGATGCCGATGTGGCCCAGCCCGCCGCTTCCGATCACGACGGCGTGGGTTCCGGGGTGCAGCAGCGGCGCGGCTTTGCGGACCGCGTGATAGGCGGTGAGGCCGGCGTCGGCGAGGGCGGCGATGTCGGCGGGCCTGAGCGACGGGTCGAGTTTCACGACCGAGCGGGCGTTGGTCTTCATCATCTCGGCCATCCCGCCGTCGACGTTCAGGCCGGGGAAGGTGGAGTTTTCGCAGTGGGAGTCCTGGCCCTCGCGGCAGGCCAGGCACAGGCCGCAGGTGACGATGGGGTGCATGATCACGGTGTCGCCGGGCTGGACGTTGGTGACGGCGGAGCCCACCTCGCGGACCCACCCCGCGTTTTCGTGCCCGAGAATGTAGGGGAGCTTGGGGTGCTGGATGGCGTCCCACTGCCCCTCGATGACGTGCAGGTCGGTGCGGCATAGGCCCGCGGCGCCGATCTCGACGACGACGTCCCACGGACCGGTTGCCGTGGGTTCCGGCACGTCGTCGATCAGCGGGTCTTCCTGGTAGCGGTGTACCCGAACGGCTCTCATGGTCCTCCTCGGCGATGACGTCCGCAGGCAGGTTCCGACGGACTTCCGGCGCTCTCCCAGCGGTGAACGAGTGCTCATGCAAGTGTGCCCGGCGTCACATCGATACGGAAGGGGGCTTATCGCGGGGTGAGAATCCCGCTGCCACGCTGCGAAGGTTCCGGTTGGGGCGGGCCGACGGCCCAGAAAAGTGGCCGACCCGCAGCGCAGCGGTGGGGCCACCACTAGCCTGCGGGGCCGCCACTTTTCCGGGGCGCCACGCTAGTGTGTACGACTGTATACAGCATTCTTGCGTTTCGGGATATGATGGGTTCAAAGGCGTAACCAATCCTGGAAGGGATACTAGCAATGACTGCTGTCGACACATTCGGTTCCAAAGACGTACTCGAGGTAGCGGGAGCTGAGTATCAGATCTTCCGCCTCGACGCTGTAGAGGGATCAGAGAAGCTTCCCTACAGTCTCAAGGTGCTCCTGGAGAACCTGCTCCGCACCGAGGACGGCGCCAACATCACGGCCGACCACGTGCGTGCCCTGGCCAACTGGGACCCCGAAGCTGAGCCCGACACCGAAATCCAGTTCACCCCGGCCCGCGTGATCATGCAGGACTTCACCGGTGTGCCCTGCGTCGTCGACCTCGCCACCATGCGCGAGGCAGTCGTCGAACTCGGTGGAGACCCCAAGCGCGTCAACCCGCTGGCCCCCGCCGAACTGGTCATTGACCACTCGGTGCAGATCGACTTCGCCGGCAACGCCAACGCACTCGAGCGCAACATCGAGATCGAGTACCAGCGCAACGGCGAGCGGTACCAGTTCCTGCGCTGGGGTCAGACCGCGTTCGACGACTTCCTGGTAGTGCCGCCCGGCATGGGCATTGTCCACCAGGTCAACCTCGAGTACCTGGCCCGCACGGTGATGACCCGTGAGGTCACCACCGACGGCACCACCGCCCTGCAGGCCTACCCCGACACCTGCGTCGGCACCGACTCGCACACCACCATGGTCAACGGGCTCGGCGTCCTCGGCTGGGGCGTCGGCGGCATCGAAGCCGAGGCTGCCATGCTGGGCCAGCCCGTGTCCATGCTGATCCCCCGGGTGGTGGGCTTCAAGCTCACCGGTGAGATCCCCGCCGGCGCCACCGCGACCGACGTCGTGCTCACCATCACCGAGAAGCTGCGCAAGCACGGCGTCGTCGGCAAGTTCGTCGAGTTCTACGGCGAAGGCGTCAGCGCTGTGCCGCTGGCCAACCGCGCCACCATCGGCAACATGAGCCCGGAGTTCGGCTCCACCGCTGCCATGTTCCCGATCGACGAAGTCACCATGGACTACCTGCGGCTGACCGGCCGCTCGGATGAGAACCTGGCACTGGTCGAGGCCTACGCCAAGGCTCAGGGCATGTGGCATGACCCCAGCAAGGAGATTGCCTTCTCCGAGTACCTGGAACTGGACCTTTCGACGGTGGTCTCCTCGATCGCCGGCCCGAAGCGACCCCAGGACCGCGTTGAACTGACCAACGCCAAGCCGCAGTTCCGCAGCGACCTGGAAAACTACGTGCACCGCTCGGTCGAGGAAGAGGGCGCGACCGTCGACGAGGCCCTCGAGGAATCCTTCCCCGCCTCCGACCCACCCTCATCCACCGGTGCGGCCACCAAGATCGACGATCACCCGCACGAGACGGTCACCAAGACCGAACCGGACCGCGACTCCAGCCCGATCGACGTCGTTACCGCCGACGGCCGCAGCTTCACCCTGGACCACGGGGCGGTCACCATCGCGTCGATCACCTCGTGCACCAACACGTCCAACCCGTCAGTGATGATGGCAGCAGCAGTGCTGGCCCGCAACGCCGTCGAGAAGGGCCTGACCTCCAAGGCCTGGGTCAAGACCTCGGTCGCCCCCGGCTCGAAGGTGGTCACCGACTACTACGAGAAGTCAGGACTGATCCCGTACCTGGAGAAGCTCGGCTTCTACGTGGTCGGCTACGGTTGCGCCACCTGCATCGGCAACTCGGGTCCCCTCGATGAGGAAATCACCCAGGCCATCCACGACGCCGATCTCGCGGTCACCGCGGTCCTCTCCGGTAACCGCAACTTCGAGGGCCGGATCAACCCGGACGTGAAGATGAACTACCTGGCCTCCCCGCCGCTGGTGGTCGCTTACGCCCTCGCCGGCACCATGGACTTCGATTTCGCTGCCGATCCACTGGGCCAGGACGACGACGGCAACGACGTCTTCCTGAAGGACATCTGGCCCAACCCGGTTGAGGTGCAGCAGATCATCGACGAGTCGATCGACAAGGAAATGTTCAAGGCCAGCTACTCAACCATCTTCGATGGCGACGAGCGCTGGCAGTCCCTGCCCACCCCGGCCGGCGACACCTTCGAGTGGGATCCGGAATCCACCTACGTCCGGAAGCCTCCATACTTCGAGGGCATGAAGGCCGAACCGGAACCCGTCACCGACATCGAGGGTGCACGCGTTCTGTTGAAGCTGGGGGATTCGGTCACCACCGACCACATCTCACCGGCCGGCTCCTTCAAGTCCGATACTCCAGCGGGTCGCTACCTGCTCGAGCACGGTGTGGAGCGCAAGGACTTCAACTCCTTCGGCTCACGCCGTGGCAACCACGAAGTGATGATCCGTGGCACGTTCGCGAACATCCGGATCCGCAATCAGCTCCTCGAGGACGTCGAGGGCGGCTTCACCCGCGACTTCAGCCAGGCCGACGCGCCACAGGCTGCCGTCTACGATGCGGCGATGAACTACCAGGCCGCTGGCACGCCGCTCTTGATCCTGGCAGGCAAGGAATATGGTTCGGGTTCATCCCGTGACTGGGCTGCCAAGGGCACCGCACTCCTGGGCGTCCGTGCGGTCATCACCGAGAGCTACGAGCGGATTCACCGGTCCAACCTCATCGGCATGGGTGTGCTTCCCCTGCAGTTCCCTCAGGGCCAGAATGCCGAGACGCTGGGTCTCACCGGCACCGAGACTTTCGCGGTGTCCGGCGTGACCGAGCTGAACAACGGCACCACCCCGAAGACCGTCACCGTCACGGCGACCCCCGAGGGTGGCGGCGAGCCCATCACCTTCGAGGCTGTCCTGCGGATCGACACTCCGGGTGAAGCCGAGTACTACCGCAACGGTGGCATCCTGCAGTACGTGCTGCGCCAGATCGCCGTCTAGCAGTTCCACCTGAGTCGCTCGTCGACGCGTCCGAATGGCTGTTCCATGAGTAATGTCCTAGCCCACACCCGTGGATAGGGTGCCTAAAATTCAGGTCCTACTTAGAGGAGCACCAATTGTCTGAACCGGTTGAAAGTGTCTGATCCGGCAGATTCGACGGGACGCGTCGACGGCTCAGTGGTCTTCCGCGTGCTGCGCAGCGAGATTCTGGCAGGTGTCCATCCTCCCGGGACCCCGCTGCGCGAGGTGGGCCTTTCGGAGCGCTTTGGCGTCTCGCGGACTCCCATCCGCGAGGCGCTCAGCCGGCTCCAGCACGAGCGTCTGCTGGAGCGCGCCGCGCGGGGCCTTCAGGTGCCGCAGATTGACCCCCAGGAAGTCATCCAGATCTACGACCTGCGGGTGATGCTCGAACAGGAAGCTGCCGGACAGGCGTCCAGCAGCAGAACGGCCTCGGACATCATGCGCCTTGAGGCACTGGTTGAGCGGGACCGGGAACTCGATTCCCCGGATGACCAGACCCGGATCCGCTGCAACGTCGAGTTCCATGCGGCTGTCAGTACGGCCGCGCACAACCGGGTGTTGCAGGACCTGCTGGAACGGCTCTCCACCCACCTCATCAACACGCCTCGGTCGACCCTGTCCGTTGGCAACCGGTGGGAAGATGCGCTGGACGAGCATGAGGCGCTGGTGCGGGCGATCATCGATCAGCGCGCCGACGACGCCCGGCAGATCGCCCGGCAGCACATGGAAACCGCCCGCGCACTGCGGCTGGATTTATTGAAGTCGGCCGCGAAGACCGAATAGCGGCTCCCCACCTCGCCGTCGATGCCGGTTCCGGAGCCTCCGGGCGGCCGCTCCCGGCAGAAAAGTACTCCAGCCCCGGAATAGTGGTGGGGCAACCACTTGCGTGCGGCTAGACTGCTTTTCTGCGGGCAGACGTGCAGTTACGCCACTTTTTTGCGCTGCCGGGCGGAGCCTCGACCGGGAACGGCGTCGAACGCCATCTGCTTGCCGACTTTGCCCAGCATCACCAGCGGCACATCGAGGAGGTAGTTGGCGCCCAGCGTCCAGGGGGTGCCCGAACCCTGTCGTGGAAACACGTTCACGGCCCGCAGCATGAAGTTCGACGACAGGGCCAGCAGCGGCCGCCGCGCCATACCTGAGGCCGGCACCGGGACTGCCACCGTGTGACCGTTGCGGTCCATATGCTTGAGCAGCCGGCACACGTACCGGGTGCTGAGGTCCGAGCGTAACGTCCAGGACGCATTCGTGTACCCCAGGGAGTAGCCAAAGTTCGGCACCCCGCTGACCAGGACGCCACGGTAGATCAACGACTCACCGAGTTCCACGGGGACGCCGTCAACACTCAGGTTCGCGCCGCCGAGGGATTGCAGGGCCAGCCCGGTAGCGGTGACGACGACGTCGGCCGCCAGCTCCCGCCCCGACGCAAGCCGGACCCCGCCAACAGTGAACCGGTCGATCCGATCCGTCACCACCGACGCCTTCCCCGACGCCAGCGACCGATAGAAGTCACCGTCCGGCGCAGCACACACCCGTTGCTCCCACGGGTTGTAGGTAGGGGTGAAATGGTCACGGATCTGCTGTTCGTCCTTGAGGATGCCGCGCGCCTGATACCTCAGGTACGCCTTCGCCACCCGGGGCAGTCTCATGCACAGCTGGTAGAACCCCAGCGGGTAGAGAACATTGCGGGCCCGGGCCACCCGGTGGGCCGGACCCGCCGGCAGGATCTTCCGGGCGGCGTCGGAGAACCGGTCCCGGCGCGGCACCGTCACCACGTAGGACGGCGATCGCTGCAACATGGTGACGTGGGCGGCGTCGTCGGCCATTGCCGGGACCAGCGTGATGGTGGTGGCGCCGCTCCCAACCACGACCACCCGCTTGCCCGTGTAATCGAAGCCGGCCGGCCAGAACTGGGGGTGGATCACCTCGCCGGTGAAGTCCTCAAGGCCCGGGAGGTCAGGCTGGTACGGCTCGGTGTAGTTGTAGTACCCGGTGCAGGCGTACAGGAACGAGCAGGTGATGGTGCGGCGGTGGGTGGCGCCGTCGTCGTCGTCGGTGTCCAGGTGCAGCGTCCAGCGGGAGGTCTCCGAGGAAAAGTCGGCACTCACCATGCGGGTGGCGAAGCGGATGTGTGGCGTCACGCCCGATTCCTCGGCAGTGTCCTGCAGGTAGTTCAGGATGGCTGGCTGGTCACCGATGGATTCCGGTACGGTCCAGGGCCGCCAGGGGTAGGAGAGGGTGAACATGTCGGAATCGGACCTGGCGCCCGGGTAGCGGAAGAGGTCCCAGGTGCCGCCGATCGCGTCGCGCGCCTCAAAGATGGCGAACGACTTGCCTGGGCATTCGGTGCGCAGCCGGTGGGCGGCGCCGATGCCCGAGAGCCCCGCCCCGATGATCGCGACGTCGAGGTGCTCTATGGGGGAGGCCATGAGTCCATTATTGGGTACCGTCCGCTCGACTGGCCAACGTTGTGGAAAGTGCCCGCAGGTGCTAATTCTTGAGGGCACCAAACTTCCCACAATTTACGGAGTCCCATATGACAGGCAACGACGAACTGCGCACTCTCAGCGAATGGAGCCGCCAGCTCACCCAGGCACTGCAGATCCTCGACCTGGAGGTGGACCATGAGCGGATCGTGGAGGTCGCCGCCCAGACGTCCGAGACGGTGTCCCCCAACGCCGGGGCAATCAGCGCGTTCCTGATCGGCTATGCGGCGGGCACAGCCGACACCAGCGGCCGTAAAGGTGCCGACGACGCCGTGCAGTCCGCGGCCGACGTCGTCATGCAGGTCCGTGCGAAAGGCCTCGAAGACGGTCCGGACGCCAACGGCTGGACGAAGACCGCCCAGTAGCAGGGGTCTTTGCCCGGTCAGTCACGGTAGCTGCCCGGTCGGTCATGGTAGCTGCCCGGACGGTCACCAAAAAAGTGGCTCACCCGCAGGAAAGTGGTTGCTAGACCACGATCCTGCGGGTGAGCCACTTTTTTGCGCCCTGTGGTGGACGCTGGGCTACGAGATGGAAGCCTTCGCGGCTGCGGCGGATGACGTCGCGTCGCCCTTGGTCGGCTCCAGCCGCACGATCACTGCCTTCGACATGGGCGTGTTGCTGCCCTCCGCGAGCTCCTCCAGGGGGACCAGCACATTGGCCTCCGGGTAATACGCGGCGGCACAGCCACGGGCGCTCGGGTAGGAGACCACGCGCCAGTTCCGCAGCACGCGTTCCCGGCCGTCCTGGTATTCGCCGCGGATGTCCACGTACTGACCGTCAGAGAAGCCCAGTTCGGCCAGGTCCTCCGGGTTCACGAACACCACGTGGCGGCCCTTCTTGATGCCCCGGTAGCGGTCATTGTGGCCGTAGATGGTGGTGTTGAACTGGTCGTGAGAGCGGAGAGTCTGCAGGATCAGGGTGCCTGCGGGACGCTCGACCGGCTGCAGGTCGTTCACCGTGATGATCGCCTTGCCGGTGGGGGTGCTGAAGGTTCGTGAATCGCGTGGTCCGTTCGGCAGCACAAATCCGCCTTCCCGGCGAACCTTCTGGTTGTAATCCTCACAGCCGTCGACGACGTGCGAAATGTGCTCGCGGATCACGTCGTAGTTGGCTTCGAACCCATCCCAGTCCACGTTCACCTTATCGCCGAGGACGGCGCGCGCGAGGCGGCTGACAATGGCCACCTCGGAGAGCAGGTTCGGTGCGACGGGATCAACGGTGCCGTGCGATGGGTGCACGGCGCAAACCGTGTCCTCCACCGTGACGAACTGTGGGCCGTTGGCCTGCATGTCGATCTCCGACCGGCCGATGGTCGGGAAGATCAGCGCTTCCTTGCCGATCACCGCGTGCGACCGGTTCAGCTTGGTCGAGATCTGCACCGTCATGTCGGTGGCCTGCATGGCCTCCTCGGCGGCGTGGGTGTCAGAGATCGCTGCTACGAAGTTTCCGCCCAATGCGACGAAGACCTTGACGCCGCCGTCGCGCATCTGGCGGATGGTCTCCACAGCGTCAATGCCGTGGTCACGGGGTGGGTCGAAGCCGAACTCCTCTTCCAGTGCGTCAAGGAACGACGGCGGCATCTGCTCCCAGATGCCCATGGTCCGGTCGCCCTGGACGTTGCTGTGCCCGCGAATCGGGGAGGCACCGGCGCCAGGCTTGCCGATGTTGCCGCGCAGCAGGAGCAGGTTGATGATCTCCTTGATGGTGGCCACGCCCTTTTTCTGCTGCGTGATGCCCATGGCCCAGGTGATGATGACCTTGTCGGCCTTGATGTAGCGGTCCGCCAACTCGTCGATTTCCTCGACGGTCAAACCGGTGGCCTGAAGTACTGCGCCCTCATCCAGCTGGGTCAGACTGACTTTGAGCTCGTCAAGACCCTGGGTGTGCTTTTCCAGGAAGTCGTGGTCCAGGACCGTTCCCGGGTTCGCCGCTTCGGCGTCGAGGACCCGCCGGCAGATCGCCTGCATGAGGGCCATGTCGCCGCCGATGCGGATCTGCATGAACTGGTCGGCGATCTCGGTGCCGCGGCCCAGGACTCCCTTGACCTCCTGCGGGTTCTTGTACCGTTTCAGGCCAGCTTCGGGCAGGGGATTGATGGCGACGATTTCGGCGCCGTTCTCCTTGGCGTGCTCCAGTGCTGTGAGCATCCGGGGGTGGTTGGTGCCCGGGTTCTGTCCCATGATGATGATCAGGTCGGCTTTGGCGAAGTCATCGTAGGCGACTGTGGCTTTGCCGATTCCGATGGTCTGGCCCATGGCCCAGCCCGAGGACTCGTGGCACATGTTGGAGCAGTCAGGAAGGTTGTTGGTGCCGAAGGCCCTGACGAACAGCTGGTACGCGAACGCAGCCTCGTTCGACGCGCGGCCACTGGTGTAGAACGCCGACTGATGCGGGCTCTCCAGACCGTTGAGCTTGTCAGCGACCAGCGAGAACGCCTTTTCCCAGCTGACCGGCTGGTAGTGATCGCTGTCGGCAGGCTTGTAGACGGGCTCCGTGAGACGCCCCTGCATGCCCAGCCAGTATTCGCTTCTGGTGAGCAGGTCAGTGATCGAATGCTCAGCCCAGAACTCGGAGGCCACCAGCACTGGAGTTGCTTCCCAGGTGACAGCTTTGGCACCGTTCTCGCAAAACTCGAAGTTGCTACGCTTCCCCGGATCGGGCCAGGCGCAACTCATACAGTCGAAGCCATCTTTCTGGTTCAGTGCGAGCAGGGTCTTCCGTGTCCGGTTAGGGCCCATATGCTTGATCGCCGGCTGCATCGAGTGAATGACACCCGGGACACCAGCGGCCCATTCCTTGGGTTTGCCAACCTCGATGTCACTCTCGTCGGCTTCTTCTACGTGCGGATTTGTGCGGACCATTTTCCACTTCTCTTTCTTACTTCGATACCCCAGACTTAGCAGGCAGCGCCGCGTACCGCAAGGCCCGGTCGATGTCGCGGGCCGAGTCTCGTGCATATCTGACCCATCAGGGCAGTAGTCTCGACAGGTGAAACCGTTTCTGCTGATTGCCACCCGTGCCGAGGACGCCGCCGCCGACGGCGAGTACCAGGCGTTCCAGCGTTTCGGCGGGCTTGAGCCGCACCAGCTACACCGCGTGCGCGCCGAATCCGGCCCTCTGCCGCATGTCGACCTGGAGCACTACTCGGGCATCATGGTGGGTGGCAGCCCGTTCAACTCATCCGACCCGGAACACCAGAAGTCCGAGGTCCAGCGGCGGGTGGAACGCGATATCGGCGGGTTGCTGGATCGGGTTGTCGCCGCCGACTTCCCCTTCCTCGGCGCCTGCTACGGGGTGGGCACCCTGGGGCGTCATCAGGGTGCGGTGATTGACCGCACCTTTTCCGAACCAATCGGGGCGGTGCCCATCACGCTGGCCGCCGAGGGCGCTGCGGATCCGCTACTGGCCGGGCTGCCGTCGTCGTTCGACGCCTTCGTGGGGCACAAGGAAGCCTGCACCACCCTGCCCGACGGCGCGGTGCTGCTTGCGTCATCAGCAACCTGTCCGGTCCAGATGTTCCGGATCCGCACCAACCTTTATGCCACCCAGTTCCATCCAGAGCTCGACGTCGACGGGCTGATCCAGCGCATCGACATCTACCGCGACGCCGGGTACTTCCCTCCGGCTGAAGCTGAAGACTATATGGGTCGCGCCCGCTCGGCGCGGGTCGAGTGGCCGGCGACGATCCTGCGGAACTTTGTCAGCCGGTACGCGACGGCGTAGCTAAGCGGGCTCCGACGCTCCGTGCCTTCGGTTCAGTGGTGGACAATCGCGGCGAATCGTTGGGCCTGCGACCCTGAGGACAAGGAGCTAAGGCGTTTCGCCTCCTGTTTCGCTACTTATCGCGCCCTTTAGAAGGCCTTGACCCGGGGTGTCGTCCAGAAACGTGCATGCAATGCATGCGTTGCATGCAATCACTGAAACCGGAAGTGCATGCAGTGCATGCGTTGCATGCATCATTTGAAACGGATATCTATCCGCACCGAACAGAACGGATGCTTGGCCGCACCGTTGAACCCTGGTACCGTCCCCGCCAGATGAACAGCCTGAGATCGGACGAGATCTCTGGCTGCGGAGGAATGACGGGCTTGATCGGAGTGGCGGTCACGGGGAGGGTGCATCGTAGGCTGAACCCATGACTGACCCGATGACTGATCCCAGGACTGCCACCGAGACTGACCCGACGACTGCCAGCGAGACCCACCTGCTTGAGCCGACGCTGACCACCGCCACTCAGATATTCTCCCGCGATACCCCACCGGTGCTCACGGTGCACCCGGGCGACTCGGTGCGGGTCAGGTCCCTTGACGCCTGGGGGCATCTGGAGCGGCAAACCGTTCCCGGGGAGAATAAACCGCAGCTCTTCGCCGAACGGAAGGGTCACTGTCTCACCGGGCCCATCGCCGTCGCAGGCGCCAAGCCCGGGGATATGCTGGCCGTCACCTTCGTCTCGCTCACGCCCGACCCATGGGGCTTCACGAACGCCGGGCGGAAAGACGACAGCTTCACCCGGCTGCTCGACGTCGACGGCGGGGTCCCACAGTGGCTCCTGTGGGATGTCGATGTGCAGCAGGGGACAGCCTCCAACCAGCTGGGCCAGACGGTGACGCTGAACCCGTTCCTCGGCGTCGTGGGCGTGCCGCCAAACAACCCCGGCGACTTCACCACTACTCCGCCGCGCGCCGACGGTGGTGGCAACATCGACTGTAAGGAACTGATCGCCGGGTCCACCCTGTTCCTCCCGGTGACCGTGCCAGGTGCGCTGCTCAGTGTCGGCGACGGGCATGCCGCGCAGGGCGACGGCGAGGTCGGCGGCACCGCGATCGAGTGCGGAATGACCACGGACCTGGTGCTCGACGTCGTCGTCGGTGCACCCCTGCAGACCATCCATGCGATCACGCCGACGGCGCGGATCACCTTTGGATTCAACGCCGACCTCAATCTCGCGACCGCTGAAGCACTCAAGGCGATGTTGACCTGGATGCAGGACCTGTACGGCATGGAACGCACGCATGCGCTGGCCCTGGCGAGTACGATCGTGGACCTGCGGATTACGCAGATCGCCAATGAAACCTGGGGCGTGCATGCAGTGCTCGGCCGCGACGCGGTGCGGGAGTCGCCGGCTGCGTGATGGGCCTATCGGCGCCCACCCCACCGGATAGCAAGTATGCTTAGGACTTGAGATACCTAATATTTGACTGCCCAACGATAGGGGTCCCGTCGTGAAACAACCTCAGCCACGCGGTCCGGTGAGCTCCCTGCTCCTGGACATCCTGACCGGTCCGGAGCAGAGCAGCTCCGACGTCCCGGCGCCGGCCGCCGCGCTCGCCGGCGCGGTGCGGGATGCGCTTGCAACAACCAGCGACTTCGCCTTCGACGAAGACCTCCAGCTCACCCTGTTTTGCCTGTTCGAACTGCACTACAGCGGCATCGACGGTGCCAGCGGCGACTGGGAATGGAATCCTGACCTGATCGCTGCCCGCCGCCTCCTGGAGCACGCCTATGAGGCGCAACTGCACTCCGCGGTGACTTTGCCGGAGTTGCCTGAACCCACCAGTGCTGGCGTCGCTGCTGGCCTCTTTGAGTTCACTGGCGCCGACGGTGGCCCGAGCATGTCGAAGTATGTGGCGAAGCAAGCCACCGAGGTCCAGATTCGTGAGTTCCTGATCCAGAAGTCGATTTACACGCTGAAGGAAGCCGACCCGCACACCTGGGCGATTCCCCGCCTCACCGGCCGGGCGAAGGCCGCCATGGTGGAGATCCAGGCGGACGAATACGGTGGCGGAGCCCCCGACCGGATGCACTCGGCCCTTTTCGCCCAGTCAATGCGCGGCGTTGGGCTCGACGACGGCTACGGCCACTACGTCGACGACGTCCCCGCCATCACCCTCGCGTCGTCGAACCTGATGTCGATGTTTGGGCTCAACCGGCGGCTGCGCGGCGCAATCGTGGGGCACCTCGCGTCCTACGAGATGACTTCATCGTTGGCGAATCGGATGTATGCGAGGGGTTTCCGGCGGTTGGGGTACAACGACGCGGTTGCCGCCTACTTCGACGAGCATGTGGAGGCAGACGCCGTGCACGAGCAGATCGCTGGCAGGGATCTCGCTGGCGGGTTGGTTGAGGCCGAGCCCGAGCTGCTGGCGGATGTGTTCTTCGGTGCTGCGGCGGCTGTCGTCGTCGACACCTGGATGACCGCTCACATCCTCGACGCGTGGAACGCCGACGCGTCGTCGCTGTACTCGGCCGCGGAGGTCTCCGCATGAGTGGGTGCGGGCCGGAGGGGTGCGACGACGACGCTTCGGTTGACGGACCTGCTGGGGACACCCACGACTCGACCGGTCCGCGGCAGACGATCGTCGCATTCCCGAACGGGCCGCTGCTGGTTCGCGGGGACTTCGACATCGTCGATCCGGACGGCAATCAGCTGCGTCGCAGCCGCAAGACCGTTGCCCTGTGCCGGTGTGGCGCGTCGACGCTCAAACCGTATTGCGACGGCAGCCACAAGATGATCAACTTCAGGACTGAACCCGAAAGCTAGGCTGGCGGCGTCGGCAGGACCAGTTCGAGGATGAAGTCGTTTTCGACGCCGGCGCCGAGCCGGAACGTCTTCACTCCCACCTTGGTGAAGCCGTGCTTCTCGTAGAACCGCACCGCCCGATGGTTTTCGTCATTGGTGCCCAACCAGACGCCTCGGGCGCCAGCCTGCGAGGCAGTCTCAAGGGTTGCCTGCATCAGGGCGGAGGCTTGTCCGCGGCCGTGGTGATCGGGGTGGACGTAGAACTTGCTCAGCTCAATGGTGGGGAACGTCGATAAGGACGACCGTACGCCGGCATCGGTGGGGTCGCCGGCGATGAGCATGCTGTAGGCGTCGAGGCGGTCCTTTTCGCGCAGGCACAGCAGGGTCTTGCCCGGGTCCGCTAAATGTTCGAGGAACCGGGCCGATGAGAGTTCGGTTGCAATGTGGTGCTGGATGTCTTCGGGTCGCGACGACGCGGGGCACGCGAGTGGGAAGGTGACGGCGGCGAGCTCGGTGAGCCGGTCGGCGTCGTCGGCGGTGGCCCGGTCAATAAGTAGCTTCACGGGATTCATATTCTCACGCGGGGTCGTGGGCTCCGGCTTTCGCTGGTCCGCAAGGACCTTGAAGGTTCTTTCACCTAATCCGGGACAGGAATTGATTAGTTGCCATGACAGATTGTTTTGGCAAATCAACTTAACTGATAGCGATAGATGATGACAGTGAATACTAAACCCACACAGGAGATCTCTCCCTGGCGTGGTCTTTTCGGCATCCCGTTGATCACCACCGTGACCTTCATGGGACTGATGCTGATCACTGCTGTCATTAGCGGGCTGCCGGTGCGTGATCCGGACGGCTTCCTGGGCCCGAGCTATGTGCGGCTGCCGCTGATCGTTCTCCTGGTGATGGTCGCTGATGTTGTGCCACGAGTGTTCGCACAGCGCCCTTCGGTCAAGGCCGTGCTGGGCACCGCCGGCGGGGTGATCAAGTCACGCTGGACGCTGCATCGCGTTGCTGCGATCACTGCCGGGATGGCGAGTTTTTACCTCGCGTATGTGGCGTATCGCAATTTGAAAAGTTTTCTACCATTTCTTCGGGACCGTCTGACCGACTCCATGCTGGTGGATACTGATCGATGGTTTGCTGGGGGCAGTAACCCGGGCGACGTCCTTCATGGCTTGTTGGGGACGGGGTTCGCGGCCGAATTCCTCTCGGTCGTGTACGTGTCGTTCCTGATTTTTGTCCCCGTGTCGCTTGCCGTCGCGATGGTCTGGTCCGACGACCTTTCCCGCGGAGCCTGGTATGTGAGCGCTCTCTGTTTCAACTGGATTCTCGGCACGGCCGCCTACTATCTGCTTCCGTCCTTGGGCCCGATCTACGTAGAGGAGTCGTCCTTCACCGACCTGCCGGTCACCGCGACGTCGGACTTGCAGGATTCGCTCTACGACAACCGGCTAGCCGTCCTTGTCGATCCCCATGCGACGGAATCGGTCCAGGGCATTGCGGCGTTCGCGTCCCTGCATGTGTCAATCGTGTTCACGGCGGCCTTGATGGCGCAGCTAGTCCGCTTGCCCAGGCCGGTTCGATGGTTGATGTGGGCCTACGTTGCGCTGACCGCCCTGGCGACCGTGTATTTCGGTTGGCACTACATCCTCGACGTTCCGGCAGGCCTTGCAATCGGGGGCTTGTCCGTCTGGTTGGCGGCCTTGGCCACCGGCATCATCCGTTTCCCGGGTCGGCGCCGGGATGTCGCGAAGCTTCGCCCGACGGCCTAGTCAAGTTACTGAATTCCTGACGCACTCCTGAGCGAATATTGCACCTCCGAGGCAGGTCGCCAATCTAGGCTAGGTCGAGAGTCTTACGGGGGAGAGATATGACTGCTGGTGCGGGTGCTGCTGAACAGGCGCGGCGGGCGTCGCAGCGGGTGGTGCGCCTTCAGAATGAGCTGGCGCAGGCTACTGAAACCGTGGCTCGGTTGCAGAGCCAGCTTCAGCACGCCGAACGGACGCACCGGGCCTGGAACGCCGGGGCTGCTGGGGAATTGCTGGTGGCAGACCGCCTTGACCTGCTTGAAAGCCAGGGCTGGCTTGTGCTCCGCGATTTGCACTGGCCGGGTAGACCAAAAGCCAATCTTGACCACGTAATTGTTGGGCCCGGCGGGGTGCTGGTGATCGATGCAAAGAATTGGGCCGGAGACGTTCATCTGCGGCGCGGAGAACTGGCCCAGAATGGGTACCTCCGGGTCAAAGAGTCGGCGGCTGCCCTGGAGCAAGCGAGTGCTATCGCAGCCCTGCTCGAACCCCAGCACAGAGACGTGGATTTGTCTGGTCGGTCAGCCGGATCTGAAAGGAGTGACCGCTTCGGGTGTGCGGATTGAGGGGCTGAACACAATCGCACCGTCTGTTGAGGCTCTCCCGAGAGTTTTGGAACCGGAGTTTGTCAGCGCCATTCACCAATATCTCTCACGACTGCTGGCCGGAGACACGAGCCCTGTGCTGCTGACAACCGCAGGGGCCGGAGCCGAGGATGCTGCCGTCTCCACCTTGCGCCGACGTCGGACAGGTCCGGGCCGCTCCGGCCCTATCCCGGTTGAGCAGTCTGCGCGGACAAATGGCTCCGCCAACTCCGGCAACTCCGGCAACTCCGGACGCTCACGGGCCGCGGGTCCGTATCGCCGATCGGGTAAATCCACGAAAGGGACGAAGGGGTATGGCTGCCTGGGAGTATCCGTACGGCTGGCAGGAATTGCCCTGGCGTTAGCCATCACCGTTAACCTTCTGAGTGGACTGGTCCAATCGCAGGTAATCCAACCGCAACCCGATCCGACAATCACCAACCAGACGGTGAGCCCTGGTGCTGGGTAGCAAAGATTAACTAGGCACCGAGACCCTCGGGGTCCCGATTTAAAACGTGCATGCAATGGATGCAGTGCAAGCAGTGCATCCATTGCATGCAGTGCATGCACCATTTAAATCGGACTCAACTAGTCTGCGGGTCCCAGGATCCGCTGCGCGTCGGCTTGAGACAGCAACTCCTCAGGACTGACGACCGCGCCCCGCAGGGATGTCGAGCCACGGAGCAGCCGGCGAAGCTCGGCTGGTGAATAGGGATTCGGCACCCGGCGATGCGCCATTGCATGGCAGTTGGCGCACATCGGAACCAAATCGGTCAATGGATCCAGCACATAGTCGGCGGTCAGTTGCGAGCCGGGCACGATGTGGTGGACCTGGATGAAGCCAGCACCAAGGGCGCCGTAGGTCTCCTCGAAGTTGAAGCGGCAGACGGCACAGCTGCTGCCATGGTGGGCGATGCTTTGACGGTGAGCTTCGGGGTCGTGCTCGTAGCGGTTGACGCGGCTTCGCAGCAGGGCGCTGGCGGGAAGTGTGCCAGCGGTCGGGTCGACGGGATGAGGCTCCGACGACGGCGCATGGTCGGCCCACACAGCGCGCAGGAGCTGCTCATGGTCGACGGAGAGAACGGCCGCGCCATCGTCGAGAGGGAGGCCCGGCACGCGACCGAACAGCGCTGCCTCGGGGATGTGTTCGCCGCGGGGGAGCAGGAGGTCGACGTCGAGGGTGAGGAGTCCGCCGTCGTCGGGCGTCGTGACGACAGTCCCGTGACCGAACAGGCCCCGTTCGTTGGCGCCCTGCAGAACCAGCCAGACATCAGAGCCAGGGGGAACGGGCGGAACGACGGCCGGCCACCGAACGGAAGCGAATCCGGCGTCGTGCACGGCATCCTGCGCCGCAGAGTAGGCGAACTGCCACCCCTCCCGCAGATCGGGATTCCAGCCGAGCATAATTGCCGTCATGGCACTCATTGTGCCACCAGCCTTAACGGCGTTGGCCGTGTGCCACAAGACCCGTGGGAAGACCAAACAACAGCGGGGGGGGGTGGGAGGGGGCGGGTG